>JAZNXT010000060.1:0-5831 GCA_045594005.1 Victivallales bacterium
GGCAAACGCGCGGCAGCGCAGTTGAGCCGCCCGAGTAGAGTGCGCTTTGCGCACCCCGGACCCCATCTCCTTTTTCCAAAACTTTTTGTTCGCACAAACTTCATCGCCATAAGCGGCAATGAAGTTTGTGACTCTTTTCATAACGAGTCAAAGTGCAGTTGAGCCGCCCGATCAAAAAAAAGCGGCAAACGCGCGACAGCGCAGTTGAGCCGCCCGATCCTAAAAAAGCCTTCAGTCAACAGTCTTCAGTCGGCAGCCGTTTTTGCCACAGGCGAAGCGGATGAGCGGCTCCGCCGTTCAGAATAAACAATTACAACGCTTCCCGCACGCCTACAGCGTGCAAGTGGTGTGTGATATGCCTTTTGAACCTATGGGCAAGCCCATAGGCTATAATCCTGCACGCCTTCAGCGTGCTTATCTCCCCCCCCATAATAGAAATAGAGCGTTTTTATAAAATTTTTACGAGTCAACGCCTCATTCTGCGTTTTTGCAGGATGAGGCGTTGCGGATAAAAGTTTTTTGAAAAGGGTGTGGGAAAGACTTTTTTTCAAAAAAGTTTTTCCCGCGACACTTCTACACTTTTGCGTTCAATCACAAGCTCAAAAGATGAGCCCGCAAAGATTCAACAGTACACCACGATCCGCAGGGATAATGCGGAAGTTCGCCCGTTTCACGGAGATATTTTTCATATTTCCGGTTCAATGTGCCGCGTGCAGAAATGAATTGTCCCCAATAACCGTAATGCCAATGGACATCTGTATTCGGTGCGCTCATGTGATCGCGCCATTCCTGCGGGAAATAGTGCAGCCATTTCGGGTTCTGGTTCAGCCAGGTGCCGCAGGCAACTTTCGTCGCGCCGAGATCTTTTTCCACATGATCGCACAACTGGAGCAGACAATCCCGCAAATGGTTGGGATCATCAAAAATGGAATGCGGGCATACCGCATTGGCGATATGAAAATGGATGGTATCCGGATCATGCCGGTTCTCGTATTCATGGCGGATGGAACCGCACTGATAGCCTGCCAGACCGCTCTTATCGGCAAAATCTTTTTCCAGCCGTTCATCAATGGAGGGTTTGAAGACTTCAAAGGCGGCATTTTCAAAGGCGGCAACATCATTTTTATACAGTTCAAAAAGTTCGCCTGCCTTGCATTCCATACTGACCCACGGTTCCACATCGTAGAAAAACTCTGTGGGGTTGAGCAAGCCGCGGTTGGCACTGGTCTTACGGTAAATATCCACGCGGTTGCGCAGGGCATCGGCAAATTTCTCTTCCGGATGTTTGTTCAGAAATCCATGAAGAAAAAAGAGTTTCAGACGCACGATCCCGTAAAGATAATCGCGATGTTCTTCAATGGTTTTGGGTTGCGGTTCCATTTTTCTGTTTATCTTTCCATTTCAATATATTTACATGCGGCAAGCGCGGCAACGGCACCATCGCCGGTGGCAGTTGTGATCTGACGGACCGTTTTACTGCGGCAATCGCCTGCCACATAAATACCGTCGGTCCCGGTCAGACAATTTTCACCGGCATCGACATAGCCGTAATCGTTCAATTTGCACACACGGGCAAAGGGTTTGTTTTCCGGTTTCTGACCGATGGCAACAAAGATCCCGTCCACATCCAGATAACTGGTATCGTCCGTTTCCGTATTTTTCAGCTGCAATGTTGCCAGTTCTCCATCATCATTGGCAATGAGTCCTTCCACCACGGTATTATAGATGAAAGACACATTTTCCCGGCTTTCAAGGATTTCCACCAGTTTCTTTTCTCCGGTGAGGAATCCGAGATTCTGGATCACAGTAACTTTGGAACAGGTATCGGAAAGCAGCACGGCATCCTGAAGCGCGCTGTTGCCGCCGCCGATCACGGCGACTTCGCGCCCGGCATAGAACGCGCCGTCGCACAGCACGCAATAGGACACGCCGTTCCCGGTGAGTTCCTCCTCGTTTGGCAGCCCCAGCGTTCTGTGTTTGGAGCCGGAAGCGATGATGACAGCTTTCGCAAGATACTGCGTCCGTTCTGTCACAACGATCTTCCATTCGCCCTGATCCCCCACATCGATCACGGTATCCACATCCAGTTCCGCCCCCAGCAGGATCGCCTGATCCATGAGTTTATCGGCAAGCTCCCCGCCGCTGATGGCAGGGAACCCGGGATAATTTTCCACCTTCGGGGAATGAGTGATCTGACCGCCGAATGTTTCTTTTTCCAGCAGCAGCACACTTTTTCCGGCGCGGCGGCAGTAGATCGCCGCAGTCAATCCGGCAGGACCGGCTCCGACGATCACAATGTCATAAATCGACAGTTTCCCGTTCACTTACTGAGCCCCTTCTTCCGTAAATTTGCGGATATTGGAAACGTTCACGATCTTATCCACGCTGCCGCCGGCATTGAGGACCAGAGTCGGAGTCTGCTTCACGCCGTATTCCGTTACTTTTTCCGGAGCATCTTCCGCCATGAGAACGGTATATTTGAAACCGGCTTTATCCAGGAAGAATTTTGCCATTTTGCAGTTCGGGCAGGTCTTGGTGGTAAAGAGGATCAGTTCCGGCGTATCGCCATCGGCAGCTGCCGTTTCCGGAGCAGAATCCGGCACGCTGATCACGGGAGCGACGGTGGATTCGGCGGAAACTGCGGCTTCGGCGGCGGCACCGATTTCTTTGGTGAGAGCGATGCGGGAGCTGTAAGTCTTGCGTTCTTTGAATTCCTGGGATTTACCGTCATTCCAGTTCTGCACGGGGCGATAGTAACCGGTGATACGGCTGTAAACTTCGGTAGCTTCGCCGCACTTGTCGCATTTCCACTGTTCGCCGGGGAGATAGCCGTGAGTTTTGCAGACGGCATAGGTGGGAGAAAGAGTGTAATACGGCAGTTTGTAATTTTCCGCGATCTTGCGGACCAGCGTGGCGGCACTCTTCCAATCGGGCAGTTTTTCGCCGAGGAATGCGTGGAATACGGTACCGGAGGTGTAAAGGGTCTGAAGATCGTCCTGAATATCCAGCGCGCTGAAGATATCGTCGGTAAAACTCACAGGCAGGTGGGAACTGTTGGTGTAGTACGGAGCTTCCCCGTCCATACCGGCAGTGATGATATCGGCAAAACGCTTTTTATCGTGTTTCGCCAGACGGAACGCAGTGGATTCTGCGGGTGTGGCTTCCAGGTTGTAAAGGTCGCCATACTGTTCCTGATAATCGCTCAAACGTTCCCGCATGTGGTTCAGCACTTTCTGAGTGAATTCCTGTGCTTCTTTGTGAGTCAGGTCTTTGCGGATCCATTTTGCATTGAGGCAGGTTTCATTCATACCCACCAGACCGATGGTGGAAAAGTGATTGTTGAACGTGCCGAGATACCGTTTGGTATAGGGATAAAGTCCGGCATCCAGCAGTTTGGTGATGACCGTACGTTTGATCTTGAGGGAGCGGGCAGCCACATCCATCAGATGGTCCAGACGGCTGAAGAAATCTTTTTCAGAGGTTGCCACATAGCCGATACGGGGCATATTGATGGTGACGACCCCGATGGAACCGGTGCTTTCGCCGCTGCCGAAGAAACCGCCGGATTTCTTGCGGAGTTCACGCAGGTCAAGGCGGAGACGGCAGCACATACTGCGGACATCACTGGGTTCCATATCGCTGTTGATATAGTTGGAGAAATAGGGCGTACCGTATTTGCTGGTCATTTCAAAAAGCAGTTTGTTGTTTTCCGTTTCGGACCAGTCAAAATCGCGGGTGATGGAATAGGTCGGGATGGGATACTGGAAACCGCGGCCGTTGGCATCGCCTTCGATCATCGTTTCGATGAACGCGCGGTTGACCATATCCATTTCCTTTTTGCAGTCTTTGTATTTGAAGGGCATTTCCTTGCCGCCGACAATGGCATTGAGTTCAGCCAGGTCGTTGGGAACAGTCCAGTCCAGCGTAATATTGGAGAACGGAGCCTGCGTACCCCAGCGGGAGGGCGTATTCACACCGTAAATGAAGGATTCGATACACTTTTTCACCTGATCGTAGTTCAGATTGTCCGCCTTGACAAACGGTGCAAGGTAGGTATCGAAGGAGGAAAACGCCTGTGCGCCAGCCCATTCGTTCTGCATGATTCCGAGGAAGTTCACCATCTGGTTGCACAATGTGGCAAGGGGTTTTGCGGGATGGCTGGTGATCTTGCCGCCGACGCCGCCGAGACCCACCTGAATGAGCTGTTTCAGAGACCAGCCGGCGCAATAACCGGTAAGCATGGAAAGGTCGTGAATATGCAGATCGGCATTCCAATGGGCATTGGCGATCTCTTCATCATAACCTTCGGAAAGCCAGTAGTTGGCAGTGATCGCTCCGGAGTTGGAAAGAATAAGTCCGCCCACGGAATAGGTCACGGTGGAGTTTTCTTTCACGCGCCAGTCGTTGATCTTGATGTAATCATCCACCGTTTTCTTGTAGTCAAGAATGGAAGATTTCACATTACGCAGTTTTTCATGCTGGCGGCGGTAGATGATATATGCTTTTGCCACATCGGCATAGCCAGCCTGAACCAGCACGGATTCCACACTGTCCTGAATATCTTCCACAGAGACCAGACCATCTTTGATCTTGTTTTCAAAATCGGCAGTCACTTTCAGTGCGAGGAAATCGATCACAGAGGGATGATTCTGTTTTTCCTGTGCGTCAAATGCCAATTTGATCGCGTTTGCAATTTTGGAAATGTTGAAATCAACAACTTTCCCGTCACGTTTCTGTACCTGATACATTACCTTTCTCCTTTGACTCTTTGTTTTTTTGATATGTTGATCTTTTCTTAATAATCGTTTTGACCGTTATGCGATCCCGCGCAATGCGGCACCGGGAAAATATTCCTGAAGACGCGCCAGCATCAGATTCATATTTTCGGGATCCACTGCATGAAGTCCGCCGCCGCAGAGGGTATCGCCGGAATCCACAAACTGCTGAAGATAAAATTTCACTTTGTCCGCATCGGCAGTACCGAGAGAGAGAAGCCACTTGCCAATGGCATCAAAATCTTCCACTGTGTGAAATTCCTCCACCACCGTTGTACGGAATTCAAAAGGAACAGTCCCCTTCAGCAGCAGAGCCGCGCTTTCCTGCACGGCGTCAAAGACAGCCGGATTGCTGAACACGGCTGTTTCACCGTATTTTTCCGGCGCATTCTTGATATCCATTGCCACATAATCCGCCAGTCCCAACTCCAACACCGTTTTCAGGCGGTCGGGATAAGATCCATTGGTATCCAGTTTCACAGAATAACCCAGACTGCGTACTTCCGACATGGTGATCAGTGTTTCATCCGTCATCAGCGGTTCGCCGCCGGTGAAGCAGACCCCTTCCAGAACACCCTGCCGTTTCTGCAGAAATTTCAGGATCTCCTCCCGCGTGAACACTTCCATGCCGTCATCATTTCCCGTGACCAGTGACGCATTGTGACAGAAAGGACAACGGAAGTTGCACCCCGCAGAAAAAAGGGTACAGGCAACCTTTCCGGGGTAATCCAGAAGAGTCAATTTCTGCAATCTGTAACTCAAATTTTCCACGGCTGAACTCAATTCTTCGCTAAAGGTTTCAGTTTCAATAAAAAACACAATATTTTGATATGTTTTCCATAGTCACACCACAATATATTGTGTCATCTCCAACGCTAATTTACAGCATACAGCGCAGATTGCAAGCCCTTTTTTACAAAAAAAACGAAAAATTTTTCCCTTTTTTTTCCGTTTCAGGACTTGACAAAATTTCAGTTGTGCGTGACCGGTGAAAATACCACATTCAGCACTTTTTTTGATCGGAAAAATGTCCAAAGGGGTGCGCAAAGCGCACTT
>JAZNXT010000061.1:0-50755 GCA_045594005.1 Victivallales bacterium
AAAGACAGGAGCCTGATGCGATGGAAAGCACAGAAAAAAGTATTATACAGGAAGATCTCACTCTTGCCACATTGGAATCGGGCGGCACGATCCGCATGATGTCTTCCGAATTGGATTTTTCCATTGATGGCAATAACGACCCCGCCCGTCCGATCGAAGCGGAAAATCTTGATCTTGATCCGGAATCTGTGGAACGTCTTTCCCTGAAACCGAACCGGAAATACCGTTTTATTAAAGGATTGGGTAAGGGCGGCATGAAAATGGTGCTTCAGGTGCGGGATCAGGATACCACCCGTGATGTGGCTATGGCAGTGCTGCCGGATGCCGCCGCAAGACCGGAATCGGATATTTACCGGTTTTTGCAGGAAGCACGGATCACAGCCAGTCTGGAACATCCCAACATCGTGCCGGTGCATGATATCGGGGTGGATGCGTCCGGCGCGCCTTATTATACGATGAAACTGCTGCGCGGGCGTACATTGGCGTCTCTCATCTCCAAACTGGCGTCCGGCGATCCGGAATTTACCGCTGAATATAATCTGGACCGGATGCTGCGGATCTTTCTCAAAATCTGCTACGGCATGGCGTTTGCTCATTCCAAAGGGGTGATCCATTTGGATCTGAAGCCGGAAAATATCCAGTTGGGGGATTTTGGCGAAGTGTTGATCCTGGATTGGGGACTGGCTAAAGTCATGGATAAAGATGCCGTGGATGAAAATCACGATGGCAAATCCGAACCGGAAGAACCGGTTGCCGGATTCAATACACAGGATGGGATCATGAAGGGTACTCCGGGCTATATGGCACCGGAACAGGCTGCCGGTCAGAACAGCAAGAAAGATCAGCGGACAGATATTTATGCGTTGGGTGCGATCCTGTATTCCATGATGACTTATTGCGATCCGCTGGAAGAAAAAAATGTAAAAGACCGGATCAATGCCACACTGAACGGCAGGATCGTTCCGCCCCGGGAGCGCGCTCAGGATCGGGATATCCCCGCCGCCGTGGAAGCTGTGATCCTGAAAGCCATGAGCCTTCATCCGGACGACCGCTATCAGAGCGTGAAAGAGATCCGGAACGAAGTCAATGCCTTTATCAGCGGTTATGCCACCGTTGCCGAAAACGCATCCTTCCTGAAAAAACTGCTCCTTTTTCTGAAACGGCACATGATCTTTGTGCTGTTCGGGCTTCTGCTGCTGTTTCTCATTGCCGCAGGAACGGTATATATGCTGGATTCTCACAAAAATGCCCTTGCAGAGTGGAAAGAACTTTCTTCATTGCAGGAAAATACCGGATATTACCGGAAGACCGATCCCGCCAATCAGCACAGTACCGGAGCGGTCGCGCCCCGTGCCGATGGCTCGGTGGTTCTCGGACCGGGTGAATGGCTCTGGTGGGATTATCCTCTTCAGAATGACCGGATCAAAGCAGAATTTTCCTTTGAGGGCGGCGATTCCATCGTGCCGGTGGATTGCATGATCGCCCCCGCGAATGTGCCGCTGAAAAATGCCGGAGATCTGCCTGCCGGATATTGCATCCGGTTCGGTTCTGATGGATTCGACCGGATCCTGCGTTGCGGTGAAGATGGTGCATATCATGTGCTTGCAGCAGAAAAGACCCGTTGCCGGACAGCGGTATCCAATCGTTTTTATGTGATCCGTGATCTTGACCGGATCCTGGTTTATTGCGGCGCGGAGCGTGTCCCTTATTTGCAGGTTTCCGATCCGCTGCCGCTGACGGCTCCGCAGAAAATGACTGTGGCGGTCCGGGCATCATCGGAACGGCCGCTGGAAGTGAAAAAACTGACCGTTCATACGCAGCCGCTGGTCAGCCGCCGTGAGTTTCGCGGGGATGTCTTTTTTGCCTCCGGGGATTACCGGCACGCGTTTGCTCAATACATCAGTCTGGCGGAACTTTATCCGGATCAGGGATTTGCCGATACTGCACTGATACAGGCATTCCGGATCGCCGTACTGATCCTGAAGGATGAAGACCTTAGTGCCTTTACCCGGGAGTTGATCTGTAAACGCCCCACATTTACGGAAAAGGCTGCTGCGGCACAGCTGGAGGTGCTGGCTTTGTGGGATCGGGGAAAATATGATGAGGCTTTGGATGGCTGTGAAAAACTTTTCGCGGGGAAGCATAATACGGCGGTCATGGAGGAGATCCTGAAATTGCCCCACCGGAAATTGCCGGACCATATCGCAGAAAAATTCCTTGCACTGATCCGGAGATCTTCCGGTCTTCAGGAACGCCCGTGGCTGGATCTTTCCGGATACGGATTGCGGTCTCTGAAAAAACTGAAGGGGATGAAAACCGTCTGGCTGGATGTCCGGGGGAATCCGGATCTGGATCCGGCAACACTGCCGGAAAGATCCGTCATTTTTTCAAGAAAAATGAAAATGACGGATAAATGACGGGTTGACAAATTGAGTTCACTGTGATATATTACATCCGTCAAACTTGAGGGATTTTGAAAAATGACGGATACAGAAAAGATCACAGTTTCATCCATTGATGAACTCAAAAAATACGGAATGACGGATATTTCCGTCGCAATCGGCGTATTTGACGGAGTCCATGCCGGACACCGCAGACTGCTGGAGGAATTGATCACTCTGGCTTCCGTCACTTCCTCTGTCCCCGTAGCCGTCACTTTTTCACCGCATCCCCGTCAGATCCTCTTTCCCGACCATGCGCCGGAGCTGCTTCTGCCGCCGGAAGAAAAACAGAAGCGTCTTTTTCAAAGCGGTGTCCGCGCCATCGTAACGATCCCCTTCGACCGTGCATTTGCCGCATTGCCGCCGGAGCGTTTCATTGCGGAAACATTGTCACCTGCCGGGTCCGGTTTGCGTGGTGTTTGCGTGGGGACCCATTGGCGGTTCGGTGCAGGCGGATCCGGCGATACGGCACTCCTGACCCGTCTTGCGGATCAGTACGGATTTCTTTTCCGTGCGGTGGACGAAGTGGAAGGAGAGGGCGAAACGGTATCCAGCAGCGCGATCCGCAGTGCGGCACAGCATGGCGATCTTTCAAAAGCGGCGCGTTATCTCGGCAGACCTTACACCCTTTACGGAAAGGTGATCCACGGGGAAGGGGTCGCCTCCAGCCGTCTGGATTGCCCCACAGCCAATATTGATGTCTGTGCCGGGGTTCTGCCGCCCAACGGCGTTTATGCCGCACGGGTGATCCTTGCGGATGGGAAAAAGGAAAATGCGATCGTGAACATTGGAGCTGCTCCCACATTCAATTCCTACGGGATCAAAGATTTGCGGAGGGTGGAGGCGCATCTTCTTTCCGGCTGCGGCTGTGATCTTTACGGCGATGATCTCGCTGTGGAATTGATTGCTTTTCTGCGGAGTGAACAGAAATTTTCCGGCGTGGATGCCCTGAAAACGCAGATCGCTCTTGATATCAAACAGACTTTGACCATACTCGAAGAAAGAAAGGAAGAACAAGGATGAGCAACGAAGAAACGGTACGCTATACCGTGATGGAACTTTCCGATCATCTGGGTGTGAAACGCACCACCGTGAATGACTGGCTGACCAAATATGCCATGTATATCGAATCCTCCGTGCAGGGGAAACGCAAGACCTATACGGAACGCTCGCTGGAGGTCCTCAAGACCATTGCCAGATTGCGCGGAGATGGGCTTTCCTCTTTTGAAATCGAATCGAAACTCTCGGAACTCTTTGCCGTTCATCCGCGCGCAAGTTCTCCGGAACCGACGGAAAAGCCTGCTCCCGTATCGGTTTCACCGGAAGATGAAAAGAAAGAAAACGCTTCCGCCGCACAGGAACAGGTCCCCGAACGCATTTCTCCCGAAGCCATTATTGCCCGGAAAGATGCCGCCGAACTCCTCCGTCAGTTTCAGATGATGATGGAAAAAATCGACCGATTGGAGGCTGCCGCCAATGCGCTCCCGCCGCCTGCTCCCGCAGAAAATGTACCGCAGAAGAAATCCGGAAAAAACGGTCTGATGTGGTGTCTTTTTGTGCTTTTTGCTCTGATCCTGCTTGCGGGCGGCGCATTTGCTTATACGGAATTGCGGAACATGAAAGATCTGGCATCCGAACAGGCTCAAGCCAATGAACAGCTGCAGAAAAATATTGCTGACCAGTCCCTTCAGTTGATCCGCTCTCAAGAGGATGTGAAACGCCTCGGTGACGAAGTCCGTGCCGCCGATCAGCGGCTGACGGAAACAAAACAGGCATTTGATCAGGCAAGCAAAGCACAGGCGGCGTTGCACAAAGCGGAATCCGATAAACTCAATCTCCAGTTGAAAAATGAACGCCTTGCCGCAGAAAAATCCGCCGCGGAAAAGAAAACGCTGGAACTGGAAAAGGCACAGGCTCTGACGAAAGCTGCCTCTGCGGAAAAAGCCCGTCAGGACGCGGAAAAAGCCAAAGCCGATGCGCTGAAAGCCCGTCAGGATGCGGAAAAAGCCAAAGCCGATACAGCAGCACGCCTTGCCGCGTTGGAAAAGAAGATCAGCGATGCGGAAAAAGCCCGTCAGAGTGCGGAAAAAACGCAGGAAAAGGCGAAAGCCGCCCCAGCTTCCATCCCCGCACCGAAAGCGGATGCCAAGTCTGCAAAATAAACAGGCTTATTTCAGCGGCAGGACGATGAGTGCCGCTGCGCTTTTGACGATCTTTTCATACTTCGGTGAACCATCGCGGCAGGTGGTGGTGATATAAAGTTTGCCATCATATTCCACGCTGGAGGGATAACTCCATTGGGGCTTTGCATTGATGGCGGGATCGTCGTCGGCACGGAGGGTGTAAAACGCACTGTAAACCTTTTCACCGGGTTTGGAAAGCGCGAGGAAAAGGCGGTTTCTGCCGAATTTACGCACATTGAAGATCCAGTATATTCTGCCATCGGAAAGTTTCCCGGAGTTCATTTTTGATTTCAAAACGGGGATCTCATGGCGGTACACCTGCCATGTTTCACCGTGATCGGTGCTTTTATAGACCCAGAATGCGATCATCATGCCGCACCGGACATAACAGGTGAGTTCGCCTTTTCCGTTGACTGTCAGGCTGGATTCCGGGCAGAGTTGCGGGAGATCCGGTTTGTCCGGCGGGGTCATGGTCACCACGCGCCATTTACCATCCACTTTCCCCTCATCAAAAATCATCACTGCAGGCTGATTTTTTACGGTATCGCGTCCGGCAAGGATGAGTTTGCCGTTTTCCATTTTTGCACCGTTGGTGTTGGGCAGAAAATGAGTTTTGCAGGTACGGAACGGTTTCCATACATTATTTTTTTCGTCCAATTCAAAGATCCGCAGAGTTGTTTCGGGATGTTTTTCCTGACCTTGCCAAATACGGGGAGCAAGGAGATAAAGTTTCCCGCCGTCGGAAAGAAATGCAGGGGGGACATATTGCCATGCCGGATCCGGATCTGCGGCAATGGATTGAATATCACTCCAGGTTTTGCCGCCATCGGTGGATTTTCTGCCGCGGATCACGCTGGTGCCTTTACATTCTTCGGCGGGGCAGTTGTACCATGCCGCATACAGGATCCCTTTATGTTCCGTGATCGCGGTATCGTGAAGAAATTGATATTGCTGATCGGGACGCTGGATGATGCTTACTTTCATTCCCGGATATGCCGGTGCAGTTTCAGGATCAAATTTGACGCCCGGTGCGATCTGCGGCAGATCTTTCCACTCCGGAGCGGCGGAAAGCATACAAGCTGCCAGAATTGAACAACAAAAAATCAGTTTTTTCAGCATGATTACAGCGTGACACCATCCTTGAAAATGGCGATTTCCTGAAATTTTCCGGTTTCATTTTTTGCTTCTGTTTTTCCGGATGCCACATCCAGGATCAGATCCAGCAGCTCATCAGCCAATTCATCCATGGTCTTGCCTTCCAGCAAAGCACCTGCATTGAAATCGATCCAGTTTTTCTTTCTGGTCGCGAGAGCGGTATTGGTGGCGATCTTCAGTGTGGGGATCACCGTCCCGAATGGTGTGCCGCGTCCGGTGGTGAACAGGATCAGCTGACACCCTGCCGCCGCAAGGACAGTGGATGCCACCATATCATTTCCGGGTCCGGTAAGCAGGTTCAGACCCGGAGTTTTCAGAGGTTCGCCGTAATCCAGCACATCCACCACGGCGGAAAGACCGCCCTTCTGAGTACACCCCAGTGATTTATCTTCCAGCGTACTGATCCCGCCCGCTTTGTTGCCGGGAGAGGGGTTTTCATAGACCACCTGTCCGTGACGCACAAAATAATCTTTGAAGCCGTTGATCATGGCAACACATTTTTCAAAGACTGTGCGGTTGATGCAGCGGTTCATAAGAAGCGTTTCCGCGCCGAACATTTCCGGCACTTCCGAAAGAACGCTTGAGCCGCCCTGTGCGATCACCAGATCGGAAACTCTGCCGCAGAGCGGATTTGCCGTGATTCCGGAAAATCCATCGCTGCCGCCGCATTTCAAGCCGATCCGGAGTTTGGAAACAGGCAGTTCCGTGCGTTTTTCCTTTGCCGCTTCCGTATAAAGTTTTTCCAGCAGTTCCATGCCGGAAATGAATTCATCTTCCACATCCTGTGATTGCAGGAAAGCGATATTTCTGCCGGAAAGATCCCCCAGCCGTTCTTTGAATGAAGAAAGCGTATTATTTTCGCAGCCGAGAGCCAGCACCAGTACACCGCCTGCATTGGGGTGTTTGCAGAATGCCGCCAGCAGATTTGCCGTACATTCGTGATCGCCGCCAAGCTGGGAACAGCCGTAGGGATGCGTCAATGCCAATGCCTTGATATCGCTGTGCGTTTCATTGAATGCCTTTGCCAGATTCTGTGCGGCACTGTTCACGCATCCCACGGTGGGAATAATCCAGAGATCGTTGCGGATCCCGGCGGAACCGTCGGCGCGGAGATAGCCGGAAAATGTATCTTTGCGGCCGGTTGCGGGCGCGTGGATCTCCACCGGTTCATAGGAGTATTCCAGATGTTCATTGAGCAGCGTTTTCAAATTGTGGGTGTGAACATGATCCCCGGCTTTGATGTCGCACACAGCCATGCCGATGGGCATACCGTATTTGATGACTTTTTCTCCGGCGGCAATATCCCGCAGCGCAAATTTATGTGCGGTCAATTCGCCGGAAAGAGCCACTCCCACATTATCGGCGGGCGAGATCTGCAGCAGATTCTTATCCATTGATCAGTTCTCCGATGGTCAGGCGGACACCTTTTTCCACGATATTTTTCAAATTCTGCGTCACTGCCGCAGCCAATCCCGGCACCGCGTTCAGGTTTTCGCCCCAGAAATCGGTGCATTTCAGCACATTATCGGTCAGGGTCGCCAGATCGCCGCCATTGGTCTTCCATTGAGCTTCAAAAAACGCGGCAAATCCGGGGGAATCGCTTACCGGATAAGCATTGATCCTGCCTTTGCCGATGCCGTTTTCGTTGCGGTAGAAAGCAATGAGAGCCGCGAGGGAGAACGAGAGCAGTTTCGGCAGTTTCCCGTTCATCTTCTGATAATCCAGCAGCGTGGGCAGCACACGGACTTTCCATTTGGAAATGCTGTTGAGCGCAATGGAAAGAAGCTGGTGATATGCAAAGGGATTGGCGAACCGTTCCAGAATGGCGTTGGCAAACGCAGTTTTTTCGTCATCCGGCAGATCCACTGTGGGATAAACTTCATCGAAAAGGATGCTTTTCATATATTTTCCGAACAGCGGATCCGCCACCACTTCATCCACAAAATCGAATCCGGCAAGATAGGCTGCGGGAATCGTGGAGGTGTGTGCGCCATTGAGGAAACGCACTTTGCGGGTGCGGTAGGGAGCCTGATTTTTCACAAAGACCACATCAAGACCGGCTTCCCGGAAAGGCAGTTCCTTTTCCACGCCGTCGGGTGCTTCGATCACGAAGAAATGGAAGGGTTCGCCGCAGTCCAGCAGATTGTCTTTGTAGCCGAGTTTTTCGCAAATGGCATCGGCGGTGGCGCGGGGATAACCGGCAACGATCCGGTCAACCAGCGTACAGCAGAAGATATTTTCATTTTCGATGTAGGCGATATATTCTGCACCCAGACCCCAGTCTTCCGCATACTGGATCATATACTTTTTGAGGGTGATCCCGTTTTTGTCGATGAGTTCACAGGGCAGGAAGATCAATCCGGGCAGACCTGCCTTGAAGCGTTCGTACAGGAGCGCGGTGACTTTTGCGGGGAATGTTGTCTGCGTCATGCCGGGTGTATAGGGTTCGGCTTTGTATTCGATCCCGGCTTCGGTGGTATTGGAAAAACAGAACCGCAGATCGGCACCGCAGAAAGTTGCTATGGCTTTATCCCATTCGGTGTAGGCGTTCAGACAGCCCTTCACGGATTCGATCACTCTGGTATCCTCCACCACTTTCCCATCGGCAACACCCCGGAGAATGAGGGTATAAAGTCCGTCCTGTGCATTGATCATATCGCACAACCCTTTTTCGAGGGGCTGAATGATCTGAACGGAGCTGTTGAACCCGACTTTCCGGTTCATTTCGTCGATCATCCAATCAATGAAGGCGCGGAGAAAATTTCCTTCTCCGAACTGAACGACTTTTACAGGCATATTGCAGGGTGTCTGGCGTTTGAGCAAATCCATAGAAATGATCCTTTCCGTGAGTTGAAAAAAGTTGTTTTTCTATAACATACCCTTGCGAATGGAAAAGTCAAGGGAAATCAATGGGTGGAAAGCAAAGAATTTTAAAATAAAAACAGAAGCAGGGAAACATAGTCGCTCCAACCTTTTAACGACGTACGATAAAGTCTTGAGACTCCAATGTATTCTTTGTTCAGAGGGAATGTATCCTGCTTCCTGGGAACTTACTATACACCGGCGGATGAAAAAGTCAAGGTGGTATATTGTAAAAAAAACTTTTTTTGGGGGGCGCGTTGTCTCGCTTGGATCTTTGTGCCTTTTTTGGATCGGTGGCTCAACTGCGCTTCGCTTGTTTGCCACTGGCGGCACGCACTGAATTTGTTTAACGCTGCACTGCCGACTGAAGACTTTTTTTGCTGGCGTGCTTGCCGCACGCTGTAGGCGTGCGGGATTATAGCCTATGGGCTTGCCCATAGGTCAGGGATGTCCCCCCCTCTCCATATACGCGCGGCGGGCGGCACCATCCCGGAGCTGCAGCCGCAGCACCGGGATGGCTTGCTTATTTTGCAGGAAGCATTTTTGCTGCCTGCAAAATAAGCAGTTCCGGCGAAAAAATTTTTCGCCGGAACGCCGCCCGCCGCGCGTGTGATATACTATCTCCATAACCTGTGGGCAAGCCCACAGGCTAAAATCCCGCGCTCCTTCAGAGCGCTTTTTTTGGATCGGACCTGTCGGACCTGTCGGACCTGTCGGACTGAAGACTCTCCCCCGGCGGCACGCGTAGTGGGAGCCGCCCAAGAGTCGGGTGCTATGCACCCCGCGGATGAGGCGTAATCAAAAGTTTTTTTATCCGTAGAACCGGAGGGCTGATATAAAAACCGTTTTTTCTCCGTACCCATCCGTACCCATCTGTACTTCACCATAAAAAAACACGCGTGGTAAAACTTTCAACTTTGGACTGAAAATTTGCAAAATCGCGATTTGGCTGTATAGTACAGGAGAATCTTTTTTGCTCAACCGTGATGAAGAAAGGAAAACTCATCAGAAGAAAAAACAAGTAACCGATTAAAAACTGACAACTGATTGTAAACGTCCGTCCCTGAACTACCACTTCATAAACATGACGTCTGCAAACACATTTTTATGATCAGCGTGTCATGCAGCATATTGCATGGCACGTCCTGATTGTGTGTGTGTTTGTGCGCTGTGGTAGGCGTTGGGACGGGCATATCTTCGGGATGTGCCTCTTTTTTTGACGGTGTTCCGGGATTCTGCAATCAGCAGGAGAACGGAATATGAGCAAAAACAGAGGTTTACACGAGGCGAACAAGGCAAAAAAAGATGAATTTTACACACAGTTGGCGGATATTGAAGCGGAACTGAGACATTATACAGAACACTTTGCCGGAAAAATCGTTTTCTGTAATTGCGATGATCCCTATGAAAGCAATTTCTTCAAATATTTTGCTATGAATTTTCAGCGGCTCAAACTGAAAAAACTTATCGCCACCTGTTACGATGGTTCGCCGATCATGGGTGATGAACTCCCGCTGTTTGCCGTGGAATCCGTGAAAGAGGAAGGTCGCCGCCCCTATAAAGTGGAAATCACAGAGGTCGTTGATATCAATCACGACGGTGCCACAGATCTTGCCGATGTGGAATTGTTGATCCGGAACAGAAAAAATGTACTCTCCCTTCTGGAAGGAAACGGAGATTTCCGGTCCGATGAGTGTATCGCTCTCTTGAAAGAAGCTGATATTGTGGTAACAAATCCGCCTTTTTCACTGTTCCGCGAATATGTGGCACAGCTGATAGAATATGACAAAAAGTTTATTATCATCGGCAACCAGAACGCTATCACATATAAAGAGATCTTTCCGCTCATCAAAAATAATAAAATGTGGCTTGGCGAAAGTATCCACAGTGGCGATCGTGAATTCGGAATTCCGGATGATTATCCTATCACCGCCGCAAGTTCGCGCATCACTGAAAACGGAAAACGCTTTGTTCGCGTAAAAGGTGTCCGCTGGTTTACCAATCTGGATATTCCTCACCGCCACGAACGCCTTGCTCTCTACAAACGCTACACGCCGGAGGAATTTCCGAAATATGATAATTATGATGCGATCAATGTGGATAAAACGGCAGATATTCCATACGATTATAATGGCATTATGGGTGTCCCCATCACCTTCCTGGATAAATATAATCCGGAACAGTTTGAGATTTTGGGACTTGACCGTTATATAGCTGACAATCCGCATTATGGGCATCGTTTCAAACTCAATGATAAAGAAACATACGCAAGAATCCTTATCCGTTATTGTGAAAATACAAATGAATAAAATTGCAATCTGAAATCCGGGAGAAAACGCATGAAAATCGAACTGAAAGAAATTTCTATTGCGGAAATTGTCTGTGACTATGTGGACAATGATGAAAACGGGGTATCCGGCTACGGCGGGAAATTAAATATCCGTCCTCAGTATCAGCGTGAGTTTGTGTATGACGAGAAAAAACGGAACGCGGTCATTGAAACGATCATGAAAGGATTTCCGCTGAATTCCATGTATTGGGCGGTCAATGATGACGGGACTTATGAGTTGCTGGATGGTCAGCAGCGGACCATCAGTTTCTGTCAGTATGTATGCGGTAATTTTTCAGTTGATCAGCGGACTTTTCTGAATCTGACGCGAACGGAACAATCTCAGATCCTGCAATACAAGGTCATGGTCTATTTTTGTGAGGGGAACGATAAAGAAAAACTTGACTGGTTCAAGGTGATCAATATTGCCGGAGAAAAATTGACCGATCAGGAATTACGCAATGCCGTTTACACCGGACCGTGGCTTGCAGATGCCAAACGCTATTTCAGTAAAAGCGGCTGCGCAGCGCAGCACCTTTCCAAAGATTATGTCAGCGGTTCAGCGATCCGTCAGGAATTATTGGAAACAGCCCTTGACTGGATCAATGATGGCGATATCGCCGGATATATGAGCGTACACCAGCATGATCCCAATGCCAACGCGTTGTGGAATTTTTACCGGAATGTGATTGAATGGGTCCAGAAGACTTTCAAAGTCAAACGCAAAGAAATGAAATCGGTGGAGTGGGGACCGCTCTATAAAAAATTCGGCGATAAATTATTGGATGCTGCCGATCTGGAAACACGGATCAAAGATCTGATGATGGATGATGATATCACTTCCAGAAAAGGGATCTATCCTTATGTCCTTACCGGGGACGAACGACATTTGAATATCCGCACATTTTCTCCGGCAATGAGACGGAAAGCGTACGAACGGCAGAACGGGCATTGTGCATTGTGCGATAAATTTGTGGATGAAGATTTTATGGAAGCCGATCATATTACCCCGTGGAGTCAGGGCGGCAGGACCGATGATGAAAATTGCCAGATGCTTTGCCGCGATTGCAACCGCCGGAAAAGTGCGAAATAAAAGGCTTCAGCGAACAGTTGTCAGTTATCGGTTGGCTTCGCCACGGGGACGGGCGGTTGCGCCGGGTTTGCAGTTTTTATAAGTCCTATAAGACATATAAGTCCCATGAAAACAAGACATTAAGCAAGTGTCAGTGCGGCGGATCCGCCCCGATCCACAAAAGGTGCTTTGCACCCCGCTCATCCGCTCTGCCCGTGGTAAAACCAGCTGCCGACTGAAGACTGCCGACTGAAGACTGAAAAAAAGCCGCTCCTCCTTGCGGGGGAACGGCTTTTTGAATAATCAGATCAAGCTGACGATCACAGATTATTTGTCATAAGCATGACCGGCGGAGCCGAGCACGTTGATGATCTTGTGTTCGTACATGGCTTTCATTCTGTCACGGGCAGGACCGAGGTATTTGCGGGGGTCGAATTCAGCCGGTTTGTCGGCGAAGACCTTACGGATACCGGCGGTCATGGCAAGACGGGAGTCGGAGTCGATATTGATCTTGCAGACAGCGGATTTTGCGGCTTCGCGGAGCTGTTCTTCCGGAATACCGACAGCTGCTTTGAGGGCACCGCCGTTTTCGTTGATGATCTTGACTTCGTCCTGGGGAACGCTGGAGGAACCGTGGAGAACGATGGGGAAGCCGGGGAGCTGTTCTTCAATGGCTTTGAGGACATCGAATGCCAGCGGGGGCGGGACCAGCAGACCGGTTTTCGGATCGACTGTGCACTGTTCCGGCGTGAATTTGTATGCGCCGTGGCTGGTACCGATGGAAATAGCGAGAGAATCGCAACCGGTTCTGTTCACGAAATCAACCACTTCTTCCGGTTTGGTGTAGTGGGATTCAGCGGCGGAAACTTCATCTTCCACACCGGCGAGAACGCCGAGTTCACCTTCCACGGTCACGCCGAACTGGTGGGCGTATTCGCAGACTTTCTTGGTGAGTTCCACGTTTTCTTCGTAGGGCAGGTGAGAGCCGTCGATCATCACAGAGGAGAAACCGAAATCGATGCAGGATTTGCACAGTTCAAAGGAATCGCCATGGTCCAGGTGCAGACAGATGGGAACCGGGCCTTTGCCGTTGCTGATTTCGCGGGAGTATTCCACAGCACCCTGAGCCATGTAGCGCAGGAGAGTCTGGTTCGCGTAGTTGCGGGCACCTTTGGAGACCTGCAGGATCACCGGAGATTCTTTTTCCGTGCAAGCCTGAATGATCGCCTGGAGCTGTTCCATGTTGTTGAAGTTGAAAGCGGGGATCGCGTACTTGCCGGCCATGGCTTTCGCGAACATGTCTTTGGTGTTGACCAGACCGAGATCTTTGTAGCTGACCATCGTTAGACCTTTCGTTATTTTGTTTGTTCGGTTCGTTGTGAAAAATTCAATTTCTCTTTAATATACAGCATCTTTCCGGAAAAACAAATCTTTTTTGCGATTTTTTTCCCATTTCAAATCTTATGCAAGGCGGATCGTCTTTGCCGTGCCGTTGTTTCCGGCAAATTCCGGCAGATCTTCCGGAGAGAAACCCATGGTGATATTGTCGCGCCAGATCAGATTTTCGCCGCTGCCCTGATAGAGTTTCACCGCCGGAGCTGTTTTGTGGAAAGAGTTGCCGGAGACCAGAAGTTCACCGCTGACATGATCAATGCAGACGATATTGTCAAGTCCGAATTTCGGATTGCTGAAATAGGTGCAGCCGAACATCCGGGTAAAGGCATTGATCCGGTATCCGGTCGCGCCTGTATCCGCATAGCAATCCTGCAGGATATTTCCCCCCACATTGAGGTCGAAACAAATGGAATCCTTCAGCATTTCCGGGTATTCCCCTTCCTTTGCCGGGGGGACAGGTCCGCCCCAGACATGGCACCGGGTAAAGCGGTTTGCCCAACCGTGTTCCACGCAGCGGAAACCGATGGTGTAGTCCACCACCACCACATCGGTGTAATGGCTGTCCCCGCCGCAGATATAGAATGCCACATTTCCGGCAAGACCGCTGATGACCGTTTTGCAGTAAACATTGTTGACGATCAATTCGTAGCCGTAATGCTGATTTTCATCCACCTGGACGCCGTAGGGGAATCCGTTGAGGATGGTGGTATCGGCGAAAGTGAAGTGATGATAACGGCTCAATGCAAGACAGGATGCCAGCCCGTTGCCGTCGATCTGACCGCCTTTCAGAAAGAGATTGTAATCTTCGGGCGCATCTTTTTCTTTTCCGGTATGCTGTTTTTCGCAGTCGATATGCAAAACAAAATCCATTTTCTGCACGGCGCGGAGAATGGCACTTTTGTGCATGTGGATGGAGCAGAGATTTTTCACATACAGCGGCTGCGCGATCTCATAGATCCCGGCAGGGACATAGAGTTCTCCGTTGGGTGCGGCATCAATGGCGCGCTGGAAACGGGGTGCATCATCATTTTCCCCATCCATCCGGGGAAAATCGGCAAGGGAGGCATCGGCACAAAAGAACATGATTTGTTTTCCTTTTGTTGACATGATTTCAGGCTGATTTGTCTGAAATCACCTTTGTGGTTAAATTTTATTTCTGGTAAGAAAATCCCGAACGATCCCATTGATCTCTCCGGGAGCATCTTCTGTGATACAGCGGCCTGCGTCTTTGAGTGTGTGATATTCCGCTTTCGGGAAATATTTTCTCCAGCGGTCCCGGTCGCTTTTTTTATAAAGCCAGTCTTTTTCCGCCCAAATGATACAGGCTGGTTTTTCCAGCAGCAGCCAGAGGGCATTTTCAATGGTGAACATGGTTTGTGCGGAAAGATCTTCCGGCACGCAGGGGATGTCTTCAATGAACCGCTGAAGGGGCAATCTGCAATTTACTCCGGGAACGGGATCGATATATTTTTCCCGGACTTCCGGCGGCAGGTGTTTGATGTCCCGTCCGAAGATATTGAGCAGCATCAGGATCTTTGCGCCGATCCATTTCAGGCGGCAGATCTGAAGACCGAAGGGGAGGGTGAATTCGGAAAAAGCCTGCGCATTGAACGTGACGAATCCGCTGATGTCGTCGGGATGCCGCACAGCGTATGCCATACCGATGGTGGCACCGCGTCCGTGCAGGATCATGGAAAATTTTTTCAAACCCAGCGCATGAACGAAACTGTCCACATGATTGGCATGAGTTTCCAGCCGGTAATCATAGTCTTCCGGTTTATCGGAAAGTCCGAATCCCATCTGATCCATGGCGATCACCCGGTGATCCCGGGAGAGATCTGCGATGAGATCGCGGAATTCAAAACTCCAGAAGGGACAGGAGTGCATCATCAGCACAACGGGTCCGAACCCTTCGTCGATGTAATGTATTTTCTGCCTGCCGACCTGAAAAAAACGGCTTTGGTAGGGGAATAGTTTTTTTAATCCGCTGTCAAGCATAAATACACATCAATCCGGTTACAGACCGTATGACACATGCAGTTCGCCGTTGATGAACTGCACCGAACTGGCATTTCTGAAAAGATTTCTCACCGCCTGACTGTTCAGTACGGAATCAAATTTTTTCATTACCGTTTCCCGGGCAAAAGGCAGATTCACTTTTCCCTGCCGGACACTGAGGACATCAAAAAGAATGCTGCCGTCGTCACTGCGGCGGAGTTTTCCCCGCAGCGTACAGACCGTGCCGATCCCTGCGACTTTCGTACGGATATAGATTTTGAGGATATCTTTTGCCGCGCCGTCACACTGGAAAATAACTTCTTCCGGCACATAGTTTCCGCCACTTGCCACAATATTATCCATGACCTGTTCTTTGAAAAGAAGAGTCATGGCTTCGGGGGAAAGGACCACATTTTTCCGTTTATTGATCCGATCCATCAACGAAATCGTGTTTATATTTTCTCTACCGGGAAATTTGGGTGCATCGGCATCCGAAAAGAGGAAACACGCTGTAACGATCAGAAATGCCAGGATCAGGCAGGTCACTCCCCGTTTCAGCAGCGTGGTCATCGTTTCGATGGCTTTCTGCTTCTTTGCCTCTTTCTGGTGTGCGCTGGCGTCCGGAGAATCCGGATCCAGAGCAGAGCTGTCCACTTTTGCACCGCATCCCCGGCAGAAAATGCTGCCGATCTGATTTTCATAACCGCATTGTTTACACTTCAGTAACATATTTTCTGTTCTCCTTGAAAAACATTTTTACATTTACACCTGTTGCTAAAGATAGCACGGAAAACGGAAAATACCACAGACAGAAAAGAAAAGTTGCAAAAAAAATGCAGGATCGCGGTTGAAAAATGCAGGAATACGGTATCTATTTCCATGTTGGCGATACAAAAACAATTCAACAGGAGATACAGAACAATGAAGATCAATGTCTGCGGATGCGCTTTGATGGACAATCTTTATACCGATATCAGCTTTTCGGCAGATGTCATGAAAAACTATCTTTCAAAAAAGGATGGCGATGGGGGGATCTCTCCCGGAAAACTGGTCTTTGCCGAAGATCTGGAAAAATTTGCCGGAGTTCCGTACAATGTGATCCTGAAAGACATCACCTCCGACCGCAAAGCGGATGCCGTGAATCTTGGCGGACCCGCCATTGTGGGGGCGATCAATGCGGCACAGATATTGTATGATGCGGATGCTGAATTTTTCTACTACGGCGCGTGCGGCGATGATGAATCCGGAAAAACACTCCGTGAGATCGCTGCAAAAACTCCGCTGAATATGACTCATTACCGGGTCTTCAGCGGCAGTACGCCCACCACCGATGTGCTTTCCGATCCCTCGTTCCACAATGGAAAAGGGGAACGCTCTTTCATCAACCGGATCGGTGCTTCGGGAGAGATCACTCCGGAAATGCTGGGAGATGAGTTTTTTCAGGCTGACGCGCTGTGGTTTGCCGCCACTGCCCTCACTCCGGCGATCCATGATGCTTTGACCGATCTGCTGCGGCGGGGGAAAAATGAAGGAAAATTGAACATTGTCAGTACGGTTTTCGATTTCCGGAACGAAAAGAAAGATCCGGCGGGACCGTGGCCGTTGGGAGAATCGGCGGAATCCTATCGCTATATCGATCTGCTGATCGTGGATTTTGATGAAGCATTGCGCCTCAGCGGAAAAAAGACGCTTGCTGAAGCTGCGGAATTTTTGCAGACTTCCGGTGTTTCTGCATTTTTCATCACCCACGGCGCAAAAAATTTCTATGGCTGGAGCAATGGAAAACTCTTTACAAAAACTCCTGAAGATCCCGCAAATCTTTACGGTATGACCGTTTACGGCGTTTCCGCTCTTGCCGATGAAGATCTGGCAAAATACCCGGAACGGCGGGGCGATACCACCGGTTGCGGTGATAATTTCGCAGGCGGGATCGTGGCTTCTCTGATCCGTCAGATCATGGAAGGCGCGGCACCCGGAGAAATTTCAGCATTGGATGCGGCTGCGTGGGCGGCGGCATCCGGCGGTGCGGCGTGTTTCTGCAAAGGCGGCACATTCATCGAAAAAATGCCCGGTGAAAAACTGGCGATCCTCCGCCGTTACGCCGAAGCCTATCTTGCCTGACGGCGGAAAGATATTTTCCGGAGAAGGACTGTTGTTTTCCCGTTCAAGGGATGGCAGCAGTTTTTTTTTGCAAACTGTAAGAAAAAAATCAGATTTTGTGTATTATTCTATTGGAGCAATGTTGTTTTTTTGCAAAATTATTGAAAAATAATGAAAAAAGACAGCATAAGATGCTTGAAATTGCTTGAAATTGGCAAAAATGCAGTATATATTCAAAGCAATCGTCGGATTTTTCCGGCTTTATGTGTGAAATAAATATGAAGTATATAAATAGAAAACCAACTAACGGAGAGTGGTCCATGAGAAAAACTCGGAACCAGTATCTTGCAGCTTTGATGCTGCTCGGAGCGTTTGTTTCTGCACCGGTGTTCGCCCAGCAGTCCGCTGTTGAAAAACAGGCAGGCGATTGCTACAACAGAAAAGAGTTCAAAAAATGTATTGAACTTCTGGAAAAGGAAGTAAAGAAGACCGATGCATCCCCGGAAGCCTTGAAAATCGCAATGAGAGCAAATCTGCGCATGGGCAATCCTGTTTCCGCAGCGAATCTTGCCACAAAACTGCTTGCCCGCACCAAAAATAAAGATGCGGATCTTTTCTTTGAATGCGCTCAGGTCGCGGAACTCGCCGGCGATGACAAACTGGCTTATGCCCGTTATGTTTCCTTCCTTCAGACCAAAAAATACGGTCCCGCAGATGCAAAACTTTTCAAGGCATACAGTTATGTCTGGAACGCCGGTCCGCAGGTGGATGCACTCATCGCCAGCGTGACCTGCAGAGGTGTAAAAGAAAATATCGGTTCTTTCTACTATGCTGTGGATACGTTCCTGCGCAACAATGATCAGGCATCCTTTGTGAGTCTGGTCCGTTTCGCGCTGACCAACAACAACGATCCGGACAAAACATTCCTTTCCATGCCCAACGCTGTGAATTATATGTTTGACAAACTCCGGTCGAATAGTGTTGCAAGAAATTTCAGCAAGAATCACGCAACCGATTTGATGAATATTCTTTCCACTTCCACTTATCCGGAAAAAATCGAATATTCCTGGCTTTTTGAAACATTCAATAATTTCATGAATATTGCACTGGAAAATGATGCCCGCGCAAAATTTGTGACTGCCCGCCGTTTCATGGAAACCTCCAAACTCATTCCCTGGCAGGACTCCATTTTCATCAATCCGGCGAACGCATATATCAAATCCCGCACTACTCCCGAAGCAAAAGAAGTGGCGGCAAAAGATATTCTTTCTGTGGTTCCGCTCTATATCGACACCAAGCATACGGGACATTCTCAAGTCCGTCAGCTCATCGGATTGATTTCTGCGTATCCGGAAGAAATGGGCAAGTTTGCAGATCCCGTGCAGATGGCGAAACTGGTTGCCAAGGGCAATGCCAAGCGCAACAGCAAATATTTCTATGACGGCAATACATGGGAAGCACAGGAAATCTGCACAAAATTGTATAAAAATGCTCCGGAAAAACAGGCGATTTTCGCAAAAACGCTCCTTCAGAACGGGGCAACTCCGGCGCAGGTGGATATGCTGTTCAATAACGCTTCCGGAATCAAACTCGTCCGTGTGGAAGACATTACGAAATACATTGGCAATCTTCCGGAAATCTATTCCAAAGATGCAGCAGCTGTGACTCTGAAATGGCTCCTTGCGGAACTGAAAGCGGAAGGTGCTGCGGCACAGGCATTTGAAACGACCATGCTTGCCACGAACTGGGATCCCCGCGAAATGGCAAATGTCATCGGCAAAGCCGCCATGGCTCCGAATCTGCTTGCCACGCTTCTGAACAATGTGAGCCGCAAACAGGGCACCACGGAAAAAATGAAACAGCTGATCTCCTTCCTGCCGAAGGCATACAGCGAAAATTCCCAGATCGCCGGTATTGCAAAACGCAGTGCCAATGGCGCAGATCCGGTCTATACCGCAGCCGCAAATGTTTTTGCGTGCGATGGTAAAGATGTGGCGGCACTCAATGCTGCGGCGCAGACATTCCTGAAAGCCTACAAGGGCAAAGTTCCCTCCATGGATAATCAGGCGGCAAACACACTGGAATATACCGCGTGCAAAGTTTTGGAACACAACAAGAGAGTTTGGAACGATGAAGCGGCGGTGCGTCTGCTCATCACCTCCTGGATGCCCCGTATGAAAGAAGCCGGCGGTCATACCAGTGATATGCTCGCCCGCTCCTGGGCTCTCGATGGCAAAAATCACAAGGGCGGTCTGTATTATGACAGCATGAAACTGGCACTTGCCCTGCCTGTGTCGAACAAGGATATCCATTGGGGATACACCAACCAGTTTGTGTGGAATCAGTTTGAGCCTGCTGACGGCAAGTGTATCTTCGCTGACTACAAGAAAGCCGGCTGGGTCGCGATCTCTTACTTGAACCGTCAGATCAATGATGGTGTGTGGACTTCCAAAACATACTTCAATGAAATAGAAAAACTGCTGAAGGAAAAAGATGCAAATCTTACCAAATATGATCTGCAGAATATTTACAACAATACATTCGGCAGCAGCAGAAATAAATGTTACAATGACATCACCGCATCCTTCGCAGCGGCTCTCCTTGAAGCGCAGGTGGATTTTGCGCTCCGTACCGGCGAATATCTCTATCTGGAACGCGGGATCATCGGTTATTTCGGCAAAGCTCCTGAAGTGCAGACGCAGCTGATCGATAAATATGTGGAAATGATCAAAAAATATCCTGCGGTCAGAAAATTCCACTCCATGGCTTCTGTGACGGATGCCATTGCCAATGATTATGCTGCAAAAATCGCTTATGTCAATAAATATATCAGACCCATTCTTACCCAGTGGCCTGCAAAAGAATGGAATCACACAGGTATCCCGCAAGTTGTGATGAATCTGCTTTATTCCTATATTTCCAGAAATGACACCACGCCGGAACTGAAGGATCAGGCTCGCCAGATGCTGGAAATTTTTGCGAAAGGCATCCTGCGCGGTCAGGCTGCTCCCGGAGACTGGTACACCGGAGAAGGTATCCTTCCCTTCTTTGAAAAGGAAGCAAAAGATTTCTCTGAAACGGAAATGAACCGTGCCGCCATCGCATTGGCTGTCTGCATGAGCCGGGACGGTACTGCAAGCCGCGGCAGAAACAATGCGGAACGCGTTCTCAAAGCAATGGAAAAGAATTCGCCTGAAATCAAATATGCGTTCCTGAACCGTTTGATCACCGGTGGATCCAATTATCACAATGAACTCAAAAACCATTTTGCGCTGAAGATGTCTGAATATGCCAAGGATATTCCCGGTCTGTTGAATGTGGATCGCAATGATCCGGCATACGATCTGTATGTGGCGCAGCAGGTGAAACGGGAAGGCAACGCGCTTCAGGCATGGAGTCTGGTGCGTGAAAAAATGCCGCTTTTCATCAGCAAATGGAAAGATTTTGATTTTGATTTTGCGTTGTGGGTCGTGGAACAGGGCAGAAAGAGCGGCATGTTCAAAGAAGCTCTGGAACTTGCACAGACCATGTGGATGGACGAAGGTAAACTTTCTCCCGCCAATGCTGCCAATCTCGGTTTGAGCAAGGGCGATATCTACCGTGACCAGAAATCCTATCCGGCGGCGAAGATCGAATATGAAAGTTTGACCAACAACAAACGCTATGCCAATACCGAAGGCGGCAGAATGGCGAAGTTCCGTCTGATCGAACTTTTGATCCTCACGCAGGATTTCCAGACGGCGCGTACCATGCTGGAACGCCTTCAGGCATCCCGCAATCAGGACGATCAGGCGGAAGCCTACTACCTGACCGCCCGTGTGGATTATGAAATGCTGGACGATGATTCCGCCATGGAAAACCTCAACGAAGTGTTCCAGCGCGATTCCTCCCATCCCGAAGCCCGTCTGCTTCAGGGTGCCATCATGCTCCGTACCAATAAAGTCCACACATGGGAACTGGAAATCGGTCAGCAGCGTCTTGCCACCATTGCCATTCCCGGCAGACCGGTGAAACTGGTCATTCAGGATACCAACCTTTCCATCATCCGCGGCGGTAAAACGCTGCCGGTGCTGGTCACCACCACCAAAGGCAACGACCGCGAACTGGTGGAACTCATGCCCAATCCCCAGGATCCGAACAAATTCACCAATGAAGTTCCCACGGTCCTCGGCAAGGCGGTTCCCAACAACCTGATCCTGGAAGTGTGCGGTGAAGACGAAATCATTTATCAGGTGGATCCGAAATTTATGGAAGCCAACGGCGGAAACATTCTGCCGCCCAACCGTTTGACGCTCCGGTTCCCCGCAAGACTGTATGCTTCCTCGCAGGAAATCCTTTCTGATGAGGAACAGGAACAGCTCAAACTTCTCCAGTCCCTCGAACTGACTACCGGTCAGCAGGGACACCGCGTCCAGAGTACGGTGGTCCGTCCCGGCAATCCGATCTATGTGCGCGTGGTTGATGCCGATATGAGCAAGAGTGCAGATACACCGGACAAAGTCCTGGTGGATATCACCTGCAGTTCCGGAGACGAACTGAACCGTTTTGAACTGGTTGAAACCGGTCCTGCCACCGGTGTCTTTGAAGGCAAGATCGTTACCGGTATCCCCGCACCCAATACCATCGTTTCCGATGCTGTGGAAGGTCTGGATCTGAATGCGGTGATCAACAGCACGAAGAAGGGATCCTGGCAGAGTCTCCCGGATGGCAAACGCCCGAAATGGCTGGAAATCGACACCATGACCTCCAGCAACTTCAAGACGGCATCCATCACGGTTCCGGATCCGGCACAGATCAAGAGCCTGCGTGTTGTCGGCGTGATCGGCAAGGATTCCGATGTGCTGGCGACCTATCCCTCCAGCTCCACTGCCCGTGCAAAAGGCGGCATCCGTATCTTCCTGCGTGACAATAACCGCACGACGATCGCCAGCCAGCTTCAGAATCTTTTTGCCCGCACCAATGAAGACGGCATCTTCTCCACCCGTGTCCAGTACCGCCGTGATGAAGATCCCAAACGCGGCAAGAACAATTCGCCTGTTTCCGGTTTGATCTCCGGTTCCTTCTATCTGGAAGAAAATGAACTGGTGGAATTCAAGTTCATTCAGAGACCGGAAGATGATACTACGGTTTACTTCTATATTGATGATAAACTGCTCATCTCCGGAAAAATGAACCGGACCGGTGTGGCTGTCCGCCGTGCGGTACAGCTGACCAAAGGGATCCACGATCTGCGGATCTATTTCAACTCCAAATCCAAAACCGGCAATGTGATTCTCGGCAGATTGATGCCGGACGGCTCCTATGAACCCCTGCCTTCCCAGTGGTTCGATGCCGGAAAATATCCCGAACTGGCAGAACATCTCATGCCGAAGGGAACCATTGAACAGCCTGCAAACACCAAGGATTTTGTGCTGAAACTGAACAAGCCGATCCGTTACCGCAAACTGCGCTGGGTGTTTGAAGAATTCAACGGCAAACAGGTGGAAGTCAATTCTGCCATGATCAAAGATGCCGCGGGCAAGACCATCGTTCCGGTGGAACAGGATCTTTCCTCCTGCAAAGACAACCGCACGCTGGAAGTGGCGGCTGCCGATACGATCATGGTGAAATATGAAGATACCAAACGCATTGATGACAACAAGGCGGTGCTGACGGAAAAACTTTCCAGCTCCTTCTACAACGCAAATATCAAATTTATGTATGAAGTCATCACCATGAACGAAGAAGGTGAAGCTCATACCACATATTCTGAAGCAGCCCGTGCAAAACGCGGTGATGCCGTGATCATCATGGTGCAGGATTTTGACGAAGACCAGAGTGAAGAACGGGAAATCGTGAAGGTCAAAGTCCGCGCTTCCAACGGTGACTCCATGGAAATGGAACTGGTGGAAGGCGAACAGAAGAGCGGCGGTCGCGGCACCTTCCGTGAAACACTGCGTCTTGGTGATAAAACGGATGCTTCCAAACGCATGCTGCGTGTGAAATCCGGTGATACGATCTATGTGACTTATTTCGATAAGGAAAACAATAACCCCGGTACGCCGGTGGAACGCACCGCAAAGATCGAAAACTGTGAAATTTCCAAACCCGAGATCATTCTCTACGATACCATCGTGAAAAAGATCGAAGACCGCAGTCAGGCGGCTCTTGCCAGAATTCAGATGATCAAGAGCAAATCCGGTAACCGCAAGACAGACATTAAGATGTATAAGGATCAAATCACTGCAAAACAGATCCTGCCGGAAGAAGTCAAACCCGGTGAAGAAGAACCTGTGTATGTGGTGAACAGCAAAGCTCCGCTGCTCTTTGAACTGGTGTACCAGAAAGAAGCGACCCATGCCGGCAGTACGGTCAATATGGAAATCCTTACTTCCACGGAAGAAAATGCTGCTGCGGCGGAACGCCGCGAAGTGGCTCCGCTGATCGTGAAAATGCCGTTGCGTGATCTCGGCGCACTGGCTGCCTCCAAAGGTTATCCGGTGAAATTTGCGGAACGCCGTGCAGGCGGCAGCATCATGGGGCAGGGTATCTTTGCGGGTATTGTCCGGCTTCAGTTGGGGTCTGCCAATGATGAGATCAACGATCTGGTATCCAGCAATGAAACCTTCAACATCCTCAGTGAAGACAACTCCAAACTCGACGGCGATGCTTTCCGTATTCCCACGGTGATCGTGTCCGGTTCCGATATCGTGACGATCTCCCTCAAGGATCAGGCAGGCAGAGAACTCGCGGTCAAGAGAGTTCAGCTCCGTTCCGACGGGGAAATGGGATTGTATGACAAATCCTACACCATTCCGGAAGAAACCACCCACCTCGGACAGGGCTTCAATGTCCGCGTCCACGATCCGGACCGCGATACAACGGATGGTCGTGACTCTGTGTCCATCACGCTGAAGAGCGAGAAGACCAACGATACGATCACCATGAAACTGGATGAAACGCTGGAACATTCCGGTGTGTTCACCGGTTCTGTGAAAGTCAATCTGAAGGGTGGCGAAAATACCGAACGCGGACCCGGCAATCTGATTTGGTCAAACTTCGGCGATAAGATCTCCTTCACCTATATGGACGAAATTCCGCTTCATTCCAAAGAAGCGAAAACGGTGTCTGTTACCGGTGAAGTTGTGATCGGTTCCGATGGCGAACTTGCCGCCTTCACCAAAAAATTCAAAGATCCTGATATGGCTGTGAAGACCAACTTCCTCATGGCGGAAGCTCTCTTTGAATTGGCGAAGAGTCATAAGGCGATCAAGGGTGCCGACGGCAAGCCGGATAAAGCCAAAACGGAACAGGCAAAATCTGAAATCGCCAAAGGAAAACGCGTTCTGGAAGAAGCCTTGCGCGACTATCCGAACACGAGTCTGAAAGCTCAGGGTGAATTCCTGCTGGCGAACCTTTCCCAGCAGTTGGATGACTACAAAACTGCCATTTCCCAGTTCTCCTCTGTGATCAGTAAGTATCCGGACAGCGAATATGCTCCGAAGAGTTACTACCAGAAGGCAGTCTGCTATGAAAAGATGGCGGCACTGGAAAAAGAACCTGCCCGTAAGAAACAGATCGGTGAAATGGCTTGCGAAGAATACGTGCGTTTGACCTATCTGTATCCCACCAGCCGTCTGGCAACCGATTCCAAACTGCGTCTGGGCAACTACTACTACCGCATGAAACACTACCGTCTTGCGGCATCTGTGCTGGAAAAATTCGGCGAGGCGCATCCGGATCATAATTTTGCTCCGAAAGCGATGCTTCTTGCCGGTTATGCCAGCCGCCGTAACGAACAGTTGAAAGAATCTCAGGCGAAGAAGATCAAACAGGTCTATAAGCCTGATTACACGCAGGCGATCCGTATCTTCTCCAGCATTGAAGAACGCTACAAAAACAATCCTGCGGAACGTGCGGAAGCGTTGTATTGGGCGGGCGACTCTCTGTATGCGCAGGGATCCCACGAAGGAAAAGTCAAAGCGTATCAGTTCTTCCAGCGTTTGATCTGGGATTATCCGGAAACCCGTTGGGCGAAAGAAGCCCGCGGCAGAATGGCAGCCAACCCCATCAAGAACACCCGCTGATGTGCAGGAAGACGGAGGCGATGAGATTATGATTCGTAAATTGACATCCCTGATCGTATTGGCATTGCTCCTCCTGACGGGGGGGCATGCCGCTGCCCAGGAGCAATATTGGCAGGTCATTAAAGAGCGGCAGCTGAAGATGATGAGCCAGTTTGAACGGGTGCAGTACAACAAAGCATTCAATCTGCTGAAAAGTGATCAGTTCCGTGCGGCGGCAAATGAATTTGAACGCTTCAAGGAACAGTATAAAGATTCGGAAGTATTGCCTTACATCATCTTTTTTCAGGCATACTCTCTGCATCTGGCAAAGGATCGCAATAAAGCAATTACGATCTTCAATGAAGTGGTGGACTTTTTCCCGGGAGTGATCGATGCTGCGGCACCGGCGTTGTATTACCGTGGCGTGGCACAGATCGCGAACGGCGATTATTCCAAGGGGATGTCCACAATGAACGAATTGCTCCGGGATGAGAATTATAAGAATCATCCCGTAGCGGCATCTGCGTCTCTGCAGCTTGTGCGCAATCATTGGAAGAATAATGATCCGCAGAAAGCCAATCGTGATCTGCGGAGAATTTTCAAGAATCACCGTCAGAATTCTCCGAAAGCGGCAGCTGATGCGAAAGCCTATTACATGGCGTATTGTGCCGCCACAGGAAATATCCGTGAATATGTGGCATGGTACAATTATGCCTACAAAGAACAGGCAGAGGAGAAAAAGATCTCGCCCGCCCAGTTCAAAGTCAATATGATCAATGATATGTACCAGCTGATCATGAACTGGCATTCCTGGAGTCAATTTTTCAATGATGAAATGCTGCTGCGTTACCGTGCCGGAAAGAAAGGTCCGAATCCGCAGCAGGAATTGTGGATCTTCATTCGTGACAACGAAGCGGATTACAACAAAGCGGGCAGAATGTGGGATTTCTTCTATAATTCTCTGAATCTGCTTTCCCGCCATTACAACCGTAAATTTATTTCTCCGGTGGCGTTTGACAAACTGGTGAACAATGCCATTAATTTTGTAAAATCGGAAGCGGATCTGCCGCAGACAAAGGACCGTCAGCAGAAACGGTTTGCCTCGCTGGTGGAATTGCTGTACGGCAACCGCGAATGGGGACAGGGCGAACGCGTGAATGCCAATTTGAAAGATGAAAAGACCCGTGCCTGGAATGAATATCGCGCAATGTACGGGAAAGCTGAAGACCGTCATGCCAATGCAACATTCAATGATTGCGTGCAGAAACTGGAGGGGATCGCCGCGAAATTTGCCACAGATTCCGGAATGGTTTCCAGAGCATTGTCTGCCAAAGCATATATCTATCATCACAAGATCGGCAAATATGAAGAAGCGATCAAGGCGTATCAGGAACTTTCCCAACCGCCGGGAACGCTGTATAATATTGCGGATTGTCAGAAACGGCTGAAAAAATCCCAGGAAGCCCTGCGTACCTATGCGGAGATCGCAGGATCTTTTCCGCGGGAAGCACCTAATGCGTTCTGGCACATGGGTGAATATTACAGACAGCTGGGGGATCAGAAGCGTGCTGTGGCAACATACCGTGCGATCCTGCGGCGTCATCCGAAATCTCCTCAGGCGTCCTGGTCTCATCAGGTGCTGGAACGATTGGGGATTGATGAAACCGGTTTGGGTGCAGATGAGGATTTCTGATTTGTATTTTGAGTGGAAACAAAGATAAAAATAAGAACATATAAGACAACAGGAAACGCACTATGAAAAACAAAATTCAATGCGGAAAAGTCTGGCGGAAGAGCATGATCGCAGTTGCGAGCTGCACATTCGTACTCGGGACAGCGATCCCGGCAACGCTTGCGGCGCAGGGCGCAGCTCCTGCAAAAGCGGCAGCTGAAAGCAGTAAAAAACTTCCGGGCGGTGTTGACAAAAAAGAGTATGAAGCCAACAACATGCTGAACAAAGGTATGGAATTGCTGGAAGCGAAACAGGAAGATCGCGGGATCAAAATGATTTCCCAGATCTCCCAGCAGTATCCGGATACGAAAGCGGTGATCAAGGCTGAACTGGTGCTTGGCAATTACTTTATTGACAAAAAACAATATGATCAGGCGGTGAAGCATCTTTTGAAGGTGAAAGATGTGGAAGATGAAGAAATTCAGGCTGAAACACTGTACAAGATCGGGATCTGCTATTACAATCAGAGTCAGTTCAATCAGGCTTTTGCCAGTTTGCGTCAGGTGGTGAACAGTTTTGCCGGCAGCGTATATGCCAATGAGTCCTACTATTATATCGGCTTGTGCCACTTCAAACTGAACCGCTGGAATCAGGCAGTGGATGCGCTGGAACGGGTCGGTACCAGTATCCCGCCGGAAGATCTGGCGAATGCTGTGGAAAAAGAAGTCCTCGCCGAAGCGGGTCAGCGTCTTTTTGTGAAGATCTTTGACCAGGATTTGATCGTGATGAATGTGGAAGACGCCAATGCGAAACTGAAAGTGACGCTTGTGAATGATAACGGCGACCAGGAAACGATCGTGATGGATAAGTTGGGTAAGGAAGGTGTCACATTCATCGGTTCTGTTCCCACTGTTCCCGGTGAACCTCAGAAAGAAGATGGTGTGCTGCAGATCAAGGGCGGCGACCGCGTGACTGTGACTTATACGGATACGCACACAGCCAGCGGCAAGACCAATCAGAAATTGCTTGCCAAAGTGGCACTTGTTTCCACGGCAACGGTCGGTTTCACCAACGGCAGCTATGAAGAATACAGCAACGGTGTGCTTGCGGAACAGGATCTGTTCATGCGTGTGCGCGATCTTGATATGGACAAAACGCCGGAAAAAGATAAAATCCAGGTGACGGTGAAATCTCTTTACAAAGAAGAAAAGCCGAAAGATGAATTGAGTCAGGCGATCGACTTTGATGAAGATGCGAAACCGGAATACAAAGTCCGCGACACCCGTACCTATACGCTGGTGGAAACGGATAAACGCTCCGGCATCTTTGTGGGCTCTGTGATCCCGAACTTCTTTGAACCGAAGGACGAAAAGGATGTTCCGACGCTTGGTGAAACACCGGATGCACCGCTGCTGGTCCAGCGTGATGACCTGATCCAAATCGAATATAATGACGAAGTCAACATTCTCGGCAACGAACCTGCATTGCGTTCGTTCCGCGTGCCGCTGCTGGTTGGCAAGATCCCGGGCGTGCGTATTCTGACTCCTCACATTGAAGACCTTGAAATCAAAGCGAAAAAGAATTTGATCGAATCGAAACTTCTGCTGCATCTTGCTCAGATCTTCAAGGAAATGGGGCTTGTGGAACAGGCGAAAGCGCGTTCCAATGAAGGGATCGAAAAAATCGATGAAGTGCTGAAGATCAATGCGGAAGCTGCTTTGGAACATGCTCTTCTGGAAGATACATTCAATACGAAATGGGAACTCCTCATCGTGCAGGACCGTATCAAAGAAGCCATTGCGGTTTGCAGTATGCTGATCAAAACTTTCCCGGATTCCGTGCTGGTGGACCGCGCGCTGGTGAAGATCGCAACGATCAAGATCCAGGAAGGTTCCGACCGTTCCATTGCGGAAGGTTTGAATATTTATCGCGGTATTCTTCAACTGCCGAAATCTGATCTGAAAGCGGAAGCACAGTACAGCATTGCTGAAGTGATGGAAGTGCAGATCGAAAAACGCGGTAAAGAAAAACAGGAAATGGACCCGACATTCCGTCCGAATTTCGGACCTGCCATGTTGGAATACAAAAAATGTTCTGACAATTATCCGGACTCTCCGTTTGCGGGCAAGGCTCTGGAAAAGATCTCCCAGTTCTACATGAAGCAGAAAGACTACAACCGTGTGATCGAAATGATGGAACAGATCTTCCGCGATTATCCGGATGCCGACTTCCTGGATGCCATGCTTTATACGTGGGCAGAAGCATTGTTCTCATTGGATCGTTTGGATGAAGCATACGAAAAATGCGAACAGCTCATCAGCGAATATCCCAACTCCAAATTGTCCGGAAAAGCGCAGGGCTTGCGTGCTATGATCCAGCGTAAACGCGGCGCGGCGGAAGCTGCGGAATAATGGAGTGGCCCGGTGACAGAGAATATAATAATTAACGAAAGGTAAAGATATCATGTTGGAATTTATTTTTGAAGGCGGGTTTATGATGTACCCGATCACCCTTCTTTCCGTTGTCGGATTTGCAGTGATCATTGACCGGTTCTGTGCATTTCGTGTGGCCGGTCGTGACAATGAAGCGTTGACACGCGATGTATTGGAAGCATTGCATCAGAATGATTTTGATGGTGCGATGGAAGCCTGTGAAAAAGTTGGCGGACCGGTGGCATCGGTTCTTCTGTTGGGGATCCAGAAATTTGATAAACTGCGCGGGACCGGCAGAACACCGGCGGAAATCAGTGCGATCGTCAAAACATCCATGGAAGATTATGCGCCGCAGGTGATCGGTACGCTTGACCGTAATTTGGGTGTACTGCCCATCGTGGCAAGTCTTTCTCCGCTGTTGGGGATGACCGGTACGGTTACGGGTATGATCGCGTCCTTCGACTCCATGGCGAACTCCACCACGCTGGAAGCCACGGCGGTGTCCGGCGGTATTTCTGAAGCTTTGATCACGACGGCTGCCGGTCTTCTGGTTGCCATGCCTTCTGTGATCGCATACAATATTTTCTCCCGCAAAGTGGATGGTGCCATCCAGACGATCGATATCGCCTGTACGACACTGGTGGATTACATCGCATTGGACTACGAAGCATAAGCTGCATACGGATCGCGGATCATGATCAAGAAAAGAGCAAGACAGGAATTGACCGATATTGATGTGGGACCTTTTTCCGACATCTCGTTCCTGCTGATCATCTTTTTTATTCTGACGACGCAGATCGCGGCGTTCAAAGGGAATAATGTGGATATTCCTTCGCCTTCTGATCAGCAGAAGGAACAGGAAAAGAAAGATGATGACAAGCAGTTGACGGTCACATTGGAAGGTCGCTTTATCAAAGTGGCGGAAAGTGAAAAGATCCCTCCGGTGGACTATACGCTGGAAGAACTCAAAGCATTGCTTTTTTCCAAGCAGTTTTCCTCTATGAAGGAAGGCGCAATGGAGCGATTTGTGGTCGTTCAGACAGGAAAAAGTGTTCCGTATGAAGTTTATTTTCAGGTGATGATGGTTATCCGTCGTGCGGGCGGGATCGCCTGTATTGTGGAAAATGAAGATGAAGGCGGAAGTTCAGCTTCTTCGTCTTCCGGGGCGGCTCCTGCAGCCGGAGGAGCTGCGGCTCCTGCACCGCAGGCGGTTCCTGCAAAGTAATCGGTAGGTATGAGGTAAGATCATGGGCTTGAAAATAGCAAGAAAACAGAATGAGGTGTTGGCGGTTCCCACATCGTCTATGGGGGATATCGCATTTCTGTTGATCATCTTTTTTCTGTTGACATCGAAATTTATGCAGGAATCGCATATTGAATGTGAACTGCCGACTTCGCGGGATATGGAAACTATTGAAGATATGCCGGTTTCCATTATGGTGGACCGTGCCGGTTGTGTGTGGCTGCAGGGAGAGGAGATCTCCGGAGCTGATACGAAAAGTCAGGCTGCGGCATTGAAAGCAAAACTGGATGAATTGCGTCCCATGCAGAAGGATCCGAAATCTTTTACTGTGATGTTCAAGGCGGATAAAGATCTGCCGGCGGCAAAGTATAATGAAGTGATCAAAAAGATGGCGGAAGCCGGTGTCCGCATTTCTTTTGTCGGGGAATAAAACGAACCGGAATTTTGAATTGGAAAGAACAAAAAAATAACATATTGAACGAGGAGTTTATCGGATCATGGAAACACAAAAAAATATCAATCCTTTGCTGTTGGTGAGGGAAATTGCCAAACCCAGACTTGTGATGGGGCTGATCATTGCATTTATTGCCCACGTTATTTTTCTCGGTGTAACTTCCATAGGATTTATCGGGGATTGTGTTGAATACAAAACGGTGCATCCGAAAGCTGTGAAGAAGGCATTGGAAAAGGAAAAAGAAGAAGCGGAAAAACTGGCGAAGAAACTGGAAGAAGAAAAGAAAGGTGCCGAAGAACAGGCAAAACGCGAAGCCGAACAGAAAAAACTGTTGGAAGACGCCAAAAATATTGTTGCTCAGGATGAAATCAACAAGCGTGCAGCTGCGGAAGAATTGGAAAAGAAGAAAAAAGCCGAAGAAGAACGCAAGAAACGGGAAGAAGCCGGAAGTATTCCTGAAGATGCACCTGCATCGGCAGCTCCGCAGAAACCCGCCAATCTCGGAAATGAAAAAGCCAGTGACAGCGCAATCGATTTTGCGGATTGATGAAGCCGCGTGAAGCAGGAATTGACTTGAATGAGCAACTCAGATAACAACGAAAAACAACCCTTCAGCATCCGCTGGCAGATCTTCTGTGCCCGGTTGAAATTGAAATGGTACGAGTTCAAGATCTGGTACCAGAATAAATTCAGCCGTCCGGAGGATGACGCGGAATCCGGAGGCGATCCGGATGCTGCAAAAGCAATGCGGCTGGTGGAGGGGGACGGGCGCATTGCAAACAAGATCCGGGAGATCCGTTTCCGTTTGCAGAAGATCCGGGAAGAATTCCCCGTGCATTTGATGCTTTTCCGGGCAAAGGCGCAGTTGAAATGGTATGAAACCCAGTCGTATGTCAGGGAGGAGATTCCGCGGAAAGCACAGGAAGCGCGTTCTTTCTTTGACAGACCGGAAGACAGTTGGCGTTTTTATAAGATCGTACTTGCATTTATTGTGGATGTGATCGCATTGATCCACATGGTGATCGCCTCTTTCTGCAGCACTGTTTTGCGGGGAATCGGAAAGATCGTGGGGCTTGTACCCTGGGGGATCCGGCTTGCTGTTCTTGCGGTAGTCGCTGCGTTGATCACTGCCTGGATCTCTCAATTCGGTGTTGCCTATGTATTGATGAAAAATCCTTCCAGTGCAGAGGAAAAAGTCCGTGCATTTCTGAATCAGCCGGAATCGGATCCGGATATCGTTCAGGTGTTCAGGGAACGCAACGACAATGCGCTCAGTATCAATACGGATGCGGATGGTACGGATTATTCTTTTGTGTTTTATGCGCTTTCTGAAGAACACGAAGCTCTGCTGAAATCCCTGCAGGAACTTTTCGAGCAGGAAGTGGCGGCACACGAAAAGAAGCGTCAGGAAGATATTGCACAGTTCGGATATGTTGCCGACGATGTGCAGTTGAAGGATAAAGACGGATATAAGATCCCGCTTCAGAAAAATACTGCGGACAGACCCGTTTACAAAGATCCCCTGACGGATGTGCTGATCCCCCTTGCCAGACCCATTGCCGGTGCCGGACCTCTGGTGGATCCCGCTACGGGAACTGTGGTGCCGAATCCGGATAAACGGGAAAAAATCCTTTCGCTGATCGTGCAGTTCTGCGGTATTTCCTATGTTTATCTGCAGGATGCGGAAATGGTCGCGCTCAACAGCAATCCTGCACGCGTCATTATGAATGTGACCATCCATCGTGACGGTCGTCCTGAACTGGCGGAGGAATTGACGCTCTGGTTCGATGAGCCCACTGACCGGCAGAAGGAACTTGCATTGAAAGTCCTTTCCACCGGCGGCGATTTCAATATGGCCATGGCGGATCAGCTGAAAGAAATGCTGGCTGCGGAAAACTGGTCGATCCCGGATCGTGAACGCCCTGATATCAAAGTTCAGGATGTCCGCCGTGTGGATTGCAGTTTTGTCCGCCGTACAGTCCGGTTGAGCGTGTTGAATGCCGCACCGCTGGAACAGGGCATGGAGTTTGCAGTGGATCATCTGTTCGATGTGCGGAATACGAAATATCTGCCTTATTCCCCGTCTTTCAAAAACAGCGGAAAAAGACTTCTGGATATCCGGAAAAAGATCGCATTGAACCGGATCCACCGGGAAAATACTGCGGCAAAGACGCAGGGGTTGGAAAAATTCCTTGCCATCGCCCGTGAGGATGTTGCCGCCGGAAAACGCCAGACGGAAGTATTCAAGAAACTTCTGACATCCATTTCCGATATGGAACAGGAACTCATTGCAAAAGAGGAAGCTGCCATTGCGGAAGCGGAAAATCAGAGTTTGTTTGACCGTACTTATTATGCTTTTGCAGGCTTTGCCACAGCCATGTTTGATCCGTACAGTCAGTACAGTATTTTCAATGGCTGTTCCATCGGCAGTGTGATCGAGGATGCAGTTTATCTTCAGAACAAGAGTTTGCTGGAGAAAGCATCTATCGCCGCGATCCAGGAGGAACGCGTCCTGCTGAACGATGCGGAATTGGAGATCGAACAGTGGAAAGCCGCTCACAACAGACGCACCGTTCCGGGAGATGTCCGGGATGAATTTATCGCTGTTTCCATGAAGAAACAGACGGATCATCTGCCGAAAAAACTTCTTGTCCGCAAAGATTTTGAAGATAAAGGCACGGAGATCAGCGACTGGTATTCCGCTTATTATAAAAAGGAAAAATTCAATCAGGAAAACCTCCGGTTCGATGTCGGACTGCTGGAAATCATTTACAGTGAAAACATGACATCCGGTCTGGAAAGCTACACGGCAACTCTTACCGTGGTCCTGACTCTGATCCTGCTGCTTGCTGCCGCGGCATTGGTCGCAGCAACATTCCTGCCGGTGATCCGGAAATATGTTTATTATTTCGCACTCGCTGCCGGATCGGCATTCGCGGTGTACTGGTTCTGTCTGCTGATGATGGCATGTGATGTGCCGGATCTGCTGATGAACTTTGTGCCGCTCAACCAGCAGCCGACGATCGACACTGCCACACGCAATGCGATCTGGGTCGATTTGTTCTGGGCATGGTGTCCTGTCGCGATCTTCTCGCTGTTCCTCTGGTTCCCCCTCCTTTGTGCGTCCGCACGGGAATATTTCATGGTCAGCAAACCGGGAAAAGCAGATGGTTGTGCCGCATTTGCGAAGAATCTGATGTGTCAGGGGGAATCCCGCCGTTTTTACAAATCCTTCTACTGGGTCGGATTTTACTACTTCTTCGGTTTGATCCTGCTGCCTTTCCTGATCCAATGCTGTTCGGAATATGAATTGGATGAATACAATATTCCTAAAGGCGATGGCGGCGGTCAGATGCAGCAACAGCAGGTGCAGCAGATCAAAAAGAAGAAAAAAGAGAAAAAGAAACGCTTTATCCTCAATCCCAACAGCGGTTATATGTTCAATGTCGTTCAGATCCCCGATGAAGAATTGCTGGAAGAATTGGATGAAATGACCGAAACCCAGTATGAAACCACCGGCGGCGGCTCTTTCGGACCCGGCAAAAAAGGCGGGAAACCCGGTTGGCCTAACGGTATGGATGGCGGTAAAGTCCGATTCATCCGCTTGAAATACAATGGCGGTGACTGGGATCAGGATATGGGCAAGGGTGCCGACTACAATATGCTGCTCAAGATCAAAGAGTGGGCTGGCTTCGATATCGCCAGCGAAACGGAATTTGCCACTGCGGACGAAATTGAAAACCGTTTCCGCAAGAAAGGCAAGAAACCGCCCTTTATCTACATCACCGGCGGTAACAAAGGCGGAATCAACTTGAGTGCCAAGGAAGTCAAACAACTCCGCGATTATGTCCTGAAAGATGGCGGTATGATCTTCGCGGATAACGGCGGCGGTAACTTTGACGGACAGTTCCGCAATATGATGAAACGCGTGCTGCCGAACCACAGCTTCGTGGATATTGCCAACGACGATATCATCTATCAGGCTCCGTTCCACTTCCCCAATGGCGCACCCCGTCTGTTCCACCACTCCGGTGATCGTGCGCTGGGGATCAAGAACAACGGCCGCTGGATCGTGTTCTATCATCAGGGCGATATCAACGACGCATGGAAAGTCGGCGGATCCGGTCTTTCCGCCCAGCAGCAGGAAATGGCATTCCGTCTGGGTGCCAACGTGATCTGCTATGCGTTCAGTGCGTATCTTGCAGAAGTCTTCGGCGATAAACTGAATGAGTGATAACGCCTGAAAAGGATAACTTCAGAAGTAATTTTATCCGGGAGCGGTACAGCGGAATGTGCCGCTCCTTTTTTCATGTATGACTGTGATCGGCAGACCCCGCAGAAAAATATGAATATAATCCTGATTTTGAGCTTGACATTCTGCAAAAGAGATGTATATTAGTGTATGATTTGAACGATTCAATCGGGAAAATACAATTTTTTTTGATATTTTTTCGATTTTTCATTTGACAAAGCAAACATGGCAGAGTATATTAAACCCTACATGTACCGAATTACCTGTCTGTGACAGCCGTTTTGTGCATGAAAGTTGTGCCTATGTAGCTCAGTTGGTAGAGCGCATCCTTGGTAAGGATGAGGTCACCGGTTCAACTCCGGTCATAGGCTCCATTTTAACGAAAACGAAACGTTAAACGTAAAACAATAAAAACCAAGGGTAAAACCCAACGCTGAAAATTCAGCAAAGGAGCTAAAAATGGCAAAGGAATCGTTCGAAAGAACAAAACCGCACGTCAACGTCGGTACCATCGGACACGTTGACCATGGTAAGACCACTCTCACCGCAGCTATCACTCACGTGCAGAGCCTCAAAGGTCTTGCTGACTACATCCCCTACGACCAGGTCGCCAAGGCATCTGAATCTCAGGGCCGCCGTGACTCCACCAAGATCCTGACGATCGCAACCTCCCACGTCGAATACCAGAGCGACAACCGTCACTATGCGCACGTCGACTGTCCCGGCCACGCTGACTATGTGAAAAACATGATCACCGGTGCTGCTCAGATGGACGGTGCTATCCTCCTCGTTTCCGCAGTTGACGGCGTTATGCCCCAGACCAAAGAACACGTCCTGCTGGCAAAGCAGGTCGGTGTGCCGAAAATCGTCGTCTTCCTGAACAAGGTTGACCTGGCTGACCCCGAATTGCTCGAACTCATCGAAATGGAAATCGTCGAACTCCTCGACAAATACGGTTTCGATGGCGAAAATACCCCGATCGTCCGCGGTGCTGCTTATCCCGCACTCCAGGCGACCGATCCGACCGCTCCGGAATGTGACTGCATTCAGGCTCTCATGGATGCTATCGATACCTGGATCCCGGAACCCACCCGCGACGTTGACAAACCGTTCCTGATGCCGATCGAAGACGTGTTCTCCATCGAAGGTCGTGGTACTGTGGTCACCGGCCGTGTGGAACGCGGTGTTGTGAAAGTCAACGACAACGTTGAAATCATCGGTCTGAAAGAAACTGCAAAGACTGTTGTGACCGGCGTTGAAATGTTCCGCAAGAGCCTCGATCAGGGTCAGGCTGGCGATAACGTCGGCTGCTTGCTCCGCGGTACCAAGAAGGAAGAAGTCGAACGCGGTCAGGTTCTTGCCAAACCGGGTTCCATCACTCCCCACACCAAATTCACTGCTACGATCTACGTTCTCTCCAAGGACGAAGGCGGCCGTCACAGCCCGTTCTTCTCCAAGTATCGTCCCCAGTTCTACTTCAGAACGACCGACGTTACCGGTGAAATCACTCTGCCGGAAGGCACCGAAATGGTTATGCCTGGTGACAACGTTGCGATCACTGTCGAACTGATCGCTCCGATCGCTATGGAACAGAAACAGCGTTTCGCCATCCGCGAAGGCGGCCGCACGGTCGCTTCCGGTACGGTTGACGAAATCCTCGCGTAAGTTTGATTTCAGGGGGAGGCTGGTTTGCCACCTCTCCCTGATTTTAACTTTACAGAGGAAACGCGAAAGGATCGGGTAAGATCATGCGCGAAATCATTATTTTGGAATGCACTGAGTGCAAACGCCGGAACTACACTACGACCAAGGAAAAGAAAAATACCCCCGGTCGTTTTGAAATCAAAAAGTTCTGCAAGTTTGAACGCAAGCACACCATTCATAAGGAAACGAAGTAAGTTTTAACTTACGGAACTTTCCGGGCAGGACCCTCCCCGGCGGTACCTGTCCAAGTCAGGCCGGGGACGCAGGAGTGTAGCTCAGTTGGTAGAGCAGCGGTCTCCAAAACCGCAGGTCGTGAGTTCGAGACTCTCCGCTCCTGCCATTTTTTACGCCGCAAGAGCGGGGATGTTGAAAAATCGGGATAAACGATTAAAACTTAGTAGGTTAAGATGAGTATTTTTGCAAAGATCCGGAATTTCTTTCTGAATACTGCAGAAGAAATGAGAAAGTGTACATGGCCCTCACGGGACCAGCTGGTGGAATCCACTCTGCTGGTGATCGTCACTTTGATCATTCTGTCTGCATACGTTTGCGGGATCGATTTGATTCTCATCGAAATCGTGAAATTTCTGACCGGCGCATGATGCGTACGGTCTTTTTTGAGATTGAAAAATTCCGGAGTACTTCAAATGGAAGAAGTTAATCAGATCGACAGAACTAAAGGTCAGTGGTATATCGTTCAGGTCCTTTCCGGTCAGGAACGCCGCGTGCTTTCCAGATTGAAAGGCAAAATCAAAGAAGCTGACGGGGATGTTCCTGTTCATGAGGTACTGATTCCCATGGAGATCGTTTCCGAGATCCGTCAGGGCAAAAAACAGAAAAGCCAGCCGAAAATTATTTTCCCCGGCTACGTCTATGTCCGTATGGATCTTTATAAAGAAGACGGTACCCTTGATGAACCGTCATGGTTTTTTGTGAAAGATGTTCAGGGCGTTATCAACTTCCTGGGCGGTCAGAGCCCTGTGGCTTTGTCCCCGTCGGAAGTGGAAGATCTGATCCGTCAGACGGAAGAGATCAACAGCGACGGTCCTGTTCAGACGAAGATTCCGCCTTATGTCGTTATCGGCGGCACGGTCCGTATCACGGAAGGTGCATTCGCCAACTTCGATGGCGTGGTGGAAGAAATTGATCAGGAACACGGAAAGTTGAAACTGATGGTTTCGATTTTCGGTCGTTCCACTCCTGTAGAATTGGAGTTTTGGCAGGTCGGACCCGACGAAGAATGACTCTTCCCGGTCCGGTAACTCGAGTATATAGTAACTGATCCGTATCGCGGGAGAACCCCTGTCAGTTCAAACCACGAACGGTAAAGGAGAATGAAATGGCGAAGAAGGTAACAGCGCAGATTCGCTTGCAGATCCCCGCTGGCGCAGCCAACCCGGCACCTCCCGTAGGTCCGGCTCTTGGTCAGGCCGGTGTGAACATCATGGATTTCTGCAAGAAATTCAACGCCGCAACGCAGTCACAGGCGGGAATGATCATTCCTGTCGTGATCACCGTTTACCAGGATCGTTCTTTCACGTTCATCACGAAATCTCCCCCGGCGGCTGTTCTGATCAAGAAGGCTGCCAATCTGCAGAGCGCTGCTCATGCTCCCGGCCGTGAGGTCGCAGGCAAGATCACGCGTTCCCAGATCAAGCAGATCGTGGCAACGAAGAAGGACGATATGAATGCCCGCAGCGAAGAAGCCGCGATGAGAATCATCGAAGGCACCGCGCGCAGCATGGGAGTAGAGGTGATCGATGGCTAAGAAAAGCAAACTTTACAGAGCTCAACTTGAGAAGTTTGAGAAGCTGAAAGTGTATCCGCTGATCGATGCTATCAAACTGCTCAAGGAGCTTCCTGCGGTCAAATTTGACCAGACAGTGGAGCTGTCGTTCAAGCTCGGTGTGGATCCGAAACAGACGGACCAGACGGTTCGTGGTGCGGTTCCCCTGCCGAGAGGTACTGGTAAGAGCGTCACGGTTGTCGTGATCGCAGACGAAGAAAAGCAGATCAACGAGGCAAAAGAAGCCGGTGCTGATGTTGTGGGTTTTGATGAAGTCATCGCCCGCATCAAAGGCGGCTGGACTGATTTTGATGTTCTGATCGCAACCCCCTCCAGCATGTCGCAGGTGCGTCCTCTGGGTCGTCAGCTGGGTCCGAAAGGACTTATGCCGAACCCGAAGACCGGCACTGTCACCGACAAGGTCGCGGATGCTGTGAAGGAAGCTAAAGCCGGTCGTGTGGAATTCCGCGCGGACAAAGGTGCCTGCGTGCAGGTCCCTGTCGGCAAACTTTCCTTTGAAGCGGATGCTCTTGCTGAAAACGCTTTGGCTGTGGTCAAAGCTCTCTACAAAGCAAAGCCGGCATCGGCGAAAGGTGTTTACATTCAGTCATTCACCGTTTCCGCCACGATGACCCCGGGGATCAAAGTTGATCCGCGTGAAGGCAGCAAGGAGTAATTATCATGAGATCTGAAAGAATCCAGATTGGAAATGACATTGCGGCATTGCTGACAACTGCGGACTATGTGTACTTCGTGTCCTACAAGGGCTTGAAGATGGCGCAGATGACGGATCTCCGCGACAAACTCGCTCCCCTCGGAGCGGAATGTCACGTTTTCAAAAACCGTGTTGTCCGCAAGGTTGCGGAACTGAACGGTATGAAAGCGCTTGCTGAAACGCGCATCAGTGGTGACACTGCTGTGGTGTTGGGCAAAGGTGATGCCGGAGCGGTTGCGAAAGTGATTGATACATTTTCGAAAGACACCAATGGTGTTCTTGCCGCGAAGTGTGGGTATATTGAAGGCGCGCTTCTTTCCGATAAAGAAGTCGCTGCTATTGCGGGTCTGCCGGGCAAAGATGCTCTCCGTGCACAGTTGCTTGGCCTGCTCGTCGCTGTTCCGACCGGTCTTGTCCGCGTCCTGAACGCGAAAGTTTCCAGTATCGTAAACGTGATCAACGCTTACAAGAACAAACTTGAAGAACAAAACTAAAACCATATATGGAGGTCAATCATGACTGAACAGGCAAATGTTGAAGTTTCTGCGGAAATGGAAAACTTCATCTCCTACGTTGAAAAGCTTTCCGTGCTCGAGCTCTCCAAGCTCGTGAAGGCTCTCGAAGACAGACTCGGTGTCAGCGCTGCTGCTCCTGTGGCTGTCGCTGCTGCTGCTCCGGCTGCTGCCGCTGCTGCTCCGGCTGAAGAAAAAACTGAATTTGACGTCATTCTGGCTGATGCCGGCGCTCAGAAGATCGCCGTGATCAAAGTCGTGCGTGAAATCACCGGCTTTGGTCTGAAAGAAGCCAAAGATCTGGTTGAAGCCGCTCCGAAGGCTGTCAAAGAAGGCGCTCCGAAGGAAGAAGCCGACAAGATCAAAGCAGCTCTGGAAGCTGCCGGTGCTAAAGTCGAAGTCAAATAATTTGGCTTCAGACGAATAGACCAAGAAAAATTACGACGGGGGTATCCCTCAAGGATCCCCCCGTCGTTCTCATGTCCCTATATGAAAAATCTGCGGTCGGGCGCCCGCGGATTGCGATGACCGGTGAAGCAAACGGTTATCGTTGTGCCAAGACAGCTCTCGCCACGAAATGACAGGGTTACAGACTATGCCTGAACGTGTAAATTTTGGAAAATTGGACGATGTCCTTACGATTCCCGACTTGATTGGAGTGCAGTTGGATTCCTATAAATCCTTCCTCCAGCTGGATGTCCCGGCGGATAAGCGGAAAAATCAGGGTATCCAGGAAATATTCAACGAAGTTTTTCCCATCGAAAGCTTTGATAAACAAATACGTCTTGAATTTGTGTCTTATACGATCGGTACGCCGAAAAAAGATATTGTAGATTGCATTAAAGACGGGGATTCCTACAGTGCATCGCTGTATGCTGAATTCCGGTTGGATGATCACGGAACGATCTCCACGGAATCTGTTTTGCTTGGTGAGATCCCGTTGATGACGCCCCGGGGATCTTTTGTGATCAATGGTGCAGAACGCGTTATTATCAGTCAGCTGCACCGTTCTCCGGGTATCTGTTTTGAAAAGACCCGTCATTCCAGCGGTAAAACGCTTTATTCTTTCCGCATTATTCCGGACCGCGGTTCCTGGATGGAAGTGCAGTTCGATATCAATAATATGATTTATATTTATCTTGACCGTCGTCGCAGAAGAAGAAAATTCCTCATTACGACTTTCCTGCGTGCGATCGGTTATGAAACGGATCGTGACATGCTGGCTGCTGCCTACGACATCCGTAAGATGACTCCCGGTCAGCTGTTGAAGGAAGAAGATATCAATTCCTACTATACGATCGAACCGGTTTACGATGCCAATGGCGACATTGTGATCGAAAAACCCTTCACGCCGCTGAACGAAGCTCTGGTGCAGTCGCTTTCCGATGCCAAAATCAAGGCTGTGGAATATGTGTATGCGCCCAACGGCAGCAATTATCTTTTGAACTGTCTGGAAAAAGATCCGGCAAAAACTGCAGATGATGCGTTGCTTGAGATCTACCGCAGAATGCGTCCCGGCGACCCTGTGTCTTCCGGTACGACTCACAATCATGCGCGCCAGCTGATCAAACATCTGTTCTTTGATAACAGACGTTATGACCTGGGTCTGGTCGGCCGTTACAAACTCAATGAACGCCTCGGCGTGAACATTGATCCCAACGAACGCATTTTGTTCCGTGAAGACCTGATGGCGGCAACGAAACTTTTGATGAAACTGTTCAATACCGGTGGTCCGACGGATGACATTGACCATTTGGGTGCGCGTCGTGTGCGTCCGGTGGGTGAATTGCTCCAGAATCACTGCCGCGTCGGCTTGCTGCGTACGGAACGTTTTGTGCGTGAACGCATGTCCACGGATCAGACTTCCATTACGCCGGGCAAACTGGTGAATCCGAAGGCGTTCAGCGGTGTGATCCGCGACTTCTTCAGCCGCAACCAGCTTTCCCAGTTCATGGATCAGACGAACCCGCTTTCCGAGCTGACGCACAAACGCCGTCTTTCCGCATTGGGTCCCGGCGGTTTGAGCCGTGACCGTGCCGGATTTGAAGTCCGCGACGTTCACTCCAGCCACTATGGCCGTATCTGCCCGATCGAAACGCCGGAAGGTCCGAACATCGGTCTGATTTCCTCCATGTCTCTCTATTCCCGGATCAACCATTTCGGGTTCCTGGAAACACCCTACCGCAAAGTGGAAAACGGCATTGTTACCAATACGATCGATTATCTGACCGCGGACAAGGAAGAAAACTTTGTGATCGCGCAGGCGAATGCTCCGTTGAATGCGGACGGCTCCTTCCGCAATCCTACGGTCATGTGCCGTTTCCAGGGTGAATCTGAAGAACATGCCCGTGAAGAAGTCAATTACATGGACGTTTCTCCGAAGCAGCTGGTGAGTGCGGCTGCCGGTTTGATCCCCTTCCTGGAACACGACGACGCAAACCGTGCTTTGATGGGATCGAACATGCAGCGTCAGGCGGTGCCTCTGCTGACAACGGAATCTCCGTATGTGGGTACAGGTATGGAACGCAAGGTGGCGTTTGACTCCCGTTCTGTGGTCGCTGCGGAAGCGGATGGTATTGTGGCAGAAGTTTCCAGCGATCTGGTGGTCGTGACGACAGACGGTCTGCCGCGTACGGAAACTGCGGACCCGAATCCGCAGGTTTATCCGCTGGTGAAATTCCTGCGCAGCAACAGCGGAACTTCTGTGAACCAGCGTCCTCTGGTCCGTTCCGGTCAGGCGGTGAAAGCCGGTGATCCTGTGGCGGACGGTGCTTCCACGGACAATGGTGAACTGGCATTGGGTAAGAACGTATTTGTGGCATACATGCCGTGGTGCGGCTACAACTTTGAAGACGCCATTGTTCTTTCCGAACGTCTGGTGAAAGAAGACGTTTATACCAGTATCCATGTGGATGAATTTGAAATCAACAGCCGCGATACCAAACTTGGCGCGGAAGAAATCACTTGCGATATCCCGAACCTGGGTGAAGAAGCTCTCCGCAACATTGCCAGCAACGGTGTGATCCGTCTTGGTGCGGAAGTGAAACCGGGCGACATTCTGGTGGGTAAGATCACGCCGAAATCCGAAACGGAACTTGCTCCGGAAGAACGTCTGCTCCGTGCGATCTTCGGTGAAAAGGCTGCGGATGTGAAAGATTCCAGTTTGACTGTTCCCTCCGGCAAAGGCGGTATCGTGATGGATATCCGTATTGAATATGCCAAGGAACCGGGTCGTCAGACTGTGACGAAATCTGAACGCAAACGCCAGTTGAAGACTGCGAAAGATGACTACAAGGCGGAATTCGGCAAACTTCAGGAAGAACTGATTGCGGAACTTTCCGACAAACTTCTGGGTCAGAAGGTCCAGATGCCGATTTACAGCACTGCGACCGGCGAAGATGTTGTTCTGATCAATGCGAACCGCAAAGTGACGAAACCGCAGATCACGAAACTTGCGGCGGCTTATGCAAATTACAAGATGGACGATTGTCCGGCGAAAGCGGAAATCGATTCCATTATGATCACCTACAAACCGCGTTTCAAACAGCTGGAAGTGAACCGCGATGAAGCGTTGGCAAGCTTGGAACAGGGTGACAGCGAAGAAGGTGGCACGATCAAGAAAGTGAAAGTGTACGTTGCTTCCAAACGCAAGATCCAGGTTGGTGACAAGATGGCGGGCCGTCACGGAAACAAAGGTATTGTTTCCCGTATCGTTCCTGTGGAAGACATGCCGTTCCTGAAAGACGGCAGACCGGTGGATATCGTGCTGAACCCGCTGGGTGTGCCGTCCCGTATGAATATCGGGCAGGTTTTGGAAACGCATCTCGGTTGGGCTGCCTCCATGCTTGGTATCAAGGTTGCCACGCCGGTGTTCGATGGTATTCACGAAGAACAGATCATGGATTTGATGCGCAAGGGTAATGAACGCGTTTGCGAAGAAAAAGGCGAAGATTTCCATTGGGGCTTCAAAGAAGTTGACGGGGAATGGGTATTTGACGGCAAGACCGATCTTTATGACGGTCGTACCGGAAACAAATTTGATCAGCGCGTGATGGTCGGTCAGGTGTATATGCTGAAACTTGACCATCTGGTGGCGAACAAGATCCATGCCCGTTCTGTCGGTCCGTATTCACTGGTGACGCAGCAGCCGTTGGGCGGTAAAGCGCAGCACGGGGGTCAGCGTTTCGGTGAAATGGAAGTGTGGGCATTGGAAGCCTACGGCGCAGCTCATACGCTTCAGGAAATGTTGACAGTTAAGAGTGACGACGTGAACGGTCGTGCCCGGATCTATGAATCCATTGTTCACGGCAAGGGTGTGTTGGAACCGGGTCGTCCGGAATCCTTCAACGTTCTGCTGAAAGAAATGCAGAGTCTCGGACTTGATGTCCGCACCGTCAAACGTACAGAACTGCCCAAGTAATTAACATGCGGAGGAATCCACAGTGATTGATAGTAACTACAGCAAAGATAAGCCGGGTCAGCAGCCCTATCAGCCGTTGAGTGCATTTGAAGCGGTTGTGATCAAAGTTGCGTCACCGGAAGTGATCCGTTCCTGGAGTCATGGCGAAGTCAAGAATCCGGAAACCATCAATTACCGCAGTTTCAAACCGGAGAAGGGTGGTCTTTTCTGTGAAAAGATCTTCGGTCCCACCCGGGATTGGGAATGTACTTGCGGAAAATACAAACGGGTGAAACACAAAGGTATTGTCTGTGACCGTTGCGGTGTGGAAGTGACACAGAGCAAAGTGCGTCGTGAACGCATGGGTCACATTGAATTGGCGGTTCCTGTTTCCCACATTTGGTTTTTCAAGTGTATGCCCAGCCGTATCGGGCTGATGCTGGATATGACTGCCCGTGCGTTGGAACGCATCATCTACTATGAAGATTGGGTCGTGACCGATCCGGGCGATACGCCTCTGACATTGGGGCAGTCCCTCACGGAAAAAGAATATCTGCTGGCGCGTGACGATTATCAGGATGCGTTCAAAGCGGATATGGGTGCGCCTGCGATCAGCACGCTTTTGCAGATGATCGATCTGGAGCCGCTTCAGGCTCAGCTTGAAGTGGAACTTGCCGGAACCAAAAATAAAGCGACCCGCCGCAAACTGACCAAGCGTCTGCGTCTGGTGGAAGGTTTCATTGCCAGCAACTCCCGTCCGGAATGGATGATCATGGAAGTGCTGCCGGTGATCCCGCCGGATCTGCGTCCTCTGGTTCCGCTGGAAGGCGGCAGATTTGCCACATCCGACCTGAACGATCTTTACCGTCGTGTGATCAACCGCAACAACCGTTTGAAAAACCTGTTGCAGCTGCGCACGCCGGAAGTCATTATCCGCAACGAAAAACGTATGCTCCAGGAAGCGGTCGATGCTTTGATGGACAACGGCCGTCACGGCAGAGCGGTCACCGGTATCGGGAACCGTCCGCTGAAATCCCTCAGTGACATGCTGAAAGGGAAACAGGGTCGTTTCCGTCAGAACCTGTTGGGTAAACGTGTGGACTACTCCGGCCGTTCTGTGATCGTTGTCGGTCCGGAATTGCGTCTGCATCAGTGCGGTCTGCCGAAGAAGATGGCACTTATCCTGTTTGAACCGTTCATCATCCGTCATCTGAAGGGACGCAACTATACGCATACGGTCCGCGGAGCGAAGAAGATGATCGAACGCGGTGAACCGGTGGTGTGGGACATTCTGGAAGAAGTGACCAACGGTCACCCTGTGATGTTGAACCGTGCGCCGACGCTGCACAGACTTTCCATTCAGGCATTCGATCCCATTCTGATCGAAGGTTCCGCCATCCGTCTGCATCCGCTGGTCTGTACCGGATACAACGCTGACTTTGACGGTGACCAGATGGCTGTTCATGTTCCGCTGTCCCCTGCGGCACAGTTGGAATGTAAGCTGCTCATGCTGGCGACGCACAATATTTTCTCTCCTGCCAACGGCAAACCGATCGCGACTCCGACGCAGGACATCACGCTGGGTGTGTATTATCTGACGCTGCCTCCGAAGAATCCGGAATCCGCGCGTCTGTTCCGTGACATCCACGAAGTGCTGTTTGCATTGGATACCGGTCACATCAAGATCCACGATGCTGTCCGCATCCCCAACCCGGATTACGGTACGGATACGCCCCGCGGCGATAAAGACAGCAAAGTGATCATCACGACTGCCGGCCGCTGTATCTTCAACGGCGTTTGGGATAAGAGCCTCGGATTCTGGAACGAAATGCCGAAGTCCGATGAAAACGGTAAGCTCACCGGTGGTGTGGCGAAGAAGAAAGAAATCGGTAAACTCATTGCGCAGGCATACGAATATATCGGACACGAAAAGACGATCAAACTGCTGGACGATCTGAAGAATCTCGGATATGAATATGCAACGATCGCCGGTTTCTCCATCTCCATTTCCGATATGAGCGTACCCAAGAGCAAAGTGGATATGATCGCGGCAGCCCGCGCTGAAGTGGATATCATCAACGGTCAGTACAGTGCCGGTGCATTGACGGACGGAGAACGTCACAACAAGATCGTTGACGTCTGGACCAGCACTTCCAACAAGGTTGCGGAAACGCTTTTCGCGGAATCGGAAGAAGCGCACAGAAAGAACATCAACCCGGTTTACTCCATGTTGGATTCCGGTGCGCGAGGCAGTAAAGACCAGATCCGTCAGCTTGCCGGTATGCGTGGTTTGATGGCGAAGCCGAACGGTGAAATTATCGAACGGCCGATCCTTTCCAACTTCCGTGAAGGTCTGTCTGTGTTGGAATACTTCATTTCCACCCACGGTGCCCGTAAAGGTTTGGCTGACACCGCTCTGAAGACCGCTGACTCCGGTTACATGACCCGTAAGCTGGTGGACGTGGCACAGGATATCATCTGCCGCTGCGAAGATTGCGGTACGGTGAAGGGTATCTGGGTCAGTGCTATTATCGAAGGTGACGATGAAATGCTTTCGCTGAAGGACCGTCTGCTCGGTCGTTTCAGCGCACAGGATATCCGTGACCCTGCCTATGACGACGGTCGTTTGATCGTTGCAGCGGGTCAGGAATTCACACCTGCCATTGCGGACCGTATCAAAGCCTGCGGTATCAACCGTGTGCTGATCCGTTCTGTGCTGACTTGCGATATTGAACATGGTGTTTGTATCAAATGCTATGGCAAGAACCTGGCGACGGACCGCAATGCGGAAATCGGCGATGCTCTCGGTATCATTGCTGCGCAGTCCATCGGTGAACCGGGTACGCAGCTGACCATGCGTACGTTCCACATCGGCGGTACGGCATCTTCAGCGTTCAAAGAACCGGTCATCAATGCCCGTAACAGCGGTGTGATCTGCTTTGAAAACCTGCGTCTTGTGGAAAATGAAAAAGGTCAGACGCTGGTGGTGAACAAGAACGGCTTTATCGTGGTGTACGATCCTGCGAAGGCGAAAGCGTCCGAAGCGAAAGCACGGAACAGAGCGCGTCAGGAAGCTGCGATCATCGGTACGGTTTACAATCAGGATTATGACTACTGGTCAGATGCTGTGAAAGAAGCGGAAATCGACCGTTACATGCCGGAAGTCGGTGCTGTTCTGTTCAAACAGGACGGTGCGAAAGTGAAAGCCGGTGAAAAGATCGCGGAATGGGATCCGTACAACCTGCCGATCATTGCGGAAGAAACCGGTTATGTGGAATTGACCGACCTGATCGACGGCGTTACGCTGAACACCACTTATCGTGGCGGCACGGAAGAAATCACGGTTATGGAACACCGCGAAGACTTGCATCCGCAGGTCGTTATCAAATCTTTGGAAACCGATGAAAATATTTCCAACTACCCGCTGCCGGCAGGCGCGTTCCTTATGATCCGCAGAGATATGAAGGTGCGTCCGGGTATGGTGCTTGCACGTGTGCCCCGTCAGCAGTCCAAAAACAAAGACATTACCGGGGGTCTTCCCCGTGTGTCCGAGCTGTTTGAAGCGCGTCAGCCGAAAGAAGTGGCGGAAATCGCAACGATCGACGGTTATGTGGATTTCGGCAAAATGGTCCGCGGCCGCCGTACACTGGTGGTGCGTGACAATGACACGGGTATGGAAAAAGAACACATCATTCCTGCAACGCGCCACCTGGTCGTCGGTAAAGGCGACTATGTGAAGAAGGGGCAGAAACTGACAGTCGGTTCCATTATGCCGCAGCAGCTCCTCGCCATCTGCGGACCTCAGGAATTGCAGCGTTATCTTGTCAACGAAGTCCAGACCGTGTACCGGTCCCAGGGCGTTGAAATCAACGATAAACACATCGAGATCATTATCCGTCAGATGATGCAGAAGGTTCGCGTCACTGAAAGCGGCAGTACACACTTCCTGCCGGGTGAACAGGTTGACCGTTATGATTTCGAACGTGAAAATGCCCGGGTGAAAGCCATCGGCGGAAAAGTTGCGGAAAAAGAATCCGTCCTGTTGGGTATCACCAAAGCGTCTTTGGAAACAGAAAGCTTCATTTCGTCTGCATCCTTCCAGGATACCACACGTATTCTGACCGATGCTGCCACACTGGGCAAAGAGGATATCCTCCGCGGCTTCAAAGAAAGTGTTATCACAGGACACTTGATCCCTGCGGGTACGGGTTCCGAACGGTTCCAGCATCTTCGCGTGGAAAAACTGGGTGAAGAATTGCCTCCGGAAGTGGAAGGTTTCGAAGAAGAAAACGATGAAATTGCATTTGAAGAACCGAGATTGGAAGATATTGATTTCGGTGATGATGATGAAGAACTGGATCCCGAAGATGACGCATTTGCGGATTTTGAAGACGGGTACGACGATGTCGATTTTGAGGGTGGAATGAGTGATTCCCTCGACGATGAGTTCGACGACAGTGCTTTCGCATCTGATGATGACGATGCCAATTTCTGAGGTAAAAAAGAAAAAATATCAAAAAAATATTAAAAACGCATTTGAATTCAGCGAATTAGGTGTTATATTATACGCCTGATTCGTTGAATAATAAAATGCAAAGAAGACAGGTGAAGAGGAAAATATGCCGACAATCAATCAGTTGGTGAGAAGCGGTCGCAGACCGAAAGTGAGCAAAAGCAAAAGCAAAGCACTGCAGTCATGCCCTCAGCGTCGCGGTGTGTGTCTCCAGGTCACGACCAGAACTCCGAAAAAGCCGAACTCCGCTATGCGGAAAATCGCCCGTGTCCGTTTGACCAACGGTATCGAAGTCACTGCCTACATCGGCGGTGAAGGTCACAACCTCCAGGAACACAGCGTCGTTCTCGTTAAGGGCGGTCGTGTGCGTGACCTCCCCGGTGTGCGTTATCATGTTGTCCGCGGCGCACTTGACAGCCTCGGTGTCGATGGCCGCCGTCAGGGCCGTTCCAAGTATGGTGCAAAGCAGAAGAGTGAAGCTGCTGCCAAAGGTAAAAAGAAATAAGCTGATTTGAGGATGATTCACAAATGAGAAGACGCAAAATCACGAAACGGGAACTGACCCCGGACGTCAAGTACAACAGCGAACTGGTTGCACGCCTCATCAATATGCTTATGCGTAAGGGCAAAAAATCCATCGCTCAGAAAATCGTTTACGGCGCATTCGATGTGCTGAAGACCAAGAAAAAAGATATGGAACCGCTTGAAGTTTTCATCGCAGCTGTTGAAAACGTCAAACCCAAAGTCGAAGTCAAATCCCGCCGCGTCGGCGGTGCCACCTATCAGGTGCCGATTGATGTGCCTGCAGATCGTCAGATCGCACTTGCGATCCGTTGGATCGTGACTTATTCTCAGGGCAAGAAGGGCCGCAGCATGATGGATGCTCTCGCAAGCGAATTGCTGGAAGCGTTTGACAACACCGGTTCTGCCGTGAAGAAAAAAGAAGATACTCACAAGATGGCTCAGGCCAACAAAGCATTTGCTCATTACAGATGGTAATCGCTTTGTCAACAGAATGATATTGGTTAAAAAATGAGCGACTCACACGTTATCAATCAAGATTATAAAGAGGCTGCAGGGAGAACAACTCCTCTGAATAATTACCGTAATATCGGTATTATGGCGCACATCGACGCCGGTAAGACCACGTTGTCCGAACGCATCCTCTACTACACCGGTAAAAATCACAAGATCGGTGAAACTCACGAAGGTTCCGCCACTATGGACTGGATGGAACAGGAACAGGAACGCGGTATTACGATCACTTCCGCTGCAACGACCTGTTTCTGGAATCACTTCCGCCTGAACCTGATCGACACTCCCGGGCACGTGGACTTCACTGCTGAAGTGGAACGTTCTCTGCGCGTACTCGACGGTGCGGTGGCTGTGTACTGTTCCGTCGGCGGCGTTCAGCCCCAGTCTGAAACCGTTTGGCGTCAGGCAAAGAAATACGGTGTGCCTATCATCGCGTTCGTCAACAAGATGGACCGTAC
>JAZNXT010000062.1:0-8363 GCA_045594005.1 Victivallales bacterium
CCTTTGAACGCATCGGCTTTATCCAGAGCCACGTTGTTTTCCATGCTCACCATGCCGTCCACATCTTCCAGATCTTCGTATGCTTCATCGGTGACGCGGAAGTATGCGATATTGGGGCTGATCACGAAGGTCAGGTCGGATTTCTTGTTCAGGAAGAACACGTTGTTATCCAGTTTCACCTGTTTGGTCTTTGGATTGCCCATGGAGTTGTCAAATCCGGTACCCACATTCAGACCGATAATATTGTGGTGGATATTGCTGATGGTATTGGAATTTGCGCGGACGCCGAATCCCATATCGCTCATTTCGCTGGTTCTGCTCCAGGTGAAAAGAACGGTATTGTATGCAAATTCATAATCCACCATCAGCGGTTTACCGTTTTTGGAGGAAACATTGCATCCGATCATACGGGAGTTGATGAAGAGATTGTTCAGGATCTTCACTTTTCCGGAGAAATGTCCCACATTCACAGCGTAGTTGGAGCAGTTCAGGAACACGCAGTTCTGAATGGTGAGTTCGCCGTCGGTCTGTGCATAGATCGTATAACGGTCGATGGAGGGATACTGGGTATTGCCTTTTGCGGGAGGCTGGAGCCACATACCGGTGGCGACGCCTTCCGGCTTGCCTTTGGTGGCGTGATAACTGTTGGCATCGCCCTGATCAAAGAAGAAACCGTCCAGCAGCATTTTTGCATCTGCGCCCTTGGTGACGATCCGCATGGTTCCGGCATCGGAAGGGGGCTTGGTTGCGTTCTGTGCGTTGGAGGGTTTGAATGTGGTGGGGTGTTTGGTGATGTCACGCACGGAGAAATCGGCAGAATAGCCGCCGATGAGATTCACGCCTTTCTGCACATCCAGCCAGCCGCAAGACATTTTACCGCTGTAATTGCCTTCTGCCACGTGGATGGTATCGCCGGGAGCGGCTTTATCCAGAGCTTTCCAAATCGCCTTGAGAGGTGCTTCTTTGGTGCCTGCATTTTTGTTTTTGCCCGTTGCGCGGGAAACATACCAGTCTGCTGCACTGACTGCCAGTGTTGCACCGAGAGCCACCAGCCCTGCGAGTGCGATCTTCATGATTTTTCTGTTCATTGTAGGGGGTCCTTTCTTCTGGAGATATATTTTAATTTGCCAATGAAACGGAGAGAACAAGTTTATTGCCTTTTTCCTTGAGTTCGTAAGAATATCCGTCGCTTTCTGTGGGTGTGCCCAAATTCAATGTCTTTGAGTCAAGACCCGCGCCGAAATTGAGCGTGATGTCGTCAAAAATATCGCTCCATGCGGTATCTTTACTTGTCCGGGAGCAGAGCGCAAATTCACCGGTGGTGCCGTAATCAAGATTGATCATCATATCTGCGGAGCCGAAGGATTCATCCACTTTATCCCACATGGTTTGACCAGCCTGTGTTGTATCATCAAGTACAAAATTCACACATTCCACGCCCTCAAAGGCACCGGTGACTTTGGATCCGGCATGAATCATTACGGTGTCGTTTCCATTGCCGAGATTGATCTTTCCAGTGAGTTTGCTCTTTCCGGCAACCGCAACAGTATCGTCCGTAGTATTCGTTGCTTTGATCGCATACTGATTGCTGGTGTAATATTTGTCGGTGACTTTTGTTGTGATCTGGGCTCCTTCAAACCACAGGTTCAACGGATTTATCCCGGACTGGTCTGTCTTGATCGCATACGCACCGAATGCACCGGTCACATTCATTTTTACGGAGATTTTACCGTCGAACTCGATTCCCTGTTCTGCATGGATCCCGTAGGCAATATTTTTCGATGTGACCGTAAAATCACCGGTGATCTCGTATGTGTCACGCACTTCCAATATTCCCGTTGCATAGATCGCCTTTGCGGAATGAATCGCCTTGGTGGAAGAGGAGGAAACCGTTATTTTACCGAGATCCGTCTGCCAGTTGTCACTGAACGAATATAAGCTGATTTTTTTTGCGTAAAGCCCCACAGCATCTCCTGTTTTACTTTTCGCCGTGATCGTGCCGGTAATCGAGTCGCACTGAATCCTTATGCCTTCGATACCGTACGCATTTTCATTTGCATTGATTGTGATCGAGCCGGAACAATTTCCCAAAACTACATCACCGTAATCTGTCTGAATACTGCTGTCCGTGTAGATCCCGTATCCGGCACCGGCAGAATTTACAGAGATCTTTCCGGAAAAATCCGAAAAATCCATAATATCTGAAGATTCGTTCGCATTCTGGCAGAAAATACCATAGGCAGCCGTAGATCCCGATTTTGATGCATTGGCGGCATTGATGGTAATATTTGCAGAAAACGGACTTTCGACGGCAATATATTCCTGCGCAAAAATACCGTAAGCTTCAATATATCCTGTTCCATTTCTATCTGTTTGTGATGCCTTGACCTGAATATTGCTGCTGAACGGACTTTCCTCGAAGTAAGCGCCTCCAAGAACATTGATCCCGTAAGCAGAAACAGACCCGCCTTTGGAAGACGCATTTGCCGTGATGTTTCCTTTTATTTCCCCGGATGTTTTAACTCTTTTTGCGGAGGAAATCGCCGCAACGATGGATTTGCCGCTTTTGCTTGTCCCGCTTGCGGAAATCGTACCGGAAAAATTGTAGAGATAAAAATTTCCTTCCGTACAGACCGTTTGAACATCCACGAAACCGCCGGCTGTGGCAGAGGCACTGATTTTCCCTTGAACAGTCATAATGAGGATGTTTTTATCTTCTCCCACAGAAGAGATCGCACTGGCATAAGCGTTTCCGGAATCGGCTGTGGCGGAAGCTGTGATCGCTCCGCTTTTTGCAACTCCAGTCAGTTCAATATTCACACCACCGGTGATCCCGTCTGCATAGGCGTTGCCCGTTCCGGAATGTTTGGTGGTCGCAGAGATCTTTTTGGTGATTGCGGTATCGATTGACAGGGAGTTGTTGCTGCTGGCATGGTAGATCCCCCGTGCGTAGGCGTTCTGCGAATTTTTCCCCTTTGTTGCGCTTACTGTGATATCTGCTCCCAGCTTGTTGATCGTGGCTCCATAGACAGCATTGATCCCGGTTGCTGTTGTATTGAATGCGCCGGTCCCTTTGGCTGTAACTTTGATCGCGCCCATGATATCGCCGGCATAGAGTCTCCCCCCGGTCTTGATGCCGTCCACCTCCACGGTGTGCGCGCCCGTTGCGGAAGCGGTGATCGCGGCACGGAACTTTGCAGCGTAGTTCAAACCATGAAAATACAGATTCCCCGCGGAATTGATCCCGGCAACATTCATTTTTGCGGCATCCTGCGATGTAATATCGATCGTCCATTTCAATGCTTTATTTCCGGCAAAGATATAGGGCGTTCCGCCACTGCTGTAAATCAGGCTGTATTCGCCTGGTGCAACACCTTTCTTTTGGGAAACAAGGGAGATGTTGTTGTTGAAATGTGTAATTTGCGGTGTACCTGTAAACGGAGCGATGACAACCATGTTTCTGGGGTTCGTGACATCTTTCAGCGAAATAGTTGCTTTCGCGGTAAATGTGTTCAATCCGGAATCCAGTACAGTGACTTCCTTGATCGGTGCATTGTAGATAGCCATTTTTTTCTCCTTGATAGATTTTATTTGGAGTTTGTTGTATGAATATTCCTGATTCAGGGTGATCTCAAACAAAAGACCATATCCCGTAAAAATATCCTTTCAGGTATATCATAGCGCAAAAACAGCATGTTTTCAAGAAAAAAAACGGCGTAGAATGAAAAAAAACAGAAAAATATGATATTTTTGCAATGTTTTACGGTGTTTTCTTTCTATATGCAAGGATAGAGATGCAGATTTTTAAAGTTTCCAGAGTTTCACGCTGATCCTGTCATAAAGATCCGGCAGCACCACCCGTACCAGAAAAATGAGAAAAGCCAGTTTCCCCGGATAAGTGATCCGCTTCTTTTTCTTCTTCCACGCACGGAATACCGCCTTTGCCAATCCTGCCGGGGAATGACCTTTCGCACCCGGGGAATCCGGCGGTCTGCGGGATCCGCAGGAACGGGAGGAAAAACCTGTATTGATCTGACCGGGAGAAACATCCAGCACGCGGATCCCCATTCTTTTCACTTCCACCCGCAAGGAATTGGAGAACATGGAAACTGCCGCTTTTGCCGCACAATATGCCCCCATACAGGGGACCCACAGCCGCCCTGCCGCACTGGCAATATTCACGATCGTGCCTTTTGCCGCAGAAAGTTGAGGCAGAAAGGCTTTTGTCAGCGCGACCATGGCAAAGAAATCCAGTTCAAAGACTTCCCGCAGATCGTTTTCATCCATTTCATCCCAAGTGGCATAGATCCCTTTCCCGGCGTTGTTGATGAGTAGATCAAGACTGCCCTTGCAGAGTTTTTCCGTCTCCGCCACGATCCGCGCCCGGTCGTCTGCTTTTGTGATATCGCCGGAGATCCACGCGAGGAGATTTTTCTGTACATCTTCTGCCGGTTTGCTGCGGCTGACACCGATCACCTGCACACCCTGCGCCGCAAAAAAATTGACCATTGCGGCACCCAGTCCGCTGGAAACACCCGTAATCACCGCATACATAAGCTCACTCCATTCAAAAAAGTTGAAAGGGTGCAAAGCACCCGCTTTCCCGGCGGCTTCCGCTGCGCGTGCCGCTCAAAGTTCAGAGTTATTATACTTCATGAGTGAGGATTTGTCAAATGAAAAGTCCAAAGTTGAAAGTCCAAAATTGAAAACCTTACAGAATTGTCTTTATCGGCGTCCCATAAGTCCCATCCGTCCCCAATGTCCCATAAGTCTTTTCAAAAAAATAACATTTCCGTCTTGACTTGATCTTCAGTGGTTGTATATTGACTGTATGGAGATCACAACAACTTTTATCAATGGAAGGAACAGGATCATGAGCTGGAAAAAAATGCCGCTGCCGGAAGAAGGAATGTATCTCGGATCCGGGATCTATATCATCAGAAAAGACGGATTTTATCTGGATAACGGAGCCTTCAGCACCTGGAATCCGCAGGATTTTTCCCCGAAAGAACATCTGGACCTGATCAAAAAGGATAATCAGGGAAATGTCGCTCAAATCTGGGGTTGGTGGGGTCCCACATTTTACGCTATGGAAGATATCGGCGTGACCTTCAAGGATGCCGATTGGGAAAATAAAAAGAATCTCAAGGGAGAGGAAAATCCCGATTTGAACGATTATGCCGACCGCATGGGCGCAGGGTTGATCAAGTTTATTGAACAGGCACGGGAAATGGGGATCTATACCACCGGACTTTATTCCAGCGAACTGGCTCCGGAATGGTCGCACAAACTGGAGGGACTGGAACCCTGGTGGCTTGGATATGATTTCGGCGAACGGTACAGTTTCCACCTCAACCGGGGCAGCAATGACGGCGACGCACACAGCGCAAAACGCATGGAAGATGCCACGCTGGAAGATTTCGCAAATGGTTTGCTGGAACGGGTCAATGAACATGTTTCCGAACGGAAAAGCAAAGGTTGGGGGCGTGTTATGGCAACCAGCGGATCATTTCATCTGGACTACGAGATCATCGGCGGCACGGATATCCCCGTGCAGGAAGATTTTGCGTTCCGTCATCTCACTTTCAGTTCGGCATTGGGGCGCGGTCTGTTCCGCCAGTTCCGTCTGCCTGTCTGGGGTTCCCACATTGCTCACGAACACTATTCCTGGATCCCTTATGCCAGCCCTTATAAATTCCCGCTCCTTGCCGCATCTTTCTATTTGAAATATATGAACGGCTGCAAACTTATCATCAACGAAAGCGGCAACTGGTACACCCAGGTCAAACTCTGTCCCGATTCTCCGATGTATCAGCTGCCTTACGGGACTATCGGGAAAAACGGCGATCCCACCGCTCCGGAAAGTGCCGATCCCTACGATTACGCCTATCTTGTCCCGGAAGCACGGAAAAAATATCCCATGATCGATTACCGTTCCCCCACGGCGGTGCGGTACCGCAAGACCATTTCCGATTTCTGGGATTTTGTAAAAGTCAACGGCACGCCTGCGGGTCAGCCGGAAACCACCATTGCCATTGCCAAGGGGAATCTGGATCTTTCCGCCATGTACTGTGCCGCCGGGAATTATGCAGTGGCGAGCGCGTACACGCTGGCGGACATCAATCACGATTGGTATGAAGGCGATCCGGAACGCTCGTGGAAACTCATCGAAAAAGTGTTCTGTCCCTGTCCGCCGGTGATCCCGCCGTATAAAAATCAATATCTTTCCGCCACGCCCCACGGGTTGTTTGATATCGTGACATTTGCCATGGATAAGATCGATGCCGATTTCCTCATCCGCAACTACAAGGCTCTGATCTTTGCAGGCTGGAACACCTGTACGGAACACCAGTATGAAGTTCTGAAAAAATATGTGGCTGCCGGCGGTATCCTCTGCATCAGCATCCCCCATCTTTCCACCAACAAGACCCGCAATTACCGTTCCTATGATGTTTCCGAACTCATCCACGGCGGTGATTTTTCCGAACTCTGCGGCGTAAAGGTCAAACAGCGCGGACGCCGTATTTACTGGGCGACCGGAAATACTGCCGAACCCAATGAACTCGGCGTAAAAGTTCCCCGCCGTTTCGGGATCCTTGCCACGCCCATCGGGGAACTGGAAATCACCGATCCTGCGGTCAGAGTGGTGATCGCAGATGATGAACAGTTCGATCCCGTGGTCCTCCACAGAAAATGCGGGAAAGGGGAAGTGTTCTTTGTCAATACCTGGAGTTATCCCGGCGCATTGGATATCGACGACGGTCCCGGCTCGTATGAAGGTGCCAACGGTCTTATGGAACCCGTATGGAAATATATTGCAAAACGCGCACGGGGAAATGTGTATATCACCGACGACGGCAGCGAACCCGGTGAAGAATGTAAATATATCAACTGCACCTACTTCCCCGATGACGGCAGGATCTGTCTGTATAATATCGACTTCGATCACAGCCATAAGATCGTGCTGCATCAGTTCGGTTATCAGGAGACCATCGAACTGGAGGCGGCGGAATTCCTGTCCCTTGACAGCGTTACGCTGCTGCCGCATGAAAAATTGAATGAAGAATAAAGTTTTGAATGATAAAATAGTTTGAAAATCCAAAAAATTCTAAAAATTTTCTATTTTGCTCTTGACAAATCGGAAAAATGTGGTAAAATAAGAGTAAAGAAAGAAAAAGCAATGAAAGATGTCTGAAAGAACATCTGAAGAAAAGAAAGGAAAGAAAACTATGAAGAACAAGACATTGAAACTGTTGTGCGCACTGACTCTGTGCGTCTGTGTCGCGGGGACAGCATCCGCGCAGCGTCACCATCGTCATCATCATGGCGGTCCCAGCCGCGGACTTGCTAATGCCAATGCGATCGTGAATATCGTGGCGAACTCGCTGGCGATCGGTCAGATGCTGGGGATCACTCCGGTTGCTCCTGCGCCGGTAGTGGTGGCACCCCCCGCACCGGTGGTGGTTCCGCCTCCTGCGCCGGTAGTGGTTCCGCCTCCTGCGCCGGTAGTGGTGGCTCAGCCTGCACCGGTTGTGGTTCCGCCTCCTGCACCGGTGGTCGTCCCGCCTCCCGCGCCGGTGGTGATTCCGCCTCCTGCGCCGGTAGTGGTGGCTCCTGCGCCGGTGGTGGTTCCGTCTCCGGTCTATGTGGCACCGCGTCCGTATGTGCGTCCTGCACCGCCTCCGCCGCGTCATTACCGCCACAACGCGCCTCCGCCGCGTCATCGTGGCGGACACCGCAGATAATCGTATTTTTTCAAAAGGTCCCCAACAAAAAAACTTCCGTTTTTCCGGAAGTTTTTTTGTACTTTGAGAGATCGTATCATTAGAAAGAAAACGGCAAGATGGTATTTACAATGCAGTTGAAAGATTTGCTTGACGATCTGAATATACGGGAGATCAACCGTCTGCCCGCTCATTTTACAGCACGGCGGTCTGCACGGACTGCGTTTCCGGAAACACTGCTTTCAGAGATCATGGATTACAGTTTTTCCCTGAACGGGATCTGGTCGATCCACTGGTCCCCCGATCTGGAACATCGTGCGGAAGGATTTCAGGATCCGGCGTTTGATGTCTCTGCCTGGCAGACCATATCCCTGCCTGCCACATTTGAAATGCACAAGAGGATTTTTTGACCTATGAACAAAATGGTTTTTTTTCTGTTGACCGCACTCTTTGCGGTCAGTGCCTTCTGCGCTCCGGCAAAGGTGCGGTTCTCTGAAGACGGATTTATCGACATCGACAAAGTCGGCTTCGCTCTGGTCTGGATGGACCGCAGATGGAGACAATCTCCCGCCAGCAGTGCCAAAAACGACACCACCTGGAAATTGCTCAAATGCACCGACAACCTGATGGTCTACAAGG
>JAZNXT010000063.1:0-35181 GCA_045594005.1 Victivallales bacterium
GCTCCTTCCAGATAACCACTTTTGTGTTCCTCCGGAGTCCGGACATCAAGCAATACCGCATTGTTTTCCATAGATATTTTACCTCCTGTTGAACAACAACATCCGCTTATCAGAAGCAGAAAAATTCCGGATAATATTGAAAAAAGTTTTTTCATCTGCCATTCTCCCTGTACCTGTTACTTTGTTGCAGGCAATCCGAGTCGTTTTTGAGCATCTTTCATTGCGCCCAGATTATGAACATCGGTATAACCCTGCTTCAACAATTTTTCCGTTGCCATTGTCGCTTCCCGACCACCCCGGCAATAAACATAAACCGGAGTGTCTTTCGTGGGAACAACTGTTGCAGCTTTTGTGTCCACATCCGCCTGAGGCAGATTGATCGCTCCCTGCAGATAGCCTTTCTGATATTCTGCCGGAGTCCGGACATCAAGCAGGACAGCATTCTTTTCCATCGTGATTTTGCACTGTCCCATGGAACAGCACCCACTGATAGCGAGCAGCATAACACCGCACAACATTACGAGAAGTTTTTTCATAATTCACCTCTTTCGGTTTTATTTTTTTATTTACCAATCCTGTGATAATTTCACATATCCTGTTTGTAATATAACGCAGAATCTGAATTTGTCAAATATCTGCTCCTTTGATCAAATCCAAGTCACCTGGCGGCGCGGCGTCCCGACGGAATCTGCTTTCAGCGCAGAAAGTGGTGATTTTTTTAGATTTGATTTCTTAACCATCTGAAAATGTAGGATTGATAAGACCTGTATGGCGTATGGAAAAGATTGCCTCCGGCGAAACCGCTCATCCGTTTCATCCGCGGAAACAGATCAGCGTTCCTTCCAGCAGGAGGATCATTTCGATGCCGTATCCGGTCACGCGCAAAGCATTGCAGCTCATTCCCTGTTCGGTTTCGGTGCAGAGGCTGATGCTGTACCACGCGATCAGCCATGCGGTGAGCGCGGCGATCAATGCACCGGTCACATTCCAGCTGTGCAGGAATGCGGCGGCAAGAATGATGATAAATGCAACGATCCCGTGATATTGTTTTTTATTTTCGCCTCCCTGATCAAAAAACTCTTTCCCGCCGGGAACTTTTACGGTACTTAATTCCGCCCGGACATAATATCCGCCGCAAAGTGCCGCTGTCAGAAAATAATAACTTCCGCAGACCGTCAGCGCGCAGATCATTGCTGCCCGGAACAGCCAGATCATCACCAGCAGAAAAATACAGGAGAAAGATCTTTTTTCCGTACTGTATGCTCCGTGGAGTGCTTCTTCAAAAGATATTCCCTTTTGGCGGTCGGCAATAAATGAAGCGAGCGCGCAGGCTCCGGCTCCGCCGCAAATCGATTCCAGCAGCAGCGGCACGATCACGCCGCCGCAAAAGACTTGTGCCGTATAACTGATTTTTCCTGCAAGAAACAGCAATGCGATGGAGAGCAGAGAAAGGAACGCTCCGAAAAGTACAGTCAGAACACGCCCGGGGGAGGGTGTGTTTTCCGGATCATATTTCTGCATGAACGGGAAACGCAGCACTGAAAAGTACCGCCAGGTCGCACCGATACGGGCGGAAAGACTGTATTTCTTCATACGGTTTCTGCCTCTTTGAGAAATGCCAGATGAGCAGCGTTCATCATCCCGTATGTGCGGTCAGTCAGAATTTTCCGGTCATCTCCGGCACACGGCTGAACAGGCGGCAGCACATGGATCGTCACATCCGTTCTTTTGTTGCCGAGAACACCCCACACATGTTTCAGGAACGGCGTATCGTCATACCATGCGGTGCGGACATCTCCGGCGGCGCGGTCTCCTTTGTAATAAGTCAGGATCGGCTGGATTGGCATATCGGTCCCCAGCACGGTTTCAAATGCGGTGGATTTGAACGGCAGAAGCGGCACATCTCCCCGGGTGGTCGTGCCTTCCGGATAGATCATCAACGCCACTTGATCCATCCGGATCGCAGTACGGAATTCCTCCAGCGTTTTCCGTGCTTTCCGCGGTGAACTCCGGTCGATCCAGATGGGATCGGACAATCCCACATACCAGCCGAAAAACAGCCAGGACCGGATCCCCGAATTTGGTGTGAAACGCATCCCCGTGGCGGCGGCATGGACCAGAATATCCAAATAACTCTGGTGATTGGAGATCAGCAAGCCGCCTTCCGCATCCACTTTTTTCAAGTCTCCGTCCAATGTGTAATGCACCCCCAACAGCCGCAGCAGCCCCCGCGCCCACAACTGTGTTTGCGCGGTAACGATCCGTGCGGAGCGGCATCGATCGTTTTTATCTTTTTTCCGGAATGCCCACAAAGCCGCTGTTCCCCTGGCGAACAGATAAAAAATGATCGCGGGGATCCGGTATGCTCTTCTGAAATTTCGTGCGAAAAACTGTATCATGGCTCAAAAACTTTTTTGTTGTTTGTTTAATTTACCACAATATGATCGAAGTGTCAAGTCTTTTTCCGGAATTTTTTCCGGATCAGACTGTAAAAATGGGAATAAGCGCGTACCATTTTGTATTTTTCCATCACGATCATGCCGGACGAGCGGTCACATTCGCTTGCCTTCAGCAGTTCCAACGCCATATTTTCGCCGTCGTCATCCTTTTTCATATTGAAAAGGAATGCGTCTCCGTCATACATCCGGCAGAGTTCGGAAAGGGCGTCAATATCATTTGCCACGATCGGCAGACCGAGAGTCATGGCTTCCGCCACGGCAAGCCCGTATCCTTCGCAAAGGCTGGGGGTGAAAAAGACATCAAAAGAATTCATCAGCGGTGCGGCACCGGTTTGGAATCCGGCGAATTTTACCTTGAGATTATCATAATGCAATGCGGCAGCTTTTTCTTCCAGTTTTTCCCGGTCCGGACCATCGCCGAGGATCAGGATCAGCCATTTTTCGCCGTCGGGGATCAACCGGGAGAGCGCATCGAGCCGGTCCAGCATCACATCGTATCCCTTCATGGCATCCAGTCTGCCGAGACTGCCGATGATCCTGTCCGCTCCGCCCTTCGGCAGATACGGCTTGAGGAAATCCCGGCAGAATTCTGCGGGGGCTGGTTCCACCGGCTCCACGGCATTGCGTATGACTTTGATACTGCCGGGTTTGAGGCGGCATTTCCGTTCGTGATACGCCGCCGCGCTTGCAGAAACTGCGGTAATGAACGCCAGCCGTGCAGTGAGGCGGTCAAGAAAAAAATAAAACTTTTTCCCCCGCCGTCTTTCCAGTGTATGTACGGTATTGATTACGGGGATCTTCAGCGTGGCACAGGCAAGACGGGAGAGCAGATTCGGGTGCATCAAATGACTGTGTACGATATCCGGAGCGATCCTTTTGATCTTCTGCCGGAGTTTCAAGAGCAGAAAGGGATCGCTTTTGCGGGCATGGAGATATTCCACGCTGATCCCTGCCGCGCGCAGTTGATCGGGGATCGTCTGTTCCCGGGGGGGCGCACACAACGATAACACCGTCACAGTATGACCGGTTTCTTTCAAACCCTCCGCCAGCATCCGGAGCATTTTTTCTGCACCGCCGCCGCCGAGTTCTGTTATGATCTGTAAGATTTTCATTCTGTTTCCTGTATTTTTCCCTATATGATAGACCAAATTTCCGGAAAAACAAGAGTCGGGACTTGATAATTTGCAAAAAAGGTGCTAAATTGATGGTATTATAATGTAAAACCGTCATTTTTTTGAAGAACGGTTTGAAAAACAAGATAACGGACAGGACTTGAAAATATGGCAAAATACAGAAATCTCGGTATCGCGATCTGTACTTTTTTTGCATTGACGCTTTCTTTTCTGCTTTCCGCACAGCATGAAAAAGATGTGGCGGCAGCATGGAGTCGTGTAAAAACAGCAGAAAAAGCAAATAAATTTGAGCGCGCGGCAAAAGCATACAAAGCCGTGGAACTTTATTCCAATCACCCGGAAGAAAAAGCAAAAGCTCTCCTCGGTGCCGCCCGCAATTACCGCAAAGCCGGATTTTTCGGCGAAGAACTGGATTGTCTGCTGCGTCTGACCCGGGAACATATCACCCGGATCGATTTCGGAAAAGTCATTTCCCGTATGTATCAGATCGGCGATGAGTTTTTTGACGGACATCATGATCTGGTGGTGAAATGGCTCCCGTTCATTTATGACGAAGACCGCATGGTGGATGCATACGAAAATGCCATCCGTCTGGCTCCCTGTGCCGCAGAAGCACCACGGGCGCGTCTCCGCCTTGCCATTTATCATCAGGAAAACGGCAAACCGCTTCAGGCGATCGATGAATACCGGGAAATCATGCGGCTGCATCCCGATACAAAAATCGCAAGAAGTGCCTATATGCAGCTGGCTCACCTCTATTACCTGCTCGTGAAAAACGGAGACGGTGACGGACGCTGGTCACGCCTTGCCATTGAACAACTGGATAAATTCATTGCTGCTTACCCCGGCGACCCGGAGATCCCGTGGGCAAAACAGACGCGGGATGAGATCGATGCCGTCAACGCCAAACGCCTGCACGGACTGGCGGAATATTACCACCGGACCGGTCAGGATGCCGTGGCACAGCGGTATCTGGCGCGTGTGATCCGCGATTACGGCAGTACGGAAAATGCTGTGAAATCTGAAAAACTTCTGGCGAAACTGGATAAATCCTACACGCCGCCTCCGGCAGAAGCTCCGCGTAAAGAAAATTTCCGGATCAAGATCGAACGCAATACCATCCCCACTGAACGGGCTCATATTATGATCGCTCCCGAAAACAGCAACGGCCGTTTCCTGCTGCCGGTCCGCGATCTTGAATTGAACCGCGTCCGCGATTCCCGCGACGATATCCCTGAAAGGCCTTTTACCGATGATGACATTTAAGAAATATTTTTTGCTGATCGCCGCATTTTTCTGCTGCGGGATCCTTTGTTCCTGCGGTTACCACATGGGATCCATGATGCACCCGCAGATCAAATCCATTGCATTTGCCGATATTCAGAACGAAACGAAAGAACCGCTGCTCACTGAAATCATCCGCCGGGAACTTGCCGGTCAATTTCAGTTCGACGGATCTCTCCGGATCGCCGAAAAAGAAACAGCCGATTGCATCCTCTATATGAAGATCGTCAATATCAAGACCGGCACGATCCGTGAAGAAAGTTCCGATGGTCAGGAAACATACCGTCCGGCGGAATTCGGTATGGAGATCACAGCCGATTTCACGGTGATCATTCCGGGTCGGAGCGAGCCGCTGATCCCCATGCGCCGTATTTCTGCGCGATCCATCTATCAGTATCAGGCGGATCCCCAGCTGGGGCGGATCAATGGTCTGCGTCAGGCGTGTTTTGAACTTTCCCGGAAAGCCGTGCAATATACAACAGAAGCGTGGTAAGCAAGGAAATCTTACCACGCCCCGCAACGCAATTTTGCTTTTTTCAGAAGGGCATATTGATGCCGCTGAAATCGGCAAGGCGGTTTTCGTCTTCCGCCCGATAGAGTTCCCAAATCACTTCCAGTCCGGCAAGACTTTCCTCCAGTGTCGTTTCCGGGGTGGTGCCGTTATCCACGCAATCGAGAAAATGTGCCATTTCTTCGGTGGTGGGTTTCGCGGGCTTTGACTGAAGATCCATCAGGATATATTCCTTGCTGTCTTCGGGGACATCGGGGATATGTTCGGCGATATTGCCCCGGAGATACAGGCGGTTTTCCTGCCGGTTGTATTCCAGCATACCTTTTTCGCAGTGCGCGTGGAAGGAATATCCCAGTTTTGTTCCCCGTGCGCCCCAGGTTCCGAAATGATATCCCAGTGAACCGTTTTCAAATTCCAGCGAAACATTGCTGGTTCCTTCCCGGTCCATCCACGGGGTGCATTTATTGGTCCCCACATGAGAGCCGCGCAGCGGTCTGCCCATCATCCAGAGCATCAGATCGATATAATGACAGCCGTGACTGAAAAGCTGTCCGCCGCCGAGGGTTTTCCGGTCATGGATCCAGGGGGCATCCTCCTTGATGGTCAGCTGTTCGGTCCAGATGGAAAGCTGGAAACATTCGCCGTAGATCTTTGCTTTGATCAACCGCTGCATTTCCCGCACGATGGGATCGAACCGCATACAATATGCCACCATCAGAACGCGGTCATTGCGTTTTGCCGCCTCCATCATTGCCAGACATTCTTCTTTCGTATTGGCAAGGGGTTTTTCCGCAAGAACGTGTTTCCCTGCGTTCAGGCAATCAATGGTACAGCTTGCATGCAGATGATGAGGCAGACATTGCAGCACCACATCCCCGCAGGGCAGGGCATCGTGATAATCGGTGAAGACCGGCGGATGATTGGGCAGCAGATCCGATACCGCCTGTGCTTTGGCAGGATCAATATCCACCACTGCGCCCACTTCCAGCCGTTCTTCCAGCGAATCAAAGCGGGAGGCATGACCTTTTGCCATACCGCCGCAACCGATGAGGATCAATTTGTGTTTCATCTTTTTTCCTTTCTGTTATGGATCGTCAATATTTCTGAAGAGGTGGTTTTGCTCCTAATATATCGTTTGATCTACTTGAAAACAACTGATTTGTGTGGTATATTTTTATCGACTTGTTGAATATTTTATCTTTTTTGAAATGAAAAACCATGGATAGTGTTGAATATTTTGATTGGAATTTGAGTGCGCTCAATCCCGTTTCATATCTCTTGAGATCCCATCCGCAAGGACGCTGTTCCCGTCAGCCGGATATGCACAGCGCATTGCATCTGGGATTCGTTGTCAGCGGCGGACAACAGGGGATCTTTGCCGGAGAGTCCGTTGATGCGGATGCCGGATCTTTTTATCTGACGGCTCCCTGGGAACCGCATTACACGGTCAGGATCCGTGCGCCGCATCAATTATTGCTGCTGAATATCGATTGGGAATCATTGCAAAACGCATTTTTCACCGGACGCGACCGCCTGGAGCTGCTGATGTTGATGCCGCCGCAGGAGCGGATGGATTTTCTGAACCGTCAGCTGCGTTCCACTGCTTCCGGGGAAGAACTGTTCAAGATCGTGACGCAGCAGAAGGATTCCGACGAAAAAAAACTGCTGCTGTGGAATCTGCTCCTGAAAATTTTTATTACGATCCTGCCGTCTGCGGATCAGAAGGTGATGTCTTCCGGCAATTATCAGAGGCTGCTGCCTGCGCTGAAACATCTTTCCGGAAAACTTACGACCACTGCTGCTGCGGCGGCGTGCTGCAATCTCAGCAGTAATTATTTCGCACAGATGTTCAAAAAACAGTTCGGATTGAGTTTCGGGCGTTATGAGAGAAATTTCCGGCTGAATGGTGCCGCCGGAGCCGTACAGCGGGGCGCATCCCTGAAAGAAGCCGCTGATTCCTGGGGATTTTGTGATAAAAGCCATCTCGCCCGTCTGCTGAAAAAACGGACGGGCGGATGATCACCGGTTTGCCTGCCGCTGTTTTTACGGAAGGCAATTTGTGTTGACCGGAGATTTTTACGCGAGATATTCGCGGACTTTCTGTGCAACGGCATCCGGCGTGAAGCCGAATTTTTCCGCCAGCACTTTGTAAGGCGCAGATGCACCGAAATGATCCAGCCCGATATTCAAGCCGTCATCGGTGGTGATCCGTTCCCAGCCGAAAGTGGCTGCCGCTTCAATGGAAACCCGTTTGCGGCACGCGGGCGGCAGAACGGTATCGCGGTATGCTTTATCCTGTTCCATGAAAAGTTTGCAGGAGGGCATGGAAACCACACGGACTTTTCTGCCTTCGCTGCGGAGCTGATCCGCTGCCTGAAGCGCAAGCATGACTTCCGAACCGGAGGCAATGAGGATCACTTCAAAACCTTCATCTTCCGAGATCACATACCCGCCGCGTGCCACATCCAGTTTGCACGCACAAACCGGCAGCGGAGCAAGATCCTGACGGGTCAGGAGCAATGCAGTCGGTTTTTCGGAACGCATGGCATAAGCCCAGCAGAGAGCCGTTTCTTTGGCATCGGCAGGACGCAGCACATTCACACCCGGAGTGGAGCGGAGCATGGCGAGCTGTTCAATGGGCTGGTGCGTGGGACCGTCTTCGCCCACGTAGAAAGAATCGTGGGTCAGCACATACACCACGGGCAGTTTCATAAGCGCGGCAAGGCGGATCCCCGGTTTCATATAGTCGGAGAACACAAAGAAGGTGGCGCAATAAGGTGCGCTCGTTCCGTACAGTGCCATCCCGTTGGCGATCATGGTCATGGCAAGTTCGCGGACACCGAAATGCAGATTTCTGCCGCGGCGGTCAGCCGGGGAGAAGAATGTGCTTGCCTTCACCTCTGTCTTGTTGGAAGGACCGAGGTCGGCACTGCCGCCCATAAATGCGGGCATCAGTTCACTGATCTTCTGGATCACTGCGCCGGAGGAAGCACGGGTCGCCTGGGGTTTGGTCTGTTCCACCACCGCAAGGAGCTGATCTTCCAGATCTTCGGGCAGGGGCTTATTGAGCATGGCGGAAATAAGTTTTGCGCTTTCCGGATTCTTTTCCAGAAATTCCTGATATTTCGCATCCCAGAGTGCAGCTTCTTTTTCCAATTCTTCCGCACGGGCATGTGTCATGGCATAGACTTCTTCCGGCACGGAGAAATATTCTTCAGGATCGAAGCCCAGCGCGGCTTTGGTCCCTTTCAGTTCATCATCGCCCAACGCTTCTCCGTGGGAATTGGCTTTGCCCGCTTTGTTGGGGGCTCCGAACCCGATCTGTGTTTTTCCGATCAGGAGCGTGGGTCTGCCATCGTTCTTTTCCGCTTCCTGAATAGCGGCTTCGATGAGTTCAGGATCGTTGGCATTGGCGCATTTGACCACGCGCCAGCCGTAGGCTTCGTAGCGTGCGCCCACATCTTCCGTGAAGGAGGTGGAGGTGCTGCCTTCGATACTGATATCGTTGCTGTCGTAGAAACAGATGATGTTATCCAGTTTTTGCGTTCCGGCAAAGGAGGCGGCTTCATGAGTCACGCCTTCCATCATACAGCCGTCGCCGGCGATCACCCAGATCTTACCGTTCATCAGATCGGTCTGATCCAGCCCGGTGACTGCCGCAAAATGTTTCTGCGCCAGAGCAAAACCGCATGCTGCGGCAAAGCCGGATCCCAGCGGACCGGTGGTGATGTCCACACCATCGGTCTGACCGTATTCCGGGTGACCGGGAGTTCTGCTGCCCCACTGACGGAATTCTTTGATCTCGTCTATGGAGATCCCGCAATTATAAAGGTGGAGCAGGGAATACATGAGCATGGAGCCATGTCCGGCGGAAAGGATGAAGCGGTCTCTGCCGATCCATTTGGGATTTTGGGGATTGAAACGCAGATGATGCTGCCACAGAGCGATGGCGAAATCGGCACAGCCCATAGGCATACCGGGGTGACCGGACTTGGCTTTCTGAATGGCATCAGCGGAAAGTACGCGGATGGAATCAGCGGCAAGTTTCATCATTTTTGCGTTCTGCATGATAAAATCCTCATAAAAGTTGAAATTCTGACTTGAAAAATCTTTGTATATACATTACAGTAACTACGCGAAAATACAAGTCAAAAACGAAAATATCTGAAGAAAATTATCTATGGAAACTCCGGAACGATTCATCACATCGACCCTCACACGGAAGGATGAGGCTGCCGAAAATACCCTGCGCCCGCAGAAATTCGCCGATTTCCCCGGTCAGGATAAGGTCAAGGAACGCCTCGAAGTCTATGTGGAAGCCGCTAAAACACGGAACGAACCGCTGGGGCATCTTCTCCTCAGCGGACCGCCGGGACTGGGTAAAACCACGCTCGCCTATATCATCGCCAATGAAAAAGGTGCAAATATCAAGACCAGCAGCGGTCCGGTCATTGAAAAACCGGGGGATCTGGCAGGATTGCTCACCTCGCTGGAAGAAGGCGATATCCTTTTTATCGACGAGATCCACCGCCTCAATACCACGGTGGAGGAATTTCTTTACAGTGCCATGGAAGATTATTTTATCGACATTATGATCGATCAGGGCCCCGGAGCCCGTTCCGTCCGGCTGAATCTGCCGCATTTTACACTCATCGGCGCAACCACACGCCAGGGGTTGCTTTCCGCTCCTCTCCGGGCAAGATTCAAACTCTCCCTCCGTCTGGATTATTACCAGCCGGATTATCTTCAGAAGATCGTGAAACGCTCCGCCGGGATCCTGAATGCCCCCATTGAAGATGACGGTGCCATGGAAGTGGCTCTCCGCAGCCGCGGCACACCCCGTATCGCCAACAATCTTCTCTACTGGGCGCGGGATTTTGCGCAGGTCAAGGCGGATGGGATCATTACCACGCCCATTGCAAAACAGGCTCTCGCCATGATGGATATCGATGAACACGGTCTGGACGAAATGGATAAACGCATTCTGGAAACGATCCTTGCCAACTTCAACGGCGGACCCGTGGGGTTGAATTCCCTTGCCGTCGCCATCGGAGAAGAAGCCGGGACTATTGAAGATGTATATGAACCGTTCCTCATTCAGGAAGGATATCTTATGCGTACCGCACAGGGGCGCATCGCTACCGAACGCACATGGAATCTTTTCGGCATGACTCCGCAGGTGCGCAACCGCAGAGCCCCGAAAAAAGGCGATCAGCCGGATCTGTTTTGAAAAAAATTGAAGATTTATCAACACATAAAAGACATTTCCAATTTTCAAAAATAAGGACCATTTATTATGGAAAACCAGTTTAATCCGTATTTTACCGTGACTCCAAGCGTATTCTGCGCAGGCGCGCAGGAACAGAAAGTCCGTATTTCCGTGAAGAAATTTCACCGGACGAATCAGAGATTTGCAGGAAATTTGCGCGTGAAATTCTTTCGCGTGGATGGACCTGTGACCGGCTGGACCAACTGGATCTCAGAAGCCGAACCCCTGCCGTTCACCCGTGAAGAAAACGGCGATATCGTGTTCAGCGTGAAAGTCCCGGTGGAAGGCGAATATGTGATCTATCTGGAATCGCAGAAAGAAGATGGCGAATTTGTCCGGATGCAGCCGCTCTGCGTGTATGCCCTCAAGGAGGATCTCTACAAACTCATGCCGTATAAAGGCGATTTCCACATGCACAGTTTCTGTTCCGATGGACAGGAATCTCCGGAATATGTCGCTGCCACCTGCCGCAAAAACGGCTTCGATTTCATGGCTCTCACCGATCACCGCCAGTATGCACCCTCTCTGACTGCACAGAAGGCGATGGCGGATTACGGCTGCGATATGCTGGTTTGTCCCGGTGAAGAAGTGCATCTGGCGGAAAATCCGGTGCATATCGTTCATTTCGGCGGCAAATACAGCATCAACGATCTGGCGAACAACGACGATGCAAAATATCGCGCCGGTGTGGCTGAATATATGAAAGATATTCCCGAAACTTACGACGAAGCGACCCGTTTTCAGGTGGCGGCAAGCGAATGGACTTTTGACCGGATCCGTGAAGCGGGCGGGATCGCCATGTTCTGCCATCCCTACTGGAGACCGGCATATCACAATTACATCGGGGAAGATGTGAACGAACTGCTCATGGAACACAACAAGTTCGATGTGCTGGAAGTCGTCGGCGGTTTCTACCGCAATCAGGTGGAATGTAATATGCTGGCGATTTCCCGCTGGCAGGAAGAACGCGCCAAAGGAAAAAAGATCCCCGTGGCGGGGATCAGCGACAGTCACGGCTGTGACGGCGATCTTTCCGGCTGGTACTACACCATCATCTTTGCCGAAAAACAGGAATTTGATTCTCTTGCCGAAGCCATCCGTGCGGAACGCTCCGTGGCAGTCCACTGGATCCCCGGCGAACACCCGGTGGTGGTGGGACCTTACCGCCTGACAAGATTTGTGTACTTCCTGCTCCGCGAATTTTATCCGCGTCACGATGAACTTTGCAGAGTGGAAGGCGAGATCATGCGCCGGGATCTTTCCGGAAATGATGAAGGCGATGCCGCCGGCGAGATCAAACGCAGATCCGGCACGGTGCGGAAGTTTATGGAAAAATTCTGGGGAAAGTAAGATAAAATGGCTCTTTTTGCAATCCTGCTGATCGTTGTCAGTGCCGTTGCTCATGCTTCGTGGAATCTGATCTGCAAAGCAAAAGCACCCTCCGTGGCGTTTTTCTGGCTGCTGACGATGTTCACTCTGATCCCCGGCGCACCTTTCTTCTTTTCAAAATATGTGGGTGCGGCTGCAGCATTGCCTTTCATGTTCTGGGTGCTGATGCTCGTTACCGGATTGTTTCAGACCGGATATTACATCGGGCTTGCCAACGCATACCGGCTGGGGGAAGTTTCCATTGCTTATCCGCTGGCACGATCCATTCCCCTGCTGCTGACTCCGCTGGTCACGGCGTTGTTCTCGCTGGGGAAAATGCCGGGGAATATGGCTCTTTGCGGAATGGCGGTCATTTTCTGCGGGGGCGTGATGCTGCCTCACAGCAAGTTTTCCGATGTGACAGATCTGAAGAAATATCTGAATGCCGCATTGCTCTTTGCCATCGGTGCAGCGATCTGTATTACCGGATATACCGTGATCGATAAGGAAGGGTTGCGGATCATGGAAGAAAAAATGGTGATCCCGAACGGGCTGGAATCCGCATTTTTCTTCCTGTATCTGGAAAATATGAGCATTGCTTTGTGGCTGACTCCCTATGTACTGTTTTACAGCAAGGAGCGCAAAGAACTCAAAGAACAACTCCTTTCGTGGAGAGGCTGCGGCTATTCCATGCTGGCTGCATTTTTGTGCAACGGCGCATATCTGCTGGTCCTGTGGGCAATGCAGTTTGTGGATAATGTCAGCTACATTCAGGCGTTCCGTCAGCTCAGCATCCCGCTGGGTGCCGCTGCCGGGATCGTGCTGCTCCACGAAAAAATAACAAAACCGAAACTGGCAGGCTTGATCCTGATCGTGATCGGCCTGATCCTTGTGGCAAAATTCTGAACAGGAGAAAATATTATGGTACAGGATATGCTGTATTGTGTGAGTTTCCGGGATGATTCCGGCACGGAAGGCGCGGGCGCAGAAATGCTTGCCGCATTTGATTATGATATGAGTTCATGGCGCGACGAAGAAAGCAAAGTGATCCACCACACCTTGTATTTTCAGAGTGTGGAAGATGCAGATAACGCCGCCGCATTTCTGAAGAACGAAGTGGAAAACTGGCGGGAATTCGGGATCGAACTCTGCGATATGAAACGCGCGGAATTGCGGAAGGAAGATTGGGCGGAATCCTGGAAGATCCATTTCAAACCTATCGTCATTTCCGACCGTCTGGCGGTAAAGCCCTCCTGGGAAAAATTTGATGCCGCGGAAGGTCAGATCGTGTTGACTCTTGATCCCGGAATGAGCTTCGGGACCGGTCAGCATGCCACCACAAAATCCTGTCTTGCGGCGATCGATAAATTTACGAAAGATGCCGCGCGTCCGCTGTCGTTTCTGGATGCGGGTGCCGGATCCGGGATCCTTTCCATTGCCGCCTGTAAATTGGGCTGTTCACCCGTTGCCGCATTCGATATCGACCCCGATACCATTCCCGTGGCGCGGGAAAATGCACAGATCAACGCCATTCCCGATGAAGATCTGCCCTTCGATGTGGCTTCGCTGGAAGGATACGATTGCACCATGCAGTACGATATCGTTGCCGCAAACATCCTTTCTTCCGCGCTGATCGCCGGAAAAAAGAAACTTCTTTCCATGGTCAAGCCCGGCGGGAAACTCATCCTTGCGGGGATCCTCGGTACCGAATACCCCAATGTCCGGAAAGAGTTTGAAGAACTCGGCTGCGTGGAACTTTTCTCCGAAGCGGAAAAAGAATGGTGCGGCGGCTCATTCTCCGTCCCTGAATGATTTTTTGTTACAGCTCTGTTTCCGTCTTGCCGCGCGTTGTTATCTTTCTTACAAATGAAAGAGCCGTTCGGCATTTTTATGGAAGATCAGTTCATTTTCTTCCGGTGAGAGGTTCAGGGAGAGAACATCTGCGATCGCCTGTTTCTGACTGACTGCAGGATAATCGCTGGCGAAAAGGACGCGGTCTGCACCGTGTGCGCGAACCATTTTTGCCGTTTCTGCCGGGCTGATATGCCCAATGGTGCTGGAGATATCCACATAGACATCTTTTCTGCCGATGATCTTTTCCCACGCTTCATCCCACTGGGAGTATCCGCCCATGTGCGCGGCAATAACAGTCAAGCCGCTGATGGAATCCAGCATGTTTGCAAGCTGCGCAGGATTGGAATTGCGGAATCTTTTATCGCCCACATGAAACAGGATCGGCATATCCGGTCCGATAGCTTCATAAATGGGCATCATTTCTTTCTGATCAATGGCAAATTGCTGAAAATCGGGATGAAATTTGATCCCCTGCAGACCCAGTTCCCGCATCCTTTTGAATTCATCCTTAAAATTTTTGTATGCGGGGTGCATGGATCCGAACCCGATAAATTTTCCGGGGAACGCCTCCAGAATACTGTGGATATAATTGTGAATACTCTCCACCTGTTCCGCTTTCGTGGCGGCGGAGAAGATGACACTCCGGGAGATTTGAGCGTCTTCCATGCTTTTCAGCAGATCGGAAACGATCCCTTTCCCCTGCCACTTGAAACCGTAAAAATCCTGGAGGGCGTCAATAACTTTTTCCACGATATGATCGGGAAAAACGTGTGCGTGAGCATCAATATATTTCATAGTTATCAGTTATCAGTTGTCAGTCTTCAGTCTTTTGTGAGCGCATAATATATCACAGGATCTGACAAAAATCAAGAGAGAAAAAAACGCACGATCCGTTTCCGGACCGTGCGTCGGTGAGTTTTTGATCTTTATGTCAGATCAGAAGATGGGATGATCAATCTTCTTCTTCCACCAGTTTGCGTTCAACATAGTCGCGACGGAGTGCTTCCACCACGAATTTCGTGTTGATGAGCGTTTCGTAGGCTTCATCATAAACGCGATTCACTTCTTCATCGGTCATATCCGCTTTGATGGCTGCGGCGTATGCACCGTATTTCTTGCAGAAGGGTGCGATCACTTCTTTGTGGAATGCCACATCACCCAGTTCGGGGTCGCCCCAATGTTCCAGCAGACCGCGTGTACGGGAGGTGAGTTCCGCATTGTAGGCTTTCTTCGCGTAGGCGAGCAGACGGCGTTTGATCATGGTGACGTTTTCTTTGGTCATATTGTCAAAGATCAGATCGCCGAAGCTGGAGCGGTTATGAACGCTCTTGCTGCCACCCCAGGACCAGCCGCGGCGTTCCCAGTGCAGGGGTTCAAATTCCCATTTGAAACCGTTGGTGGGGATGCCGTTCATAACACCGCGCCAATCGATGGTGATGAGCAGAAGGATCTGATCGTCGTCGATACGGAAATCGTAGGAGATGTTATTGTTGGCTGCGAGGAGACGGCGGTAGAAACGGTTGTCATACATCGTCACAAATTCATCGTCCACTCTGCTGTTGGGCGGGCAGTCGATGAGCAGGCAGGTATAGGGCTGATCGTAGCCGGTGGCAAGATAGGCTTCAAAGCCGCCGAACCAGCCATGCCCCATACGCAGCTGTGCCGCGCGTTCTTTGGTGCAGGGCATCATAAAGAACAGACGCACCGCAGTTTCATCGCAAGTCGCCACAAAGGATGTGGGTTTTGCACCGTCTTTATCTTCCGTGACAACACGGCCGGTGGTGGCAGCATCCGTTTCCAACAGGAACTTGAGGTTGTTGCCGTATTTGCGGTCCAGCACACCCAGATTCTTGGGATCTTTGATCAGATCGCTGGCAAGGAATCCGGCAATGTCACGGGGACCGTTTTTGATGAAGGGAACTTTGAGAGAGCGTTTGCCTTCCGGCACCAGCATGGCTTCACGGGCATCCCAGAGTGCGCGTGCGACATCTTCTCTTTCCATACGCAAAGCAAGTTTAGCACTGCTCAGGAGGTTGGCGGCGATGTTTTTCGCGCTGTGCTGTTTTTCATCTTTTGCAGATTTCAGGATGGATGCGATCTCTTTGGCGATAGCTTTGCCGTTTTTGCCGGAAACAGTCGCAAGGAGAACAGAATAACGGATCTTTCTGGCATCATCCAGTTTTTCCCGTTTCAGCATATTTTTCAGGCTGACTTCCAGACCTTTCCAATCGCCGACGCGCAGGAGACATTCCAGTTCCAGTTCGCGGATGCCGAAATCTTCCGGTGCCACCGCGAGATGATGTTTCCGGATATCGTTCAGGATCCCGCCGAAATGTTTTTTGTGACGCAGACCGCGCAGCTGACCGGCTGCATCTCTGGAATAATGCTGCTTCAGCGCAGCACCGCTGACTTTCATGACCGCAGGCAGATACTTTTTCCAGACCTGATCGCGCAACGCGGAACCGCCTTTTCTTTCAGAAAGGCTGAGCAGTTCCAGAAATGCTTTTTCCGGAGCTTTGTTCTTGGGATCGGAAAGCTGGGCTTCGGCTTCTTTGATGGCGGGATCAAAAATACCGTTGTCAAGCTGATACTTTCTGATGCGTTCCGGATTGTATTTTTTGAGAAATTCAAACGCGGCATCCAGACCTTTGCGGGCTTTGATATCCGCCACCACGAATCCGGCGCAGGCAGCGCGTTTATGGATATGAAGATTGGGAATGGTGTCCAGCATCTTCTGATAGATGGGAAGAGCCAGATCCATTCTCAACTGACGGCGGTACACATTGGCAAGATTGACATTGGCATTGTAGTAATCATCGCCTTTGAGATCCGGCAGTTTCGTGGCTGCGATCAGGACTGCATTTGCTTTTTCCACCTGATCCAGTTCCAGATAGCAGTTTGCAATATTTCTGGCAAGTTCGATCTTCGCACCGCTGGAGAGTTTTGCACCCAGCTCTTTTTCCGCCTGAAGATAGAGGGAAAGTGCTTTTTCGATCCCGTCCGTGTAATACACGATCCCGCCGCCGGGGAAGTTGGAGCGGAATGCTTTGTACGCTCTGGAGTTGTAAACTTTCAATTTGATCCCGGCAGGGACATCTTTCGCAGCGATCACCTTGTCCAGTTCCGCTTCCGCTTCTTTGGTCATGGCAGGTTTCTGCTTGGACATCTGATCCGCCAGACGGATCTGAAGTTCTGCACGGTCAGCCGGAGCCAGATCTTTGGCTTTGATCAGTTTTTCCAGTGCGGCAATGGAGGCTTTCACATCTTTACCGCGGAGCAATTTTTCCGCAGACTGGATCATTTTCAGCGTATCGGACCCCTTGGCGGTTTCCCACCCCAGGAGTGTGCCGGCTCCGAAAAGAGCGGTACCGGCAAGAAGAATATACAAAGATTTTTTCATGTTCGCTTATCCTTTCTCAGCGTTTGTTTGCCGCCATTTTGCGGAGTTTGAGAATATGGGTGAGCATCTCGGCGCGGACGGAATCCAGATCGTCTTTTTCCGGATTCATCAGAGCAAAGTACATCTGTGCCTTTTCGGCTTCCTGACGGTACAGGACATCGCTGCTTTCCAGTCCCTTCTTGATCTCCATCTGAAGCAGAGTCGCATAGCGCAGGTCGTCAACGGCTTCACGGAACCCTTCCCACTGGAGGGTATTCACCAGACCGCCGTAGTTGCGGTATGCCACCACCATGGGCTTGTAGAGGACCGTTTCCAGGTCGTTCCAGTGATGGGTGGCGAATTCATAGTTGTAGATCATGTTCAGACCGCTCATGTACCCGAGCATACCGTTCTGACGGCGGATGAATGCGGGGTTTTCGCTGCCTGTGTGCTGGCTGGCGTAGAAGCCGACATATTTGTTGCCGACATCGTTCCAGCGTTTGATACGGGATTTTGCATCGGGAGAACCGCCCATGGGGTGGTAGTCATAGCTGTATGCACCTTTGTAGTACAGCGCGTGGTGACCGGCGCAACCCATACGGAAGCCGTATTTCTGGAAATACTGGTGGAAGACGCGGTGTGCCACCACGAATGCGGCACCCTGTTCGTCGCCGTAGGAGAACAGCACATCTTTGGTGTGACCGAGCAGTTTCATGTATTTTTCTGCAGAACGTTCCGCAGCGGCTTTGGCTGCCATACGGTTATCGAAGGAAAGTTTGCCGCCGAAGTTGCGTGCGAACCACGGAATTGAGCCGTGTCCGAACCAGGGGCCATCGGTGGGGAAGCCCATTTCCTTCACAATATTGATCACTTCTTCCGTCTGATCCACATGGGGATGAAGCAGGTTGTGGTCTCTGATATTGGTGAGCAGTTCATGGAATTTTTCCATTGCCAGCTTTTCATCTTTATAGATGTCGCGGCAATAGGAAAGATTGAATCCGCCCATCACACCGCAGATCACCGGCATATCCAGATTCTTGTAAGCCATCGGCAGAGGCAGTTTGAAAGGCAGTACGCGGAGTTTCACCGGGATCGCCGCAACATCCTTGCCATCAGCCTTCACTGTGATGGAGCCGGAATACACGCCCGGAGCCTGATCTGCAGGAACGCCGATGGTCACAAAGAACTGCTTGAACTGATCTTTTGCCAGCGTCACGCTCTGCATGGTTTTGGCATCTTCAAAGCCCTTCTGCATGGGATTGAAGCCGGGATACATTTCCTGAGGTGCGGAGATCCACACAAATTTTTCTTTTTTGCCGTCTTTGATACGGGCATAGTTCGCCACTTTTTCCGTATCGACTTTCACCATGTTTTCATCTTTCAACAGCATTTCCGGCACAAGACGCAGACCGACATCCTGAAAATAGCTGGTCCAGCGGTTGCCGTTCTGATACCAGATCTTCACCGTGCGCAGATCCAGCTGTTTCGCGGGAAGGACTGCACCTTTTTTGCTTTTGAGATCGGAAATCGTGAAGGTGACATCTTTTTTATCCTTCATGGCAAAAAGCTGGAAGGAGACAGGTTCAAATTCGCCCTGCGCGGCAAAGGTGCGCAGTTCGCCGTTGTAACGGCCGTCCGTGGGATAGGTATCCCCCAAACGCATGAGTTCGCTCATAGGCGGCACTGCAAAAAAGTGAACATCGCTCTTCACGCCTGCTTCTTTGGCAAGCGTTTCGATCTTTGCGCGGTTTGCTTTGGCATTCCGCTGAAATTCTGCCGAAGCCGGATTATCCGGTCCCGGTTCCGCAGCAGGCAGAGCAGCACTGAAAAGAAGCAGCGCGGCGATCCCTGCGAAGGAGAGGTGTTTGGACATCATTTCTTGGTATCCTTTTGTTGTTTTTCTGTTTGGGGACTCTAAAACCAGGTGAATATAGCATATTTTAAGGGCTTTGTCAAGTAAGATGATATATAATTATCAATAATAATTTTTTAAGAAAATTTGCAGTGTTGAGTACGGCAGAGTACGGATGGGTACGGATGGGTACGGATGGGTACGGATGAGCGCGCCTGCGTATAATCTCACCGGCTGGAACTGCCGGATGAAACTGCAGTTTTTTGTCTGAAAATTAAATAGGACTTATAGGACTTATAAGACTTATGAAAAAGAGTAATTCCGGCTGAAGACTTTTCCCCACTTGGTAGCACGCGAAGCGGGATCCGCCCAATAAAACGGATGCTTTGCCTGTGGCTCTGTCAACCGACAACCGATAACTTTTTTTCAGTCTTTCAAGGTGTCGAAAAATTCTTTCACGGGGAAAATCTTTTTGGATGCGTCCACATTCTGACCGCACATGTAAAGACCGTTTTCCACATCTCCGCGCACCGTGGCAAGAAGCGCACGGGCAATACAGAACAGCGATTTTGCCGGATTGCAGGAGCGCAGACAATGATACGGACAGGTGAATTTCTCCCGGTTGCCGGAAAGCACACGCTGCACCAGCGGCGTTTTCAGAACGCGCACCGGCAAGCCCACAGGGGACTTGATCACTGCGATATCGTCGGCAGTGGCGTTGATGAACACTTCTTTGGATTTACTGTCGATGCCCGCTTCTTCCGTGCAGATAAAGTAGGTGCCGATCTGAACACCGTCGTAGCCGATGGCGATCATTTTTTCCACATCCGCGCGGCTGGCAACTTCCCCCGCACCGAGGATGGGAATATCCGCACAATCGTATTTTGCCACCACTTCTTTGACCTCCCGCAGCAGGATGTCAAGGGAACAGGTTTCCGGGTGTTCGATCTGTTCCAGTGAGAAACCGAGATGTCCGCCGTTGCGGGGACCTTCCACGATCACAGCATCGGGTTTGCGGTTGTATTTTCTGCTCCAGGTTTTGAGGATCACTTCCAATGCTCTGCCGCCGGAGACCACGGGGATCAGAGCCACATTGGCATCACCCACATATTCCGGCAGATTGAGGGGCAATCCCGCGCCGGAAATAATGAAATCCACTCCGGATTCCAGACTTGTCCGCACGATTTCCTCGTAATTGGACAGAGCCACCATGATATTGACACCCAGCGGCTGTTTGCCGCCGCAAAGTTCTTTTGCCTTCCGGATCTCGTCAGCCAAAGCCTGATTGCAAACATCCACAAAATGTTTCAATCCCTGTTCCGGATCTCCCATTCCGACGCTTGCGATCGTGCCGTAGCCGCCATTGTTCACGGTTTCCGCCGCGAGGGCTGCGGAACCGATACGCACGCCCATTCCCGCCTGGATCACGGGATATTTCGCTTCCAGATGTCTGATCTTCAAAGAGGGCAGTTTCATACGCAAAAACTTTCTGTTGCTATTTTTTTATCTTTTCATATTTTTTATTCATGGATGTAATATAGTATGTTTTTTGCAGATTGCAAGCACATTTTTATTATTTTTTCAAAATATGAAAAATGTACTCTTTTTTTGAGATCTTCCTATTGCAATTTTGAGTTTGCCGTATATATTAACGGCGTTATAATAATACAAAAAACATAACAAGATGACCTGCAAAATCAACAAGCAAGGAATGACAAGATGAGCGGAGAATTCTCTTATCTGCCGGAAGCCGGAAGCGAAAAAGGCGACCTGATCCGCGGATTGCAGCTGGTGCAGTCCCGGGAAGGATATGTGTCTGATGACGCGATCCGTGCGGTATCGAAACACTTCGGAGTACCCGAAGCGGAAGTGGAAGGTGTGTTGACTTTTTACGCACAGTTCAAACGCAACAAACCGGGAAAATACAAAATTTGCATTTGTGACGGGACTGCCTGTCACATCAAAGGTGCCACTCAGGTGAAAGCATGGCTTTCTGCCGAACTGGGGATCGAAGACGGTCAGGCAACGGAAGACGGACTCTTTTCCATTGAGATCGTGGCGTGTCTCGGCTGCTGCTCTCTGGCTCCCGTGTTTTCCGTGAACGGCAAAGTCTATGGTAAACTGGATCGCAAATCTGTGACCCGGATCCTGAACGAATACAGAAAGCTGGGTTGAGGTGATCTGATGGCAAATATCAAAAGAATCAAAGTGGGTACTGCATCCTGCGGCATCGCCGCCGGGGCAGGGCAGGTCTTTGAAGCGTTACAGAATATCGCCGGTGCGATCCCTGTGGTGGGCGTCGGCTGTATCGGGCATTGCTATGCGGAACCCATCGTGGAAGTGGAATGTGAAGACGGCACGAGTGTGTTTTACAGCAAGGTGAAAGCTGCCGATGCAGAAAAGATCCTCGCTCTTTCCGATGAAGGCAGATTCTCTGTCCCGGAAAAACGCGCCGCACTGGAACATCTTACCGTGACCCGTCTTGCGGGTCGTATCAATCCCATCGATATTGAAGAATACAAAGCCAACGGCGGGTTTGAAGCGTTGAAAAAAGCTTTTACCATGACGCCCGAACAGGTGGTGGACGAAGTGAAAAAAGCCGGTCTGCGCGGTCGTGGCGGTGCCGGTTTCCCCACCGGTATGAAATGGAGTTTCCTCGCCGCGAAACAGGTTCCCGAAAAAGTCCTGATCTGTAATGCGGACGAAGGCGACCCGGGTGCATTTATGGACCGTTCCATGATGGAAAGTGTGCCGTTCCAGATGATGGAAGGTATGCTCATCGGAGCTTATGCCACAGGCGCAACGAAACTCTTTATTTACTGTCGTGCGGAATATCCTCTGGCGATCAAGCATCTGACCATTGCCATCGATGCCATGAAAGAAGCGGGTCTGCACAAACTGCCGAACCGTGAAAAACCGCTGGAAATCAAAATCAAGGAAGGCGCAGGTGCATTTGTCTGCGGTGAAGAAACTGCCATGATCCACTCGCTGGAAGGCAAACGCGGGACTCCCCGTTTCCGTCCGCCGTTCCCCACGGACAGCGGCTGGAATACCCTTCCTACGGCGATCAACAACGTGGAAACGTTCTGCAATATCGCGCCGCTTCTGCGTGGCGGTGCGGATGCGTTTGCTTCCGTCGGCACGGAAAAAGGCAAAGGCACCAAGATCTTTGCGCTTGCCGGTGACGTGAAGAATCCCGGTCTGACCGAAGTCCCCATGGGTGTGACTCTTGCGGAAGTCGTGTACGAGATCGGCGGTGCGGAACCCGGCACGGTGAAAGCGGTTCAGACCGGCGGACCCTCCGGCGGCTGTATCCCGGCTGATAAATTTGATACAAAAATTGACTACGATACCCTCGGTCAGCTGGGAGCCATTATGGGATCCGGCGGTCTGATCGTGATCGGCAACAACCGTTGTATGGTGGAAACTGCCCGTTACTTCCTCAGCTTCACTCAGCGTGAATCCTGCGGAAAATGCACATTCTGCCGTGTCGGTACCACCCGTATGTATGAAGCACTCTGCCGCATCACGGAAGGCAAAGGCACTGAAGCGGATATTGCATTTTTGGAAGATATCGGCCCCAAGATCAAGAAGGGTGCGCTCTGCGGTCTGGGTCAGACAGCTCCGAACCCGGCACTTTCCACACTGCGTTATTTTCGCAACGAATACGAAGCACATGTTCGCGATCACAAATGCGAAGCCAAAGTCTGTGCGGCGTTGGTGGATGTGAAACTGGATCCGGCAAAGTGCGTCAAGTGCGGTTTGTGCGTGAAGACCTGTCCGGTGGGCGCGATCTCCTCCGGCGATGTGTTCACAGTGGACAACGCAAAATGCACCAAATGCAATTCCTGTATCGAGGTTTGCCCGAAGAAGGCGATCTCCCGCGTCAACAAAGGCGAAGGCTTCAACTCCGCCGACAATCAGTAAGGATCAGAAATCATGGCTGATATCAATTTTATTTTAGACGGCAAAGAAGTGACGGCGCAGCCGGGGGAAACGATCCTTGCTGCGGCTGCCCGCTGCGGGGTCCAGATCCCCACGCTCTGTTACAATCAGAAAATCTCCAAAACCACCTCCTGTTTTGTCTGCGTGGTCAAAGATATGAAAACCGGCAAATTCCTGCCCAGCTGTTCTGCCTGTCCGGCAAACGGTCAGGAGATCGATGCGTCTTCCGAAGAAGTCCGGGATATGCGCCGCACGGCTCTCGGTCTGCTGCTTTCCGAACATACCGGCGACTGCGAAGCACCCTGTACGCTTGCCTGTCCCGCGCACGCCAGCGTGGAAGAATATGTCCGTGCCGGTCGTAACGGCGACTTCCTGGAAGCATTGAAGATCATCAAAAAGCGTATTCCGCTGCCGATGTCCGTTGGGCGTGTCTGCCCCCGTTTCTGCGAAAAGGATTGCCGCAGAAATATCGACGGAGAACCGGTGAGCATCAACGATGTGAAACGCATTGCAGCCGATCTGCATTACGAATCCTATATGGAAGAACTGCCGGAACTCAACGGAAAAAAAGTTGCCATTGTCGGTGCCGGTCCTGCGGGGCTTTCTGCGGCATACTATCTGCGTCTGGAAGGCGTGAAACCGGTGCTGTTTGAACAGCAGCCTGCTGCGGGCGGTATGCTCCGCTACGGGATCCCGGAATTCCGTCTGCCGAAAGCCACACTGGATAAAGAACTTGCTCATTTTGCGAAAATGGGGATCGAGATCAACTGCGGCGTGAAATTCGGTAAAGATATTACGCTGGAAAGCCTGAAAGCGGACTACGATGCAGTGATCATGGCTGTCGGGTCGTGGGCATCCAGTGCCATGCGGATCGAAGGTGAAGAAAACGCCTGTCAGGGTATCGCATGGCTGGGGAATATTTCCATGAACGGCTGGACAGGAAAAAATCCGGGCAGAACCATTATCGTTGGCGGCGGCAATACAGCGATCGACTGCGCCAGAACTGCATTGCGTCTGGGCGGCGAACCCACCATCGTTTACCGCAGAACCCGCAACGAAATGCCTGCCAACCTGATCGAGATCGAGGAGGCGGAAGAAGAAGGAATCAAGTTTGAATTCCTCACTGCTCCGCTGTCACTGGCAAAGAATGAAGACGGCACGCTTGGTCTTGCCTGTCAGAAAATGGAACTGGGTACGCCGGATGCTTCCGGACGCCGCACGCCTGTTCCCGTTGCCGGTTCCGATTTTGTGATGATCGCCGATACGGTCATTTCCGCCATCGGTCAGCGTACCATCGTGCCGGAAGGCATGGCTGCCGGCAAACGGGGTATCGAAGTGAATGCTGCCGACCTGAAAGTGGCAGATAATGTGTTTGCCGCCGGTGACTGCGTTACCGGACCCGCCACAGTGGTGGAAGCTCTTGCCGCAGGGCGCAAAGCTGCGCTTTCCGCAGTGGATTTTCTTGCAGGGCGCGAACACACGGAACCCTATCTTTTTAATGTTTCCCGCGGTCATTGGAGAAGTCTCTCCAAGGATGATCTGGTGTTCATCCGCAAGATCAGCGAAGCCAAACGCGTTCAGCCGGATTATATTTCCATGGAAGAACGCAAGAGTTCCTTCAAGGAACTTTTTGATTCCATCCCGGCGGACAAGGTCAGTTGCGAAGCCGACCGCTGTATTGAATGTTCCTGTACGGCGAAAGGCGACTGCCTGCTGAAGAAACATTCCACGGAATACAAAGTGGATCCCGACGCATTCAAAGGCGAAAAGCCCATTTCCACAGTGGATGTGCGTCACGAATATATCATTCACGATAAACAGAAATGTATCCGTTGCGGTACCTGCGTGAAGATCTGCTCGGAAGTCATCAACAAGAGTCTGCTGGCTCTGATGAAACGCGGATTCAATACCATGGTTCAGACTGCATTCGGTCAGGAACTGCCTTCCTACTGTAAGGATTGCGGAGCCTGTATCAATGAATGTCCTGTGGGCGCACTGGATTGGAAAAAGAAAAAATAATCAATACTGATTGCAGAGCAGGCTCCCGGTCGCGGAGCCTGTTTTGTATCAGGGATAAGGAAAAAGAAAAATGAAAAAACTTTTTGTAATGCTGTTGATCTGCTGTGCGGCGGTCGCTTCCGCAAAAGAACTTTCCATCCTGATGATCGGAAACAGTTTTTCTCTGCCTCTTACCAATACACTGCATCACATTGTGAAAGCCTCCGGCAAACATAAAGTGTATCTGGCAAGCTGCTACATCGGCGGATGCAGTTTGAGAACTCATTGGGCAAATGTGAAAAAATACAACGAATCTCTGGCTGCGGGAGATGCCGCGAAGATCTACCGTCCATACGGGATCAGATACCGCGATTCCTCTCTGGAAAAACAGCCCGCGAACAAACGCGCATCTGTGGTGGAAATGCTGAAAGAACGCAAATGGGATGTTGTCACGATCCAGCAGGCAAGCGGAGAAAGCATCCAATATAAATATTACCAGCCTGCCGCCGGGAAGTTGATCAAGCTCATCCGCGAACTTCAGCCGGAAGCGGAAATCGTGATTCAGCATACCTGGAGCTATGCTGCCGATGCAGGGCGTCTGAAAGTGTGGAATGTGGATCAGAACGGGATGTATGATATGGTCCACGCCGCTTACAGCAAACTCGCTGAAGATACCGGATTCCGTATGATTCCCGTGGGACCGGCAGTGCAGATCTGGCGTAAAAAATTCCCCGGTATGGACCACGATGTGGTGGGTAAGTCTTTCGGAAAAGGTAAAGATGGCAAGCCCAGACGCGATACGAGCCATCTGAACGGAAATGGCGAATATATGCAGGGGTGCCTCTGGTATGCCTTCCTTTTTGATGAAGATGCCACCAGTGTCAAATGGATCCCCGCCGGTATGAAGGAAGATATGGCAAAAGATCTCCGCGATACCGCTCAACAGGCTTTGACGGAATATAAGGCAGCAAAAAGCACGGGCGCAAAGTAAGCTGTCCGCAAAGCGCGGCACGCCTGACACCGCGGCAAATCGCCGCGGCATGCCTTCCGGCAAAAAAACGCAAGCAGAAAGAGCTTGCGTTTTTTTTGCCGGACGGCGGGATCGCTTTTGCGATCCTGTCAGGCGTGCCGCGCGCTTTTTTTGCTTAAAAAACGATCAAATGTGCTTGTAATTCTCTGCTGTATGGGATATAATTATACCAGACCGCTACAAATGAGCAGAGGAGAATATTTTATATGAAACTTACAGAACAGAAACAGGCACTTGCCGATATTTTTGTATCGGCGGCGGGACCGCAGACAAAACTGGCGGCGCGGGAATTGCGCTGCTATCTCGGATTGATGACGGGGATCGCATTTGAGATCGTGGAGGAATGTGATCCCGCGCGGAAAATCATTGCGCTGGAACAGATCAATGCCGATCCGGAATTGGGTGACGAAGGATTCCGTTTCACTTCATCGGAACGCGGCTTGACCATTTCCGGCGGGAAACGCGGACTCCTTTATGGCGTTTACGAGATGCTGGAGCGGCTCGGCTGCCGTTTCTTTACATCGAAGGATGAATTTATCCCCTTCACCCCCGAAGTCGATTTGCCGGACTGGAATGAAACGGTGAAGCCGGTCTTTGAGTACCGGCATCATAATACCCGGGAGATCGAAGCGCATCAGCGGTTTGCGTTGAAATTGCGGATCAACGGTTCCAATATTTCTGAACAGTTCGGCGGAAATATGAAATACGCGCTTTTTGTTCATTCCCTGAACCGGATCCTGCCGCTGGAAAAATATGGCAAAGAGCATCCGGAATATTATTCCATGCGGGACGGTGTGCGGTACATTCCGGAAAATCCTGCTCTGATGCAGGTGTGTCTGACCAATCCGGAAGTTTTGCAGATCGCCATTGAAAATGTACGCAGGATCCTTCAGGAAAATCCGGACTGCCGGATCATTTCCATTTCCCAGATGGACAATCAATCCTTCTGTACCTGTCCGGAATGTGCGGCAGTGGATCAGGCGGAGGGATCGTCTTCCGGGACGATGCTGCGGTTTGTCAATGCCATTGCCGATGCATTGAAAGAGGAATTTCCCCAAGTAATCTTTGATACGCTTGCCTATCAATATACCAGACCCGTGTCCGGATTGACCCGACCCCGGGAAAATGTCTGCGTGCGTCTCTGTTCTATCGAATGTTGCTTTTCTCACGCCATGGAAAAATGTGATGATACCACGCGCGGCGTACAGCATCCCGATGGCACCCATTCGGATTTTGTTACCGATTTGCGGAATTGGTCAAAAGTCTGTAACCGTATGTATATCTGGGATTATCTGACCTGTTTTTCCCATTATGCCGCGCCTCATCCCAACTGGCGGACCCTTCAGCCCAATATGCAGTTTTTCGCAAAAAATAATGTGAAAGGCGTGTTTGAACAGGCAAACAGTAAATACGGCGGCGGTCCCGATCTGATCGAATTGCGGCAATATGTCGTGGCAAAATTGCTGTGGGATCCGGATTGCGATGTGGAAAAACATATTACGGAATTTCTGAATTATTTTTACGGAGATGCCGCAGACGCCGTCCGCGAATATATGAACGCGGTGTGCGATAAGTGCGAACAGGATAATATCCATGTGGGATTCAATGATCTGCCAACCGCAGATTTTATGACGGAAGATATGCTGGATATTTACGATGAGATCCTGGATCGTGCCGCTGAAGCTGTCGCCGCCGATCCCCTCCGGGCATTCCGCGTGGCGCGGATCCGGTTCTGCACGGAATATCTGCGGCTGAAACGGAAAGCCATGCTGCAAAATGAGGTGGATGGAAAAGAACTCAATGATTTCTTCAACCGCTGGCGCGCATACGGATTCACCCGTATGCACGAATGGGTGGATCTGGATCTCGCGCACTATGCCTTCCTCAAAGGAAAATGGCGGGGCGAACAACTCCTGAAACATTGGGCAGAAGAAGCCGCCGAGATCGTGTGAAGACGCGCGGCGCACCTGACGCCGCGGCTTGCTGTCCCGCGCACGGAAACGCAAGCTTTCGCTTGCATTTCCGTGTGCGGGGAAGCGGGATCGCTTTGCGATCCTGTCAGGTGCGCCGCGTTTTATCTTACCGGATCCGCAGTTGTTCCAGCTGACTTTTCACGCTGTCGAAATGGATGAACGCGTTATCTTTTACGAAAGACCAGTACCGCCATCGTCCGTACGGATCGAGGATGAGGAAAAAATATTTTTCTTTGCCGGGATTTTTCTTCAGCAATGCATTTGTGTTCACAGGGATGGAAACGAGCCGCCAGTCTTCATAACTTTTTTCGATTTTCATTCTGCCGACGGGGGGAAGGATGATCTGTTCCGGAATGATGTCAATGGGGGGATTGATGATCACTTTCCGGTGATCGACTTTGTGGCTGAATTCTGCCAGTTTTCCCTCTTTGATCTCCTGTAATTTCTGAATATAGAGTGCAGATGCGTGGATCATCAGTTCTTTCGCTTCGGTGACAAGATCTGCTTTCTGTGCCTCCGGATTCACAAATGTGTATTGTTTCAGGTGTTCATGTTCCTGAAAGGAACCGCAGAACCCCAGTGCGAAGATCCGCTCTGCATTTCCGTATGCGTACTTCAATACATTATCATCATAGCTGAAAACATTGATGAACGGTCTTTCCGATGCGGCAAGAGCTTTTTTCAATTCCGGCGTATTTGCGGGGATTGCCGCACCCAACGCGATCCCCTGCCGGATCTTCAAGCCATTCTCTGCAAGGATCGAAAGTGTTTTTACAGTGATCCTGCCGCCGAGAGAGTGACCGAGCAGAATGACCCGTTCCCGTTCTTCCCGGGGCATCCTGATCAGACTTTCCGCGAGATTTTTTGCGAATCGATCGGCATTGTTCCGGCTTCTGTTCCAGCCGCTGCAGGAATCCCAGTATCTGATTTCGATATCTTCTTTCTGCCAGATCTTCTGCAAATGGACTTTATAATTCAGTTTTGGATTTACCAGCGAAAAAAATCTGTGACTGAGCCATCCCGGAATAAAAATGACCTTATCCGCGGCAGTTGCGGAGCAAATCATAAAAAGAACCAGAACCGTCAGGAGCCGCTTTATCATTCCGGAAAGATCCTGTTCAACATTTCTTCTGCCAGACTTGCCTTGTCTGTGAGAGGCAGTTCGATCTTTTCTCCGGCGGCGTTATAAAGGGTGATCGCATTGGTATCTGCCTGAAAACCGCGTCCCGGTACGCCCACTTTATTGGCGGCGATCCAATCCAGATTTTTCTTTTTCAATTTTGCCAGCGCATTTGCTTCCAGATCATCCGTTTCTGCGGCAAATCCGATCAGGATCTGCTGTGCATTTTTCATCGTTCCAAGTGATTTGAGAATATCTTCCGTGCGCTCCAGATGCAGGATCAGATCATCATCGCTTTTCTTGATTTTTTTATTGGATACCGTGACCGGACGGTAATCCGCCACTGCGGCACAGAGGATCGCGCCATCCATTGCGGAAAATCTGCTTTTGACAGCATCTGCCATTTCCGCAGCACTGACGACCTGCACAAATTCTGCAAGTCCCTCCGGACGCGGCAGATCCACCGGACCGGAAACAAGTACCACCTGCCAGCCGCGTTTGACTGCCGCCTGCGCCAGCGCGTATCCCATTTTTCCGCTGGAATGATTGGTGATGAAACGCACCGGGTCGATGGCTTCTCTTGTGGGACCGGCAGAAATCAGGATCTTCATGGAACATTTTTTCCTTTAATTGCAGCAGGGCAGCGTACAGCGCAGGGAATGACGGCGTGCGCGGCATTCCGGACACATGAAAATATCCAACCCCAGAATGGGTGTGGAATCTTCACACAGACCGAGGATGGCTTCATCCCCTTCCTGCAATTCAATTTTTTCCGGGGAATTATCCGCCACCATTTCGCAGGGACCGCGCAATACCTGTACGCGCACGACCGATGTTTCCGGCAACACCAGATGATTCACCAGTTCCGTACTGTTGCTGAACGCCAATCCGATCCCCGTGCGGAAAATACTGTGGGTGATGCTCCGGTAATACGCCGTGGCTCCGTGAACAGTGGAAAGACCCACGCCGTCCCCTACGATCTCTTTTCCGTAGAGTTCGCCGTCGATCCAGACATTGTAGCGCATGGCACTGACATAATCCCGGTTATGGATGAAAACATCGTTGATCGCTTTCATACATCTGCCGTTTACCGATCCGCAGATCTTCGGCAGCATCGTCTTTTTCAATGAATCGCTTTTCAGCAATTCCAGCTGCATGGAAAGTCCGTGTGCGGGACACAACGGCGCGGTTGCGGCATCGCGGATTGGGAATTTCAAGCAGCCCGGATACAACCGTTCTGCTCCCAGCATTGCACCATCACCGCCGTGTGTGATGATGAGATCCGCCTTTGCAGCATCTTCCGTGATCTGATCTGCCAGATCTGCCGCTGCCAATGCGGAACGGAGATCCTCCAGATTGCGTCCCATCAGAAAAAATTTCATTTTCAGCTCCATAGAAAATTCAAATTCAACCAGCTTAATGTACCACAACTTTTCAAAAAGGCAAATCTTTTTTATAATATTTGTGACATTCCTGCTTTTTGAAGCTGGCAATGAGTTCTGACATTTTTGCAAAGGGAAGGCGGGGAAAAAGCATACTTTTGTGATGTTCTTGCTCAACTGCGGCATCTTTCAAAAATATTTCCCCCGAAAAAACACTCCCTTTTTGCGCATATTTTGCGCCGTGCCCGGCGTTTTCTCCTGTTTTTCTGTGCGTGTCAACTCTTTTTATGATTCCCCGTGAGGTCATGTATTACCCTCTGCCTCCTTTCTTATGGTGACGCGGCGGCGGAGGCGGTGCCGGTCTGTGATGATGCTGATGGTGGATTTTCGGCGGCGGCGGGGGCGGTGCCACATAGACTCTGTGGGGTGCCACTGTCACTGCCGGTGCAAAGATCGCTTTCACGATTTCCACTGCGGTGCGTCCGCCGTCGTGATGTCTTCCGTGGCGATGATGATCTCTTGCGTCAACATTGGTGAAGCCGATCACACCCAGGGTTACGACTGCTGCTGCCAGCCCGATCCATTTTCCTTTGTCGTTCTTCATAGTTTTTCTCCTTCTCTTGAGTTTTGTTTGTTCTTTGTTTTTTTCTTCCGGGTTTCATGCCCTTCACAAACAAATAACGCTTTGGAATATCAAATTATTTTATCTTCAAACAAAAAAATGCAAAAAAAATCCGATTTTTTTGCAAAAACCGGATTTTCAGCCTCAAATAAGAGAGGAATAAACTTTTATGATCAGAGGCTCTTTGCCAGATCGGATGCTTCTTTGATGAGAGTTTCGATCTTGTCCCATGCGTCATTTTCCAGATCTTCGGCTTTTCCAAGCCATGTTCCGCCGACGGCAGCCACGTTGGAAACCGCGAGATAATCGGCGGCATTTTTGCTGGTGACGCCGCCGGTAGGCATAAATTTCAGCCCGAGATGCTTATACGGCGCGCTCATCGCTGTGAGCATTTTTGCACCGCCGGCAGCTTCTGCGGGGAAGAATTTAAGGAAACGGCAACCCAGTTCGCACGCCTGTTCGATTTCGGAAGGTGTGCAGACGCCGGGAGCGAAGGGATAGCCGGATTCGATGGCGGCTTTCACCACGCGGGGAGTGAATCCGGGAGATACTGCGAATTTTGCTCCGGCATCGAATGCGCGTTTCAGGTCGGCAACATTGAGGATCGTGCCTGCACCGAGATAAAGTTCGGGGAAATTTTTGGAGATGGCGCACAGGATGCTGTGAGCCTGAGGTGTACGGAAAGTGACTTCGGCTGCGCCGAGATCATATTTCATCAGCAGTTCGCAGAGGCGGAGAGCTTTTGTTTCATCGTTCAGTACCAGCACGGGTACGATTTTGATTTTGGCGAGCGTTTCGGCTGCACTTACACAGTGACGGGCAAAATCGTCATTCATGTTTTATACACTCCTTGATAAGATATTTTGTGATCTTTTCGTAATCTAATCTCATTCTTTATGATTTGCAAGCGGATTTTTACTTGAATTTTCACTATTTTTACATTATGTTATGGAAAAACATATACAGGAGCCGGAAAAATTATGGAAAATACAGAAAAAAACTTTACAGAAAAATATTTTGACGCCGTGCGGGAGATCCTTGCCCGGATCACTGCGGAAGAATCGACAGCTTTTGATCTGGCGGCAGAGACCCTTGCCCGCGCGTATGCAAACGGAAAAAAAATCTATATTTTCGGTTGTACTCATTCCGCGATCCTGGCAGAAGATGTCTTTTACCGCGCGGGCGCGCCTGCATTCTGGCGTCCTTTGTGGGGACCGGGCATGAGTATTGCACAGACTCCGGGCTTTCTGACCAGTGCCGCAGAACACAATGAACAGCTGGGGGCGGATATTGTGAATTGTTCCCGTCTTGAGGCTGGTGATGCGCTGGTGGTGCTTTCCACATCCGGCAAAAATGCCGCGCCGGTCGCAGTGGCGGAAACTGCGTTGAGCCGGGGCGTGAAAGTCATTGCCGTCACTTCCGGGAATTACCGTGCCGAAACGGGCAATCACTCCCGGATCGCCAATCTGTATGCACTGCGGAATGAATTGATCCTCATCGATAACCATGTGCCGCAGGGGGATGCTTCCGTGACCGTTTGCGGCGATACGCCCATGGCTCCTCTTTCCACCATTGCAGGCTCATTTATCGTTCACACGCTTTCCGCGCTGACCGTGGAAAAACTCCGTGCCGCGGGGATCGAGCCGCCTGTATTCCTCAGCTCCAATGCTCCCGGAGGAAAAGAACGCAACGAAGCCTTGCTGAAGGATCCGGAGATCCGTTCAACATTCCTGCTGCCGTGATGCAGGGGAGGGCATGACCATGAAAAAGATCCTTGCCATTGATATCGGAACCAGTCGCGTGAAAAGCGCGCTGATCGATACTGCCGGTACGCTTCTTGCGCTGAAATCCCGGCGGATCGACCGGACCGGCAGCCCGGATTTTCAGGATGCAGATATCTGGTTCGGGCTGGCTTGCGATTGTATCCGGGAACTCCCGCAAAAAGAAAATGATATTGCCGCGATCGCGCTGACCGGCAATATGCACACGCTCCTTGCTGTGGATGAGGCGGGGAAGCCGGTCGGTCCTGCAGAATTGTGGTGTTCCAACCGTTCAAATGCGGAGGCGGAAAACCTTGCAAAAACTCACGGGAAATTGATCCTTGACCGGACAGGAAATCCGGTGACGCCTGTGTTTACGCTCCCGAAGATCGTGAAAATGAAAAAGGAACATCCGGAAGATTACGCACGGACAAAATATTTTCTTCAGGTCAAAGATTACATTGCATACCGTCTGACCGGTGAATTTTTCAGCGATGGTACCGATGCTTCCGGCACATTGCTGTACCGGTTGGATCAGGAAAAATGGGATGCGGAATTGATGCAGAGTCTGGCTTTGGAGCCGGAAAAATTTCCGCAGGTCCTGAAATCAACTGCAGTCTGCGGCACTCTTACAGCACGGGCTGCGGAGCGTTGCGCTTTGCCGGAAGGATTGCCTGTCATCATCGGATCCGGCGATCTTGCCAGTGCGGCACTCGGCGCAGGAACCGACCGGAATACTCTGTCACTGACATTGGGGACGGCGGGGCAGCTTCTTGCAACGGGGAGCCGCGGCACTTATCACGCGCTGGCGAATAAACTTTTTGCATTTGTCCACGCAGATCCTTCTGTGGAATTGTATCTGGGATCGGTGCCGGGCGGCGGATTTTCTCTGGAATGGGTGGCAAAAAATATGATCCATTGTTCCATGGATGAATTCTTTGCCATCGGGAACGGACGGAAGTTTCTCCCTGATGATCTGCCCGTTTTTCTGCCGTATCTGTTGGGACGGGGCGCACCGTATATGGATTACACACCCTGTGCGCAATGGGCGGGGCTGAAGGCTTCCCACGGAAAGACCGATCTTGTGCAGGGGGCGATATTGGGGACGCTTTGTGCGTTGCGTCAATCCTGCGATCTGCTGGAAAAATTGGATCATCCCTTTGAAGCCATTGTGCTGCAATCTCTTGCAAACCGTGAAACATGCGTCCGCCGTGCTGCGTGTGCGCTGTTTTTGCAGGAAAAGAAGATTGCGCCCGTCAATCCGGAAGCATCTCTTTTGGGATGTGCCATGATGGGTGCTGTGGGGGCAGGGCTTTACCCGGATCTTGATGCCGCACGACAGGGAATGGTGCATGGTGAAATTTTGGAACGCGTTGAACTGGAAAATATTGCGGCGGCGCAAGCGTATTACGGAAGATTTCTGCTTGCCGCAGAAAAGATCACGCTGTAAGATCAGAAAATCAGAAAATCAGAAAATCAGGATCTTCAAGCCCAATCCGATAAGGACCAGACCGCCCGCGATCCCGCTTTTTCTGCCGAGGATCTTTCCGGAAAACTTGCCGCAGCAACAGCCGCCGAGCGCGATCAGAAATGTGACAAATCCGATGATCAGCACTTCCGCGGCGATACATTTCATTTTCAGACAGGCAAAGGAAACACCCACGAACAGTGCATCGATACTGGTGGCAAATGCGAATGCCGTGAGGAGTTTCAAATTGAAGATTTGGATTTTATCTTCTTCCGGTTTATCGAAGATCATTTTCGCACCGATTACACCCAACAGAGCGGCGGCAAGGAATTTTCCGCAATATTCCACGATCCCGGCTGCAACATTACCGATCAGCCATCCTGCAACGGGCATGAATGCCTGAAATGCACCGAAGAAAAATGCGGTCAGCAGCATCTTTTTCCAGCAGAAGATATTATTTTTATCCGAACTGAGTACAACGGAAACGGCGAAGGCATCCATTGCCAGCCCGATCCCGGTCAGTACGATCTCATAAAAATTCATAAAACTGCGTTCTTTCTCTGAATCCCGATCCAAATATAATCCCGTAATATAGCACAAAATACAGAGAAATGCAATTTTTCAATAATTTTTTCCTGTTGAAAAATCTCTCTTTCCTACGGATTTGTACGGAGTTGTCGGACTTTTCGGAGTTTTTGGACTTTTCGGACTTGTCGGACTTGTACGGATTTGTACGGAGTGTTTGATAATCGCCTTGTTCCCAATAAGGAGAGA
>JAZNXT010000064.1:0-6936 GCA_045594005.1 Victivallales bacterium
GGTGGCTCAACTGCGCTTCGCTTGTTTGCCACTGGCGGCACGCGTAGCGAGAGCCGCCTTTTTTGGATCGGTGGCTCAACTGCGCTTCGCTTGTTTGCCACAGGCGGCAAATGAACGCAGTGAAACTGAGCCGCCCGAGAGAAGTGTGCTTTGCGCACCGCGCATGGCGGGGGAGGGGATTTTTGTTTTGGAAGGACAGATGGGACGCCGGGGACAAAGGGGACAGATGGGACGCGAATGAGGCGTAATCAAAAGCTTTTTTTATTTTGTGAACCGGAGGGCGGGAGCCGCTCATTCGCTCTGCCCGTGGTAAACCCGGCTGAAGACTGAAGACTGAAGACTGGCGGCAAGTGAGCGCAGCGAAACAGAGCCGCCCGAGAGTAGGGTGCTTTGCACCCCGCTGAAAGGCTGTTTTTACAGTTTTGTCGGATCGCCGGGGATCTTGCTGAGAAATTCGTCGCCGGCTTTCACATAAAAATAAATCACGACTTCCTGTTCTTTTTTGACGGAAATGACTTGAGAGAAATCCCTGCAGGTCTTCACATATTTTCCGCCGGGAGCGTCCGGTGCTTTTTTGAATTGTTCCGGTTTCAATTTTGCTTCCCAGCTTTTGTTTTTGAATGGAACCACATTCCAGGTACGGGTCAATTTTTTATCAAACAGCATATCCTGAAATTTTGTGCCTTTCGCACCTAATTTTGCCAGCGACATGAAACGCAATGTGGGATACAGGAATCCCGGGACACGCGTGGCATATTCCGGACGAATGAAAAAACGCACTTTGCCGCTCATGCGCGGGACAAAAGAAACAGCGACCCGCGTCCACTCATCAGTCTTGATGGGGGTGCTTGCCCACATGTGGAACGCACGACCGTCTTCCGATCCGATATTGACCAAGCGGGTATAAACAGTTTTGATCCCGTTTTCATCCGCCGGGATTTCCGGAATACGCGGAGTCGGATACATGGAAACTCTGCCTTGCGGCAGGTCGCCGGATACACTGATATGACAAACCTTTGTCACGCCATCCGGTTTGTAAAGATCATATACTTCCCGCAGACTGTGATCCTGTGCGGTACACAGTGCAGCAGCAGAGAGAAACAAGGCAGCAAGCAATTTTTTCATGCAACAGACTCCCGTATTGACAGTTTCAGGAATGATCAGAATTTCGCGTCGAACCAGTCGTCACCCTTCACATAGAAAGAAATCATGACCGGTGTGTCTTTTTTGACCGGGATGATTTGAGAAAGACCGGTAGTGGAACGCAGAACTTTGACCGTGGGACCGTCTTTATCGTTGATCATTTCACATTTGATATCTTTTCTGAAAACATTGGGATAGGCATTTTTGCCGATGCCCCATTTTCCCATATTCTGGATATTGGAATCGACCAGTTTTGTACCCTGGATCACTTCAAATTTTGCATAGCGGCAATATCCCCAGTTCGGAAACTGAAATTCTTTTTTCGTGACTTTATCACGGAAACGGGTGCCGCCATGACTCACGGAGATACGGACTTTTCCATCCAGACGCGGTACAAAGGAGAAGATCACTTTTGTCCACACATCTCTGCTGAACGAAACTCCACCACGCAGATGGAACGCGCGTCCGTCTTCCGAACCGTGGTTCCGCAGAGATGCAAATTTTGTGACAACAGGTGCCGGATCCGGCTGAAGCAGGGCCTTGGTTTTATCTTCTACAGGATTACCGTCTTTATCAGTGACCAGCGGGTTTCTTCCGAAGAACAGGGAAACGCGTCTGCCGATATTGCCGTCCACCCAGATATGCACGCTTTTGGTTGTCTTCGGCTTATACAGATCGTACACATCCTCAATTTTCGGATTTTTTACCTTTTGTGCGTGAAGTCCGCAGACTGCACCCACTGCGATCACGGCTGCGAGCAGGATTTTTTTCATCATTGTTATCTCCTTGAAAAGTGTTATTATTTGTTATGGCAGATAAAATTATTCTGCTTTCTCACAATCATTATAGCACAGGAACAGGTATTTTGCAACACCTGAATAATGATTTTTTGGAAATGTTCACCTCATTCTGTTGTTTTTTTCTGTTTTTCGTGTATAATACTGTATGAAAACAGATGTATGCATGAGGTTTTTTTATGGGCGAAACGCTGATAATCGGTTCAGATCATTTTTCCGGCGGTCTTGAGATCGGCGGCGGGGAAATTTATGGGTATTCCAGTGTCGGCGTGCTGGGAAACGTAAATGCTGTCAATATTTATTCCGGCGGAAAAATGACTGTTTCATCCGGAGGAAATGCTGCCGATACCAATATTTATTCCGGCGGGAAAATGGAACTTTCCGGAAGTGCCGCCTATACATCCGTTTTCAGCGGTGGTAAACTTTCTGCGCTTTCCGGCGGATCTGCTTCCGGGTTTACTGAAATATTTTCCGGCGGGTCTGCTGAAATTTTCTCCGGCGCGCGTGTGGATCATTTGGGGATCTATTCCGGCGGAAGCGTCACATTATCCAGCGGCGCGCATGCGGATGGCGTGGCATTGGAGCAGGGCGGAAAGATCGGTTCTTATATCCACGGAGGTGAAGAAATCTGTAATTTGACCAATGTGACCGGTGAAGGTGTTGCCGGGAACGCATACAATGTGGTGATCCGCGGCACGAAACTGACTTTTCTTGCCGATGCCCGCGCCGGATATACAGAGATCCATGGAACTGCCGGATCTGCCGGGACTGCCGGGACGCTTTATCTTTACGGTGAATTGACCGACGGCGCGCTGGTTGGGAATGGCGGTATCCTTTCGGCAGGGGAGGGCGCGCGGATCCTGAACAGAGCTGTGATCCAAAATGGCGGCAGTATGTATATTTCCGCTGCCGGAGAAAATGTTGCCAGTGCTGCGGATGTGGAAGTGCAGAACGGAGGGATGTTGACCGCTGCCGGTTCCGCCATGTTCGGAAACTGTCAAATTGCTTCCGGGGCTTCCGCTTCGGCTGGTGGCGATGTGCAATTCAATACCGTTTCCCTGGCTGATGGTGCAGAAATGGTCAACTCCGGCAGGATCGAAACGCTGGATTTACAGGGCGGAGCCACTTATAACGATATTACATTCTATCAGTATCCGGGTGTTGACAGTGACGGCAATCCGTTCAAGACGCAGTTGAACCTTTTGAGCGGCAGCACTCTTACCGGGATGGCACAAAATCTTTTTTATACCGGGCAGCTGGATGCCGCAGCCGGAGCCGAGATCCGGCAGATCCTGCTGAGAAGTGCTTCGGAACTTTTGAACCGGTCCGGTACTGTGATCTCTGCTGTGATCAGCAGCGGCGGGATGCTGGATACGACCGGCGGTACAGTTTCATCGGTGATCGTGGCGAGCGGCGGGATCATTTCTGCGTGGAGTGAAGCCTCTCTTCAGGAAATGGTGATCAGCAGCGGCGGCGCAGTGTATATGAATGATTCCGCAGGTGTTTCTGCTGTGACGGTGGAACGCGGCGGGTATCTGCATTTTGAAAAGGAACAGGGGGCTGCCACAGACCTGATCATGAGTGCCGGTGCAATGACCAATCATTATACACAGGGCGGTTCTTCCCATGCGTTGATCGGTATGATGACCGGAGATGTGATCCAGGGGGAAACAAGCGGATTGAACCTGGCATCCGGTCAGCTCAGCGTCAAAAAAGATCTGATTTTTGATACCGTGATCGGAAAGGATACCGGCATTACTGCGATGGACGGAGCGGTCATGTCCGCAACCGGTGTGTACGGCTATCTTACAGTATCCGGCGCAGCTGTTGTGGATGCAGAGGTCTTTTCCGGCGGAAATCTTACGGCGAATAAGGAAGTGACATTCGGCGGTGTGATGACTGTCAGCGGCAGAGTGGATCTGTTGGATAAAGTGACCATCGAACCGGAATTCCGGTTCGTATTTGATCTCACTTGCCGGACAAGTGCGGATCTTTCCATCGTGAGCGATTTGGATCAGCTCAAAGGTGCCGCATTCACGATCATTGTGGATGACCTGATGGAAACCGGAAACTATAAACTTGCAATCACAAATAAAACATTCGATGATACCGTTTCCGTGACGCTGGAAGACGGGCTGATCCTGACGGAAGATCTGCGCGTCGGCGGCGATGCTCTGGCGGCAAACGGATTGCTCTTTACCCTTTTGCAGAGCGGAAAACAACTTTATTTGAGCGTGACATTCGATGAACCGCAGCCGCCGACGGGATTGGTGGGAACGCCCGATTCGCTTTCCTGGCATCCTGTGGCAAACGTGGATACATATTATGTGGAATATTATGCTGCAGGAAGCGATGATTTCTTCCGGTTCTCTGCCGGGGTGGAGGGCGTCAATACCTTCGGATTGCAGACGGGCGATTATGATTGGCGTGTCTTCTCCAAAGGCGCAAAAGAACGGTTCACCCGGGGTGATACGATCACCGTTACAGACGGGACGACCGATGCGCGGCTCCATTGGAATGGTGGAGAATCCGACGGAAAAACGGACGTGTTTTTCGCTATTTCAAGTGGGAAATGCGGTGCGCTGGATATTGCTGCGAACGATCTCACCGGAGAAAAGATCAATACCGTCTGGAAAAATTCTTTTGATGCCGTCTTTACCGGTTCGGACGATCATTCTGTGATCGCATTGACTCACGATGTCAGGGGCGATGCCTTCTATCTGGATAATCCCCTGCTGGATTATCCGCAGGGCGTGGCTGACGGGAGTCCGCGTTTTTCCAATGTGGAGGAAATCCTTGCAGGTGCCGGAAATGATCTTATCGACCTGACATCCCAACGCTTTTCTTTTGAAAAGATCACAGTCCGCGGCGGCGATGATGATGATGTCATTTGGGGTGGTAACGGGATCAATATCCTGTATGGTGATGCCGGAAATGACCGGATCAGTGCAAATCAGTGGGACGATGTGCTGATCGGCGGCAGCGGCGATGATGTACTGAACGGATGCGGCGGAGACGATATTTTTGTCTTCGGCGAATATTCCGGACGGGATGTGATCTTGCAGGACGAGTCCGGCAGCGTGACTTTGCAGTTTGAGGAAAATATCACGAAGGATATGCTCACCGTTTCCGGATCCGGCACCGATACACTTATCACTTGGGGTGAGATCAATTCCATAACGGTGAAAGACCGGAGTGCCGCGGAGATCACGCTGAAATTCGTCAGCGATGACGATATCAAAAACGGAACCGCCGAAGGCTATCTGGGATAATGCCCAAATTTTGGGCATTAAACTCTGCACAAATTGATGGATTTATTTGCCAAAATTTGCCAAACTGGATTTTAGCAAAAATAAAATACCAGACACAACACTCAAAAACGTAACATTACGATTTTAAGTATTAGCAAAGAATACGACCTTGATCGTGAGTTTTCGGTGGTATATGTAAAAGTAATGAGCGGAACTGATGCTTAGTTAGTATTCTTCCAAGAAACCACGTGTCCTCCAACGACGTCCATCAACAAGTTTTTCAAAATCGACGCCTTGTAAGTGTAATTTATCGGCATGGTCTGTTATAATAATTTGCGGCTCAATATTAAATTCCTGTTTACAATCCTCAACATAATGCCAAAGCTGTTCATAAAGATTCGTTACAGCATGCATATCATCGTCCAGTTTTGAACCATTACTAAAATTCTTGAAATCAAAATTTTCTGTTGTATCTACTTGTGTAGGGAAATAAACCTGGCTTGGTTGGTCGATAAAAAGGATAGGGGGAATTACACAACTCGAAGAATATTTACAAAACAATTTATTAAACGCCAAGAACAACGAAAGATGGCAATAAAGCCAGTTTGCACCACTCCCCATTGCCCGTAAATAGATCTTCTCTCCATTTTTTTCAAACCATAAATCAAATGTTTCAAAATCAAATTTCAGGCTAACAGGTTTGTAAGAAGCTTCAAAAGGAAACTTTTCACCAATAATATTCATTGTTTTATTGAGAAAATCATTCGCTTCTGCTAGTTTTTTCTCAACATTATATTTTTCTAAAAGCTCTTTTTTAATCTGCTTTTGTTCTGTTTCCAACTCTTTTTTTCTTTGGAAGAGTTCTTGATCTTTTGCTTCCGTTAAATTTTCTAAGGCGATTTCTATGCGCAAGGCTAGTTTCATTATTTGGGTACGAATTGCTCGTTGTCCTTCTGCTTCAGTTATGCTATTGGCAAGTTCCTGTTGTTCTTGTCTGACGTGTTTTATTTTTGTTCGTATCTCCTCCAATTGAGAGCGAATCGCCTTTTGTTCAGCAACAAAAGAATCAAGTATCTGCGATGTCTTATTAAGCTCGCAATTCAGCCACTCTATCGCTTCAGTTAATTTATTTGCAGATTTTTCAAACAAAGTATTATGTTCAGTATGACAAAATGGACAGACCGATTTATCGGAAATATTCGCAGAAAAATCAGGATACGGTTGTTCTAAAAACTGTCTCGCATATTTTATTGACTTGTTAATATTTGATAATTCCGCTTGTTTTTTTCTTTCGTCAAGCAATAAATTATCTTCTTCCTCGTTTAATTCTTCTTGCCTTTGTCCAAACATATCTGAATTTACTGCTACATCCAGTTTATGCTTTTTTATCTCTTTTAAATATTTTCCCGGAGCATTACAGATTGCTTCAGAGGAAACATTATCCCAAAGAGCAGAACCGGCAATTGCTAAATATTTATCAAGATATTGTTTTATTGTTTCCTTTTCTTTTTTTCTTCGCTGTTTTAATCTTTCCTCTTCTACTGAAATATTTTTCAAGTTTCGTTCCAATTGTGCCAATTTTTGCTTTTTTATAAAATATTCAGCATCGACAAAACCCAAGAAAATTCTTAATTGATCTATTGTTTGTATTCTTTTTTGGTATTCGTCAAATCTATAAAACAACGCCTGTTTATTGGCTATAAGATTCTGGTGTTGTAGAATATAAGACATTGTATTGCGAATAC
>JAZNXT010000065.1:0-14286 GCA_045594005.1 Victivallales bacterium
TTCCTAAGACCGCTTGGCCTCCGACTTTCTCTTATGCGCCGGAAATCAAAATGGCATTCGGGGTTCCTGTGGCAGTCAATACCTATGAAAAGAACGGGTTTGCGCTTGATCCTGCGGATCTGGAAAAGGCGATCACTCCGAAGACCAAGGCGATCCTGCTGAATTTTCCCTGCAATCCCACAGGTGCAACGATCAATATGGATCAGATGAAGGTAATCGCAAAGTTGGCGGTCAAACATGATTTGATCGTTCTTTCCGATTTGATCTATTCCGAGCTGGTATACGATTCTGAGATTCTGCCTGCCATTTCCGGATTGCCCGGAATGAAAGAACGGACCATTTTCCTTCACGGATTTTCCAAAGCATTTGCCATGACCGGATTCCGGATCGGCTATGCCTGCGGTCCGGCAAGGATCATTGATGCCATGATGAAGATCCATCAGTACACCATGCTCTGCGCACCGATCACCGCACAGGATGCCGCGGAAGAAGCATTGAAAAACGGTAAATGCGAAATGGAACGCATGAAACAGGAATATTGCGACCGCCGGAACCTGATCGTAAAAGGTTTCAATGATATCGGCTTGACCTGCTTCAAACCCAATGGCGCATTTTATGTTTTCCCCAATATCACTTCCACCGGTCTGACATCCACGGAATTTGCCGTGCGGCTGCTGAAAGAAAAGAATGTGGCGGTCGTGCCGGGTTGCGCATTCGGAGAATGTGGCGAAGGATATGTACGCTGTTCCTATGCCACCAGTATCGAAGGGATCCGCGAAGCATTGAAACGGATCGGAGAATTTGTAAAGGAGTTGAAAGTTAAAAGACTGAAGACTGAAGACTGAAGACTGTTATAAAAAAACAGCGGATTGCGGGTGAACCATGTGTGAATCATGGGCTGTCGCGCAACTGTGAGTACCGTTTTTTTCCGGTATAAGTCAGATCCCCGTACCGCTGAAAGATCCCTTCCGGCAGGATGCCGGGGTTGTGCCCGTAACGCAATACAGGGAATGAAGATGCACTGCTGCTGCCGGATGAAAAGATCTATGCGGCAGAAATGGTGTGTATTCCTGTTTTCTGCCGGGTTCCGACCCGGTTTTTCTGTTTGAAGGGGAAATAAAAAAAAACTCAAACAGAAAGGCAGAAAAATGAGTTTTGAAGAAAACAAAGTGCTGGTGTATTCCGGCGGAACACAGGTCGGTGACGGCGCGGCATCTGTCACGGGAACGACCTTGCAGACGGGTGCGGCTGCGGATTCCATGTATGTGGGACGCGGCGCAAAAGTTTCGGACATTTCCATTTATGAAGGCGGCGTGATGTATGTGGATCACGGCGGCAGTGCCTCCGGCATCATCCTCGGCGGATTCGGGCATGATTATTCCCTCATTTCCGGGGGCAGCATGATCGTTTCTTCCGGAGCCTTCATCAGTAATATCGAGGTGAACGGCGGACTGTATTCCGGCGGCGGTGTGATCAGCGGATCCACAAAAAATTACGGTGCCATTACCGGTACTTCCGCCACCATGAATATTTCCGGAGCCACATTCAAAGATAATCACGCAGAAGATTTCAATGGATACAATGCTGTGGGCGGCGGTCTGGAAATTTATGTGGGAACGCTGGATATCAAAGATACCCTTTTCACTTCCAACAGCGCAGAAGATGGCTTTGCGGCAGGATACAAAGGCGCGGCAGGGGGCGCAGTCTGTGCCATGTTGGCAGCCGTGACCATGTCCGGAGCCACATTCACGGAAAACAAAGCCCATTACGGCGGTGCGTATCAGCAGCAGGGGGGGACATTGATGCTGGAGGACAGCGAATTTACAAAAAATTCCGGCGGATCCGGTGGTGCCGTGGAGTTTCACAACGGTGCAGACGGCAGTATCGGCGGAACGCTTTTTACTTCCAATTCCGCCGATTGCGGCGGGGCAGTTTACAACGACACTTATACCGAATATATTTATGATTCCTCCTGGACGCAAATCGTTGGTTCTCAAACTAATATCTGTGATCTTTCCCTGCTTGACAATACCTTTTCCGGCAATATCGCCGCCAATGAGGGCGGAGCGGTTTACAATTATGCAAAAATGACGGTTTCCGGAGGGATCTTTTCCAAAAATTCAGCAGGACAGAAGGGCGGTGCCGTGGCAAATGTCACCAGCACCGGGGAAATGTTGATCTCCGGCGTGACTTTCAGTGAAAACACTGCGGTTTCCGGCGGCGCGATCTACAACGGGAAAGGAGCGGTGATGACTGCAAAAGATATCCGCTGCACCACGGAAACGGATACCGTATCCAATGAGGGACACCTCACACTCACCGGGAAAAATTCGTTCAAGGGGGCAGTGGTCAATCAGGGCAGTATTCTCATTGATGCGGCATCTTTCACGGAAATGGTGGTGGACGATCTTTCCCGTTTTTCCGGGTCGGGCAGTTATGCTCTGCGTACCGATCTCCGGCAGAGTGCCGGGCGTTATGTGATCGCAGGCAATGCCGCGGGGATCAAACTGGATACGATCACGATCGGGGAAACGGAATCGACATCCCTGTATTCTGCGGCGGTGGCGGGCAATGAGCTGTATCACTCGATCGGCGTGACAGAGCAGGGGGATCTTGTGCTTTCCGTGAACCGGTATTTTTCTGCGGGAATCGAACTGGATGCGGATTCCTGTGTGGAATTTTCCCGGACCGGTGATTTTTCTACCGCACTCTGTGTCCGGGCAGATGCGGTCAATGCGGTGAATATGGAAGGTACGCTCTATTACCGTGTGGTGAAAAACGGTGCTGCCGGGGAAACACTTTGCCTCACCAATACAGTGGTACGGAATGATGCCGATGTGATCCGTTCCGCAGAAAATGAAGCCGGTGACATCTTTTTTGCGAAGGTTTCCGGCAGCTGGGATGCCGCACATCAGGCACGGAACACTGTGAGTGGGGAAACTGCGGTGATCGCCGGAAAGAACCGGATCTGTGATGTCTTTGCCGGATCGGACAATAATATTTTGTATCTGACCGATGATGATAACGGCGATGCGCTTTTTCTGGATGATATCTTTTCCGCGATCGCCGACGGTGTGGATGTGAAATCCGCACGGCTTTCCCGGATCTCCGAGATCCGTGCAGGCGCGGGCAGCGATGTGGTGGACCTGACCATTGCCAATTTCACGCCCGGAAAAAATGATGGCATGATCTGTCGCGGCGGTGCCGGTGATGATGTGATCTTTGCCGCATCCGGCAAAAATAAATTGTTCGGCGATGGCGGCAATGACCGGATCAGCGGCGGCACTGAAGATGATCTTATTTGCGGCGGCGCAGGGAATGACATCCTGAACGGCTGCGGCGGAAATGATATTTTTGCCTTCGGCTCCCATTGGGGCAGCGATGTGGTCCGGCAGAATGAGGATGGCACAGTGACGCTGTGGATCGAAGGCGGCTCGTTGGCAAACTGGTCTGAAACTGACCGCGTTTATTCCGACGGCACCAACACCATTACGGTGGAAGGATCGGCAAAAGTCACACTCAAGTTTGATGCAGATCCTGAACTTGCCGCACTGGGTGCTTTTGCGGAAACGACCACGGAACATATTTTTGAAAGTGCCGCTGCAGATGGCGTGATCGCAACTTTGTGACAGGAAAGAACTGACCGTGAAAAAGCATGGAGTCAAAGGATTCACGCTGATTGAACTTCCTGTGAGGCTTGTTTGTCAAACAGGAAGTTTATCGTTGTATTTCCTCAAAAAAATTTATAAAAGAACCACCTCCCTACGCCCGCGAGGGCGCGCTTCACGCTTTTTTTACGGATGTAAAAAAAGCTCTTCACACCTTCACACCTTCACTCAATCAGCGTTTACGCTGATTGAACTGCTGGTGGTCATTGCCATCATCTGCACATTGGCGACCATGCTTTTTCCGGTGGTTTCTTCCATGCAGGAGCGGGGCAGACAATCGGTCTGCCTCAACAATATCCGGCAGATCGCGCTTCAGCATTTGCTGTATGCCGATGCCAATGGCGGGTTGTTCTGTCCGGCGTGGGATACGGAAAAAAAACAGTGGGATGCTTCGGCGGATTATCGATCGGCGGGAATATTGGCGCAGAGCATTTCCGCCGCAGACCGCGGCAGCGGGGAGATCTTTGCCTGTCCGGAAACAAAATTCAAACTGACGCAGAAAAAAAGTTATGCTCCCCAATATGCGGGCTACGGCTATAATTATTTGCTTTCCTTCGCCAATGTCAATGCCAGACCGCCCAACTACCGGTTTGTCAGCACGGCAAAAGTCACTGCACCCGCCCGGGTGGTGATCGCGGCAGATGCCGCTTATCTTCTCAGCAGAACGGAAGCCGGTCCCACATCCTACCTTTACAACACATCATCGGGGAAGGGCGGTTTTGCGGATTTCCGTCATCCGGGCGGCGCAGTCGCTGTTTATGTGGATGGTCATGCCGCTGTTGATTCCGCCATTACGCCATCCCGTTCCGCACCGGAAAATTTCAGGGAACGCATCGGATATCTTTCGGAGGACGATTCCGCTTACGATCCCTTTTTCAAGGATTGAATCCCGGTTCGTTTTCCATCTCTTCAATTTTGGATCAGACAGGCGATAAACTTTTTCAGTTTTTCTGCGGGGATTCCGCGTTTTTCTGCGTAAACGGCAAGTTGATCTCCACCCGCAATTTCCACAGAAAAATATTTTGCACCCTCTGCGGGAATGAGAAATGCGCAGACCGATGACGGCGGATCGATCATCATACTTTCCGTCAGGTGGACCTGCAATGCCTTTTCCGCGTTGAGCAAGTCAAAAATATCCCGTTTCAGCGTATGATCGGGGCAGGGCGGATATCCGATGGCAGGGCGGATCCCCGCAGGAAGATCATCGCTCCAGAGTTCGCGGATCTTCACTTTGTGCAGATATTCTGCGGCAGCTTCGGCAAGAGATCCGGCAAGTGTTTGCAGCAGCAATGCACTGTAATCATTGTTTTCCTCACGGAATTTTGCCGCACCTTCCGCCACTCCGTGACCGGCAGTCAGGACAAAAAATCCCAGATGACCGCAGATGAGATCCGCAAGGGACCGGCAGCTCCCGGTCTGCTGACGCAGGAACGGCAGGCGTTTTCCGCAGACTTCCACCGTATCGGCATCGATCTTTTTTGCGGGGAAGATCCCCACTGCCGCTTTCAGGACGAATGGAAATTGTGCAAGCATTTTTTTTGCATCGCAGAGCAGACAGGCACCGGCATCATTTGTGTGCGCTGAGGAGGAAAGATCCCAGGCGTTCTTGAAAGCGTTCCAGTTGATATACGGAACCACATCTTCCATTGCAAGATCCAGCACTGTGACTCCTTCCGCTGCCGGAGCAGGTGCGGGATCGGTATTGATCTCTGCCTTTGCCGCGGCGTCTGTGAAAGGGATCAACTCCTTTGCCGTTTGAGCGTGTTCTGCGGCGATCTTTGCATATTCTTCCTTGAGTTGGGCAATGAAAATATCCCGTTTTTCCGGATCGGCAAGCTGTCTTGCCACGGGCGCGCATCGGGAGGCATCGGTGGTGTATGCCACGATCCCCGAGGGATAACGGCATTGCAGTTTCAATGCGGTATGGACCTGTGATGCCGCCGCTCCGCCCACCATCAGGGGGATATTCAGTTTCCGTTTTTCCAGCTCATCTGCCACCAGTGCCATTTCTTCCAGTGACGGCGTGATCAATCCGCTCAAGGCGATGATATCGGCGTGTTCCTTTATGGCTGTTTCAATGATCGTTTCACAGGGAACCATCACACCCAGATCGACGACACGGAACCCGTTGCATTGCAGCACCACGGAAACGATATTTTTTCCGATGTCATGCACATCCCCTTTCACCGTGGCAAAGACCACCGTTTTCCGTGCGGCGGCTCCGGCGGTGTTGTTCTGAAGGATCACAGGCATCAATTCCGCCACTGCATTTTTCATCACGCGGGCGGTCTTGACGATCTGCGGCAGGAACATTTTGCCCGCACCGAACCGGACACCGACTTCTTCCATACCGTCCATGAGAGGTCCTTCGATGATCTGTACGGGATCGGCATATTTTTTCAGAGCTTCTGCCATATCTTCTCTGATATAAGCATCATCCCCGTGGATCAAAGCGTGGCGGATCCGACCTTCCAGCGATTCCGATCTCCATTGGGGCGGTCCGTCATTTGCGGCAAGTTTCTCTCCGGCGAACCCGGAGGCGATCTCCAGCAGTTTGGCTCCGGCATCGGGAGAAGAATTCAAAATCACATCTTCCGCGGCAGTCCGCAATACGGGATCGATCTCTGCGGAAAGCTGGGCAGGATTCACGATCCCCATATCCAATCCGGCACGGATCGCATGATAGAGGAACACACTGTGCAATGCCGCGCGGACCGGTTCATTTCCCCGGAAAGAGAAGGAAACATTGCTGATCCCGCCGGAGAAATGGCAGGCGGGGAAATCCTGTTTCAGGATCCGGATGGCTTCAATGGAATCCACACCGTAGGAATCGTGTTCCGGCAGACCGGTGGCGACAGCAAATACATTCACATCAAAGATGATGTCGCCGGGATCAAAGCCCGCCTGTTCCGTGAGAAGATGATACATTCTGCGGCAGACTGCGACTCTGCGTTCCAGCGTATCTGCCTGACCTTTTTCATCAAATGCCATACACAGGACCGCCGCACCGAATTTTTTTGCCTCTTTTGCATGAGCAAGAAAAACATCTTCACCTTCTTTCAGGCTGATGGAGTTGATCACACTTTTGCCCTGCACACAGCAGAGCGCGGCACGGATCACATCCCAGCGGGAGGAATCGATCATCACGGGGACGCGTGCAATATCCGGTTCCCCTGCAAGAAGCAGCAGAAAACGGGAAAGTTCCGTTTTGGCATCGATCATGGCATCATCCATATTGATGTCGATGACTGCCGCGCCGTTTTCCACCTGATTGCGGGCGATCTGGATGGCTTCATCGTATTTCTTTTCTTTGATCAGACGCAGAAATTTCCGTGATCCGGCAACATTGGTGCGTTCACCCACATTGATGAAAGGCAGTTCCGGATTGGAAACAAGGGCATCCAGTCCTGCAAGACGCAATGCGGGGGAGGGGGTGACTCTTTTGCGGGGAATTGCGCCGCGCATGGCTTCAGCAATGGCTTTGATATGCGCCGGACTCGTCCCGCAGCAGCCGCCTGCAATATTCAAAAGCCCTTCATCGGCAAAGGTCCGCATGATCCGCGCCATTTCTTCCGGCGTCTGTTTGTAGTGTCCGGATTCATCGGGCAGACCCGCATTGGGGTGTGCGGAAATAAAACAGGGTGCTTTTGCTGCAAGTTCCGCCAGATAGGGACGCATTTCCGTGGCTCCCAGCGCACAGTTGAACCCGATGGAAAGCCAGTCGGCGGTATGGGATACGGAAATAAGGAACGCTTCTGCATTCTGTCCGCTGAGCAATCTGCCGGAGGCATCGGCAATGGTTCCGGAGATCATCACCGGGACAGGCAGCATATCATTGCCCCGTTTCCGTTTCAATTCGCCGATGGCATAAATGGCGGCTTTTACATTCAGTGTATCAAAACTGGTTTCGATGAGCAATATATCCGCACCGCCGTCGATCAGACCTGCCGCCGCTTCTTCGTAGGCTTCTGCCAACTCATCAAAGGTTAGATCCCGGTATGCCGGATCGGAAACGGACGGGGAAAGAGAGAGCGTTTTTCCTGTCGGCCCCATGGATCCGGCAACAAATCGCGGTTTTGCCGGATCCTGTTCCGTAAAGGCGTCTGCGGCACTGCGGGCAATGGCGGCACCGGCGCGGTTGAGTTCATATACTTTATCGCTCAATCCATATTCCTGCTGGGAAAAACGGTTGGCATTGAAGGTGTTGGTTTCGATGATATCGGCACCGGCACGGAGATATTCAGCGTGGACGCTTAAAACAGCCTGCGGCTGGGTCAGATTCAGTACATCGTTGTCTCCTTTGAGGATATGGCTGTGATCCCGGAAAACGCTTCCCCGGAAATCGTCATCGGAAAAATTGAATTTCTGAAGCATGGTACCCATGGCACCATCCAGGATCAGGATCCGTTCCTGCAATGCGTTATGAAGTGCTGTGAGCCGCTGCTGTGCCGCCGTATCTTCCGTTGTCATCATCGACCTGCTTTCTTTTTTGCTGAATGTTTTGCATCGCGGTAATATACCCGCGCACGGGCAGATTTGCAAATGGCGTTGACTCTGCACCGGGTCAAAAGTCAAAAAAAGTCTGTTTCAGTTCCGCGCCGTTATCAAAAAGATCCGGCTGGATTTCTTTTTCCGGTTCAGACTCTTCTGTTTTTTCTTCCGGAGTTTCCGGAGTTTCCGGAGTTTTGACCTCTGAAAGGGATGCGATCCATTCGTTCAGTTCCATGACCGGCACATTGTTTTTCCGTGCTTTCCGGAGTTTGGAAGAATTTTCATTGGGATCTGCGCAAACCAGAATGGAAAGACTCGCATTGACGCTGTCCGCCGGTTCGTATCCGTGTTTTCTTGCAAGGTCTTCATAGAAGGAGCGTTTTTCCGGCATCTTCCCGGTGAAACAGACGGTGGGACTGTTACCGCCGGAACCTTTGCTTTCAGTCATTTCCACGCAGGAAAGGAGTTCATCCAGGATCATGCTTTGCGCTTGCAGTTCCCGGCAGAGGGCATTGGCGCGTTCCGGTCCGATGCCGTCGATCTTGCTCAATTCATCCACAGAAAGAAGCCGCAATTCTGCAAAGGTGTGACCGCGCATGATGGCTTTTGCCATATTCGGTCCGATGCCGGGGATGTTCAGCGCGGAAAGGATCTGCCAGTCCGGCACAGTTTTTGCCGACTGGATCTCCCTGATGAGATTGGCGGCGGAAAGTTCCTGAAAACCCTCCATGCTCAAGATCTGCGTTTTTGTCAGTTTGAAAATATCGCTGAGTTTTTTCACATCCAGCGAAAGCATCATTTTCCGGATATTGGGTTCACCCAGCCGTTCGATACCGATATTTTTCACGGCGGCAGTAAGAAGTTTGAGCTTCGTTTCAAAACAATCCGGATTGGGACAACGCAATTCCGGCAGATCCCGCACCAGTTCCGTGCCGCAGCAGGGGCAATGATCGATCAGGCAGCTGACCCGTTCCGTGCCGGGTGTGACCGATACGATGTAGGGGATCACATCCCCCGCCCGTTCCACGGTGACCGTATCGCCGATATGCAGATCTTTTTCCAATACATTCTGGAGATTGTGCAGACTGGCATGACGGATCGTGGTGCCGTTGATATCCACCGGCTCGATCTCTGCCACAGGCGTCAGACAGTTTTTTCCGAAACTCCATTCCACGGCGATCAATCTGCTTTCCCGCCGGACTCCGCTGAATTTGAACGCGATCTGTCCCCGGGGATGATGGGCGGTATTCCCCAAAGAGGCACTGTATGCTTCATCGGCGATCTTCACTACCAGTCCGTCCATGGGATAGGGCAGTGCTTCGGCTTTTTCCAGAATGAACTGCCAGTCGTCCTCCAATGTATCCAGCCGTGTGTTCCAGGAGTAAAGACGGTAATCCACCAGTGTGAGTTTTGCGTGCTGCAGAACCATGTCCCGGATATCTTTCAAGCCCATGATCCCGGCAACGGCATTACGGGAATTTTTATAAGTCTTTCCGTTACGGTTGCGGATCGTGGAATAAAGATTTTTGAAATCATCATCCCGGATCACGATCTCGCCGCGGGCGGTGCCGCTGAATGTTTCCAGTGCGCGGATCCCTTCCGGGGATTCCAGTTCGATAAGACAGGCTTTGTCGGTGATGTTTTCCCCGGTTTCGCCGTCGCCGCGCGTGGCAAGGATCCCACTGTCCCACAACGCGGAAATACCGTCATATTTCGGCTGCACAAGGAGAGCTTCCTGTTTCGACCGTGCAAATTTTTTTGCCCATGCAATGACTTCTTCCAGCGAATAGGCTTTATCCAGCGAAAGCATGGGCGTTTTGTGGATGATCTTGCCGGAACTTGCCACGATGGGTGCCTGGATCTGCGCAAGGATCGGGTGGGCGGGATCTTTCTGCGTCAATGCCCGTACGATCCGGTCGTATTCATCGTCCGTGATCTCCGGTTCACCTTCCGCCCAGTATTTCCGGTTGTGATACTCAATGAGTGCAGCCAGTTCCGCAATGGAAAGGAGCGTGTAATCCTGTTCCGCAGTCATATCCGGGGATCATCCTTTTTTTCTGCTGTTGAGATATTCCGAAAGCTGATCATAAGCCAGTTTCGGACGGCGGTATTCATCCACCAGCCCGGCACAGTTGTAGCCGCGGGGTTTTCCCCGGATCTGACCGCGCTGATAGGATCTGGAATCGCAGAACTGCCACAGCGCATAGCCGCAGAACCGGTCGTCATTGTGAATGGCTTTTACAGCACCGACCATATAATCCGCCTGAAAATCCTCACTCCACTGCGCAAAATTGCGGTCGCGGACTCCGTAAAGACCGCACGCACCGATCTCACTGATAAAGATCGGTTTGCCGCCGAACTGATCCTGCGAATAAAAATCGGCGATCGCTTTCAGATGAGGTGCGATCAGATCGCTTGCCAGCGTCTGGGAATCGGTAATATCCTGAAACCAGCCGGGATAACAGTTCATGGAAATCACATCCACTTCATCCAGACAGATATCATAAATATTACGGCAGCTGGCAAAGGAACGCAGCCGGGAGGGATCTTCTTTTTTCATATCCTTCAACAGCAATGCGTATGTTTCTCTGGATTCCTCCTTTTGAGAGGCACATTCATTGAGCATTCCCCAAATGAGGACCGACGGGTGATTGATCCCGTCCCGGATCATCCCGCGATTCTGTTCCAGAAAACGGTCTGCCGTTTCCGGGCAGACATCTTTTTCGGAGAGGTTCCAACCCAACGATTCCACCCACAGCAGCATCCCCGTTTCATCGCAGAGATCCAGCCAGACCTGATCCTGGGGATAATGAACGCTGCGGATGAAATTCATGCCCGCCTGTTTGAAAAGTTTGATATCTTCCAGCATGGATTGGACCGTCTGCACCGGACCCGTCTGCGGATGTGTTTCGTGACGGTTCGCACCGTCCAGATAAAGTTCTTTTCCATTGAGATAGATCTTGTGATCGTGTGCTTCAATGGTGCGGATCCCGAAGCGTTCCACAATGGTATCGCCGTTGTATGTGACATTTACGAGGTGCAAAGCGGGATCTTCCGGCGACCAGATCCTGAAGTCCGGCACGGGCAATTCGATCTCCGCACAATTATTTTCCACCGGCAGTTCGGCAGTGTCGGATGCCCCGTTGTCAAAGGAAATGGTGAATGCATGAGGTCCGTCATCAAGCCCTTTTGTCAGGATCCGCAGCAGCACGCGTCCGGTCGCCAGATCTCCGGTAAAGACCTGCACGCGGTCAATGGATCCGCCGTCCGGCAGCTGACTCAATGTAACGCTGCGGTAGATCCCCCCGAATCCGTAAAAATCGTAAAAATCCCGGAAGAACTGATAGGGCTGCGCTTCAAAACGGTTGTCCACCGCAATGACAAGTTCATGGTCCCGTTCCTTCTGCATCCGCACAAAATCCAGGATCACCGGCAGATAGGGCATATTTGCCTGACCGATTTCCTGACCGTCAAAAAAGATCCTTGCCGCGAGACCCAGTCCGCCGATCCGCAGCCGCAGATTTTCTTTATCCAGATCTTTTGCCGCGATCACGGTGCGGTAGATCCCCAATCCCCGCTGACAATAGCGGTCGATCCCCATATCGAAGACACCGGGTACGGCGGCTTTTTCATCATATTCTGTGATTTGTGCCGGGTCAAAATCAGCCAATGTGATTTCTTTTCCGAGCCAGCGGAAGGACCAGAGACCATCCAGAGAGAGCATTTTTCTTTCCGGAAACAACGGGTATGTTTTCATAGTGAGAGATCATCCTTTCAGTGATTTTTCACAATATAAGATGTTCCAGCCGTATTTTCAAGGAAAAAACACGGTAAAATACAAAAAATCACTTTAATTTCCGGAAAGATGGAGTAGATTAAAAGGAATATATCAGTGCATGGGTGGCGAAATGGCAGACGCGCCGGATTTAGGTTCCGGTACCGCAAGGTGTGCAGGTTCAAGTCCTGTCCCATGCACCAGTTTTTTTCAGGGTTTCCTGAATTCACAGGGAACACAGGTCTGACACAATCCGCACCCCAGACTGAGATCCATCCAGCCGTAAGTATTTTCCCGACCCGGTGCAACATTGTTCACGATATGCTCAAAACACCGTTTTTTGTCCCGTTCCTCCGGTGCTTTTCCGATGGCTTTTCCCGGACAGCGTGCGGCACAGGCTCCGCAGCGGGTACACCATGCAAAGGGATCGTCGCCGTATTCCCGTTCCGTCACCGGCAGTTTCAGATCTGTCACGATCGACCCGATGCGCATGGCGATCCCCCGTTTTGTGATCAACCCTGCGGAAAGTCCGAATGTTCCCAATCCAGCCACAAAAGCCGCATGGCGTTCGGACCAGTTGGAAGTGAATCCTTTGCCGAAAATATCGAATCCCTGCCGCAACTGTTCCAAATGGGGTGCAATGGCGGCATAACCTTTCTGCTGGAGCAGTCTGCACAGCTGACGGCGCATATTTTCATTGCATTGTTCCCCGAAAGAACGCATGGATGCCCACACTTTGGAGGGTCCGTTTTTCTCGGTATGATTGGATTCCCGGACGCGTTGGTTCACCGGCAGGATCCAGACGATCACGCTCTGTGCTTTCGCTTCCGGTGCAGCAAAATGCAATGCCTCCTCCGGTGTCCAGTGGTGAGATCCGATAATGTCTTTGAATTTGACAAAAAAGGGATCGTCCGCCGCCGCAATGCCGATAAAGGGAGCGTCAAAGAAATAGGGTGCGCCGCTGGCATGATATAATTCCTGCAGCATGGAATTGATGTCAGAAAGTGTCAGATCTTCCGCCATGATAAACCTCCGGGAGCGTTGTTCTGTCTGCGGAAAATATAATACCGTTTTTTCCGGATTGCAAATGCCGCCGCATATTTTCGGGAAATAAAAAATGGCAACCTCGTCAAGATTCGAACTTGAACTAAGTGGACCAAAACCACTTGTGCTACCATTACACCACGAGGTTGCGCAAAACGGGATACCATAAAACGGTAAGCGTCACATACTTTAGCATAAAGTTGAAAAAAATCAAGAGAAAATTCATCAAACTGTGGAAAAAATATATCGCCGCCGTATAAAAAATCTGTTTTTTCCGGCTCCGGCCTTGATTTTTTCAACGGAACGCGGTATAGTATATCTGCCTTTTTTGAAACGAGTCCCTATCGTCTAGAGGCCCAGGACACCAGGTTCTCATCCTGGCAACACGGGTTCGAATCCCGTTGGGGATGCCAATTCCCGCCGGCGCGGGAGTCATCAGTCTTCAGTCTTCAGTTTGACCGGCTCTGCCGGAGGATATGAAAAGATCATTTTTGATTTTTTTTGCATTTTTTTTGCATCGTTCCGGTAATTGACTTGATTTATCTGCAAAAGATGCTATGATTTTAATCATATCAACTACAACAAAAAAATGATTCATAAAAAAACAAGGAGAGTATCATGAAAAAGTTGTTGTTTGCATTGTGTTTCGCTGTGTGTATTGCAGTGTTTTCTGTCGACGATTATAGTCCGGTGGGTAAGGCGTCGGAGACGGGGATGAAGGGCGTTTCGCTTCATTCTGCTGCGAGAAAAGGATACTTTGGCTCGGTAAAAAGCTTTGTAGAAGAAGGTGCAGATGTCAATGCGAAGGAGTATGACGGCGAAACCGTGCTTCATAATGCGGCGTTCGGAGGTCACCTTGACATTGTAAAGTACCTTGTTGACAAGGGAGCAGATGTCAATGCGAAGGATAATAAAGGCGAAACCGTGCTTCATGAGGCGGCACAGGGGGAGGGTAAACTTGACATTGTAAAATACCTTGTTGACAAGGGAGCAGATGTCAATGCGAAGGATAATGACGGCGAAACCGTGCTTCATTATGTGGCGAGAAGAGGTCACCTTGACATTGTAAAATACCTTGTTGACAAGGGAGCAGATGTCAATGCGAAGATTGGTAAAGGCGGAACCGTGCTTCATGAGGCGGCACGGGGGGAGGGTAAACTTGACATTGTAAAATACCTTGTTGAAAAAGGCTTGGATGTCAATGCGAAGGATGATAAAGGCGAAACCGTGCTTCATAAGGCGGCACGGGGGGAGGGTAAACTTGACATTGTAAAATACCTTGTTGACAAGGGAGCAGATGTCAATGCG
>JAZNXT010000066.1:0-15131 GCA_045594005.1 Victivallales bacterium
CCCTTTTCAAAAAACTTTTATCCGCAAAGCCATTTCTGTGCAAAGCGCAGAAATGGCTTTGACTCGTTAAAATTGTTTTTTTATCTTTCAATGCTTTTTTCTTTTTTTTTGCGAAGCAAAAAAAAAGAAAAAAGCTCCAAAAAGGTTTGGAAAAAGGAGATAGGGTCCGGAAACAAAAAAACGGGGCGGGAAAAATTCTTTTTCCGCCCCGTGTGATCTTCAACCGTTTTCAGTGGTTGTTCAGCAATCTGCCACCACGTCCGGGTTTTCCTGTTTGTAATAGGCGTATGCCATCATCTTGAGGAAATCCACATCCATCTTCCAGGCAAGAGCTTCATCGCCGAGATCGGCGCGCACATTGGTCTGGTCGAAGATGATCTGAGTGGTGAAGTAGGGCATGAGATCGCCGATCATCTTGGTGATGAGCAATTCATCCGGCGTGGGATCCGGCACCTGATCCATCACGCAGAGATTTTCCGCTTTCAGAACGGAGGAAACTGCTTCGGAGATCATGTGTGTGGATACCGGGCTGTCACCGGTGATATGATAAGTCTTGTTGCAGACCGGCTGGAAGAACAGCGTGGAGATCGCTTTCTGCACATAGTCGATCGGCACAAAGTAGATCTTGTCGCTCACCTGAGACTGCAGACGGATGGTCATGGGGATCGGTGCTGCCGGATTGATGCCGGCTTTCACGCAACGGTTCTTTTTCACTCTGCCGAGGAATTCCAGAATACGGTAGAACGCCAGCGGCTTGCGCAGTTTTCCGTCCGTAAGTCTGCCCACGATGATGGAGGGACGGTAGATCGTGTGAGGAATACCGGATTCGCGGACGATTTTTTCCGCGTCGAATTTACTGCGTTCGTAGGAGTTGATAAAGCCTTTTGCGGGCTGTTCATCTTCCATGACTCTGCCGACGCTGGTTCCTGCAACGTATGCGGTACTCACATAGTGCAGCAGCGGAATATTGAAGCGTCTGACTGCTTCGATCGCCTGTTTCGTGCCGTTCATGTTCGTGGCATAGGTCTTGCCTTCGGGGTCTTTACCCAGGTTGACGTCTGCCGCGCAATGGAACATCACATCAAAAGGAGCGTATTTTGCGATTTCATCAAAGGGAAGCTGCGTCACATCGCCGGGGATCACATCGATCTGATTCATGATCGCGTCGAAAGCCTCGGGTGTGCCGTCAAATTCACATTGTTCGCGCAGAGCATCTTCCACGCGGGCGCGTGCTGTCTGGGTACGACCGGGGCGGATCACCGCCACGATTCTGAAGTCCGGATGTTTGCGGAGCAATTCCGTTACTACGGATGCACCCACCAATCCCGTAATGCCTGTGAGTAAAATTTTCACTGGTTTCCAACTCCTCTCGGATAGCTGTTAGTTCTATTGTTTTATAACTTATTTCACATTTCAAAATAAGACCAACGGATCTGTGCCGCAGGGGGCAGATCCATATTTATACATAATATAGTACATCTTTCAGAAAATGAAAGTCATTTTTTGTTTTATTTTCACAAAAAAAATGTTTTTTACCTTTTTTCATTTTTTTTCTGGAAAAAAAGCGACTGCATGATATATTATTATCATCAAAAACAATTAACTATGGAGTCCTGTTTTATGTTGTTTATTTACAGATTTTTCTTCCCCATGATCTTTTTGTTTTTCCTGCCCGGACTGATCGTGAAACTGATCCGGCGCGGCGGATGGAAAAAAACATATATGGAACGGTTCGGTTTCTTTTCCGCAGAACGCAAAATTGAACTCAAAGAATGGCGCGGCGCGATCTGGATCCATGCCGTCAGTGTGGGCGAAACCAATGTGGCTCTGACATTGCTCAATGAATGGAACCGGACCAATCCCGGACGCCGTTTTGTACTGAGTACCACCACTACCACCGGTCAGGAGATCGCCAGAAATAAGGCTCCGGAAAATGTGAAAGTCATCTTCTGTCCCGTGGATTCCACCTTTGCCGTGTGCCGGACTCTGAATTTGCTTCAGCCTTCCGCGCTGGTCATTCTGGAAACGGAATTGTGGCCGAATCTGCTGCTGACCGCAAAGAAACGGGGCATCCCGCTGGTGCTGGTCAATTCCCGGATCTCCGATAAATCTTTCGGCGGATACCGTCGTTTCCGTTGTTTCTTCGCGCCCATTCTCAATGCCTTTGACCGGATTTGCGCTCAGACGGAAACCGATCGTGAGCGGCTGGAGATCATTTCTGAAACACTGAAAGAGAAAAAGACTGTGGAAGTGTGCGGGAATATCAAATTTGATCAGAAAACTCCCGCCGGGCAGGGCTTCGATTATGAATCATTTTTCGGCAGAAAAGCCGTGGTGATCCTTTCCTCCTCCACCCATGATCCGGAAGAAGATCTGCACCTGAAGGCATATTGCAGGATCCATCAGGAATTTCCGGATACCGCGCTGGCGATCGTGCCGCGTCACGCAGAACGGGGTGGCGATCTGGAAAAATTGATCCGGTCATACGGCTTGAGTTGTTTCCGCCGGAGCAACGGGACCGGTACGGCACAGCCCGATGTGCTTCTTGCAGATACCACCGGCGAACTGCCCGGATTCATCAAAGGTGCCGATATCATCCTCATGGGAAAAACTATGGCGGGCAATGACGAAGGACAGAATATCATCGAACCGGCGATCATGGGAAAAGCCATCATCTGCGGTCCGAAACTGAAAAATTTCCGTCAGGCGCAGGATCTCCTTTTCAAGGAAGATGCCGTGCTGCACCTGAAGGATGATACAGAATTGGAAAATGCCATGCGCACCCTCGTTGCCGATGCGGAAAAACGGACAAATCTCGGCAAACGCACACAGAACGCCATGGCAAAAAGCAGCGGCGCACTTCTCCGGAATATCCAACAGCTGGAAGCCGTTATCTCCCGCTGAAACGCCGGGATAATGTCGCTGCTGCCGGGAAAGAGGAAAAAACCTTTTGAAGGACAGGTTCTTTTCCGGCGGCAAACAAGCGTCAGCGCAGTTGAGCCGCCAAACAGGAGTGCGCTTTGCGCACCCCGGACCCTATCTCCTTTTTCCAAACCTTTTTGGAGCTTTTTTCTTTTTTTTGCTGTCGCAAAAAAAAGAAAAAAGCATTGAAAGATTGAATAAAAATGTATTTTTACGGCGGCACGCGAAGCGGGAGCCGCCCAAAAAAAGGGTGCTTGGCACCCCCAAACCTTTTTGCTGCGAATTACTTTTTTTTCGTTGCGAAAAAGTAATTCGCATTGAAAGATCAAGGGGAAAAAGCCATTTTAACGAGCCAAAGCCATTTCTGTGCGGAGCGCAGAAACGGCTTTGCGAATGAACGTTTTTTGAAAAGGGGGTTCGGGGAAAAATCTTTTTTTCAAAAAAGTTTTTCCCCGCAAAACTCTTTTCAGGAAAGCTTTTCTTTTCCCGGCTTATACTTCCACAAGATTTTCCAGCGGAAGACCATCCCGATAGCGTTTGAATTCTTCGATCTCCACATCTGCCATGCGTTTGACTTCATCGTTCATGGAGCCTGCGATATGGGGGGAAAGGTGGATATTGGGCATGGTATAGAGTTCAGAGCCGGGGACGGGCGGTTCGGGGTAGGTCACATCCAGCAGCGCGGAGAGATCGGGCCGTTTTTTCAGCACGGCAATGAGATCATCTTCTCTGACCTGTCTGCCTCTGCCGGTATTGATGAATACGGCATTTTCGGGCATGGATTCAAAGAGTCCGGCATGGAACACGCCCACATTATCATCTCTGTCCGGCAGATGGTTGCTGACGATCTGTGCGGTACGGAATGCTTCTTCCAGGGAGATTGTGCGGTTTTCCGCCCGTGACGGGATCACGATCACATTCACATCCACGCTTTTGAGCATTTCCTGTACCCGTTTGGAGATGGCACCTGCACCGATGAGAGCCACCGTTGCGCCGTATGTGCCTCTGCCGACATTCTGTCCGTACCACTGTTTTGTGGCTTTTACCGCTGCGGATACGGTGAAATAATTTTTCAGGGAGAGAATGATCTGTGCAAATGTGAATTCCGCCACGGGAATGGCATTGGCTTTCCATGCACTGGAAACGAGGATGCCTTTTTTCAGGAAGGGACCTTTGAAATAATCGGTAGTCCCCGCAGCGTAGAACACGGCTTTCAAAGCGGGCAGTTTTTCCAGTTGTTCACCGGTCAGACCGGGCATTCCCCAACTGGAGAAGATCACTTCCGTATCGGCGAAAGAGCCGACTGCGGCATTTTTTTCTGTCATCATCACGGGATTGAGATCGGTGAGTTCCTTCAGGAGTTCCAGCCGTTCTGTACCGTAAACATATTGAATGGTATCGGGATTTTTGCAGGCGATTGCTGCTTTGATCTTGGACATAAATAAAACCTTTCGTTAGAGAGTTGCGATCCATTGGTTGAGAGTTGCGGCATCTTCCATAAATTGTTGCGAGGAATCATCTTTCACGAATTCCATGATGCACGCACCATCCTGTTTTTCCGCATACGCCTGAAGATAAGGCAGCCATGCTTTTTCTCCTTCCGACAGCGCAAACCGTTCGGTCCACGATTTCCAATGGAATACATGCAGATTGGAAACGCGGGGCAGGATCTTTTTCAGATTTTCCAGATTTTCCGCATCGGTACAGCGGTTGTCCGGCTGAAAATAAGAGAAAAAGTTTTCGTTCGGGATCATATCCAGCAGCCGGATCGTGGATCCGATATTGCTGGTGGCGGTATTATTGTGATATTCCGTGGAAACGCCGATCCCGTACCGCTCTGCATCTTTGCAGAATTGCCGGATCTGCGCCGCAAGTGCGGTCCAGTTTTCCTCCGTCATATCCGGGGCATTGACAGCTCCTGCCCAGATCCTGACGTGCGGCGCACCCAATGCGGATGCCGTTTCCAGGATCTTGATTCCGTCTTCCTCTGCTCCTGCGCGGTAATAACTGCCGTAGGAAAGGACTTCCAAACCGGCATCCCGGGTGGCTTTTCCGATAGCCTGCGCCCGGTCAAAATCTCCGGGGGGAACATGGATATCGCCACCCCATTCGATTCCGTCCAAGCCGGCATCGGCGGCGAGTTGAATGATCTGTTCCGGTTCAAGATCCCGGAATGTAACACTTGTCAAACCGCTTTTCATAATAGAAAAAACTCCATGGATTTATTGAGATCTGTACTGAAAAAATAGCCCGTGATCGCTCAAATGCAAGGGCGGCAATGGAAAAATTATGGAATATTTTAAGGGGATAACTGGAAAAATATACAAAATCTGTGTATTTTAAAAAACACAACTCCAATGATACTGCGGATGCCTACTGAGTACAGACCGTCGGTCCCCACTGACCGTCTGTGCCGGTATCCTTGAAGCGCAATGTTCATTGGAGTGTCTGTAAAATAATACCCGGAAGAATAATTGAATCTTACAGCAAAAAAATAAAAAACAGAAAAAATAATGGAAAAATCATGTCACGGTTCCGTTGCGATAATTTGAAAAAGCTGAATATCGGCGATGATGTGGAGCTGATGCGCGCAGAGAGCAATCACCTTTTCAAGATCCTCCGCGCACGACCCGGCGAGAGCATCCGTCTGATCGATGGACACGGCACTGCCGGTACTGCCGTGATCGGAAAAGACCGGAAGATCACGCTGGAATCCAAACAGGAGATCCCTTTTCCCGGACGGAAGATCCATCTTTATGTGGCTCCGCCGCGCCGTCAGAAAATGGATCAGATTCTGAAAGCTGTCACCGAACTTGGTGTTTACCGGATCGTGCCGATGACTTGCGACCGTTCCGTGGCAATGCCCGATGCGGATTCCGCCGACCGTCAGACCGATCTCCTTTTTGAAGCCTGTAAACAATCCGGCAATGCGTGGCTGCCGATTTTGGAAGAACCGGTGAAATTTTCCGCTGCACTTGCCGAAGCCGGCGAAAAACTCCCCCTGAATGTGATCGGTTCCCCATACGAAAACCGTTCCGCATTTGAAAATCTGCCGGATGAGATCGGCTTTTTTGTCGGTCCGGAAGGCGGATTTTCCGAAGCGGAAGAACAGGCAATGCGCGATGCCGGATTCCAACCGATGCAGATCGGCGCATGGATTTTGCGCGTTGAAACTGCTTGTGTTGCCATTCTCTCCCGCCTTTTGTGAGGGGCGCGTTGTCTTGCGGGCTATTTCGGACCTTTGCTTACGGGTCTTTTCGGTCATGGACCTTTAGTCCACTCCCTCAAAGCTTCCGCACAAAAATCCGAACTATCTCCGCAATACTGCCGCGCCTTTTCTGGATCGGGCTTTTCAGCTTCGCTGTCGCTTGCTTAAAGCCAATACGCAGGCGGCACAGGTCGGACAAGTCGGACAAGTCGGACAGGTCGGACAGGTCGGACAGGTCGGACGGGTCGGACAGGTCGGACGGGTCGGACAGGTCGGACAGGTCGGACAGGGGGCGTGCGTGCAACGGACAAAAACAACCGTCCGTATCGGTCTGTATCCGGCTTGCCCGAGGCAAAACAAACGGAAGACTTTTCATCCGCTGACATCAATCAAAAGGGATGAACAGGATCCGACCGTTGAAATCATTTTTTGTCCGGTCATGATTGAATTCCAGGAACGGTCCCAGAAACGAGAAGGAACTTTTCGTTTTGCCCGTATGATGACGGATAAAGGGGAAATACACGCGGGTGGAGCCTTCCGCATTTTTAGAGGAACGGTACAGGAACCCCAGCACACTGGTTTCTTCGTTGACGCCGGATCGATCGTATTTTGCCAGCAGACCGCCCCCCAGCCACATTGCCGCGCGGTCTTTACCGAAGGAGGCATAGCGCAACAGGATCTTACCCAGATTGCCCCGTTCGTAAACATCCACCGTTTCCGTGTGATCGCAGATGATCTTTTTCAGACGGATGGCTTGTGCAGGCGTAAAATTTTTATCCGGGGAGCTGCGCCAATCATTCCGGAGAGCATACAGAGTTTTGAATTCTTTTTTGATTGTTTCCGGTGTATTTTTCTTCCAGACGGTGACTTTTCCAGTTGTTCGTGCCGCCACCAGCAGGATGCGGCGCGTTTCCCAATCGTGACATTTTTCATCAAGTTCCAGTTCGCCGTCGATAAACTTTTCCACATCCTGCCGATTCCAGATATGGTGATTCCACGGCAGATCATGCACCCGTTCCACTTGCTGCAAGTTCTGTCTTTTCTGTGATTTATCCGCATAAATCAGACCAAGCAGCACTGCTGTTTTGGAGCCGGAATTTTTCTTTCCGTGCCAGGAAAGCAGGATGGGGATATTGAAATTCAGGCGGTCTTTTCCATTGGAACCGTAATGGAAGAAGGGGAAAACGCCGAATCCGGAATAAATGTCTTTGTCGTAGTATTTTTCTTCGTGCATATCCAGATACAGTTTTTGTGCTTCCGAAAGATTTTCCGGTGCTTTGAAGGGATATGTGCCATCAAGACGGAGCGTGGCGCGATTGATTCTTTCTGCAAAATCCACTTTGCGCTGTTTGCCGGGATGCAGTTCGCGTTGATAATGATCGTTGATCGCATCCGCCACGGCTCTTTCCGCTCTGGAATATGCGGTATCGCCAAAATATTTCCCCTGATTTTGATTTTCGCCGAATGCGGCTTTGTATTGCTCGTTCGCCACAAATTTTTCATCTTCAAAACGGTAGAACAGCAGTGACATCCAAAAATCTTTCTTTTTTGTATCGACGGGGAATTTTTCTTTTTCCGTTTTCTGCGTATTCAGATATCCGAAGGGACCGAGGATATGGAAGAAACTTTCGTTTTTCTCTTTCCCGTAAGCGGAAAGCAACCCCAGCAATACTTTATCCTTCTGCGTTCCGGCGGAATCTTTTTTGTGCGTATAGAAGGGGAAAACGCCCCATTCTTTCCCGATCCCTTCTTTTTTCTGTGCAGATTTCAGATACATGGCTTTGACTTCGGCATCTGTTTCCGGGACAGGAATATTGGAACGGGGATCGTGCAGCCAGCGTTTCTGCTCAAATTTCAGACGCCATGTTTTCAATGCCTGCTTCGTCTGCGGATAAAGTTCGATCCTGTTTTTCAGATCGTCACGGAAAAATGCAAGTTCCGGATCGGCATCTTCTGTCTTTTCGCGTTTCTCTTTGCTGTATGCGAGAAATGCCTGAAAACCTGACTCATCTTTTTTCTGCCACTGACGGTATCCGATGGGTGCAAGGATGCTGAATTGCGAATTGCCTTCCCGGTCTTTTTCCTGATTTATCAGGATCTCCAGCAGATTGAATGTCTGTTTTTCGGTCCCGTTTTCCCGGGCGAAGATGGGGAAGAAACCGAAGCCGTACTGCTCTGCTTTCCGGTAATTTTTCAGATCGTCCAATTCCGCAAGCCACGCACGGACTTCTTCCACGGAGGCAGGAATTTTTACGGGTGCGGCAGGATCGGCGAACCACGCGGCACAGCGGAATTCGTGTTCCCAGCGGGCGATCTCATCCGCTTTGACCAAACGCAGACGACGCAGCAGCCGCCAGCGGTTTTCCATCAGGAAATCGTACCGTTTCCGGTACGCATCGGCGGGTTTGTAATGCCATTCATCATAGAAAAATGTCAGGAGGGAAGCGCGGGTCTTTTCCTGAAACGCATCCCGTTTATGAGAGCCGGGAGCCTGATGTTTTTCCATATAAAGATATCCCAGCGGACCGAGGATGTGGAGGAACTCTCCTTCCCGGTCTTTTCCTGCGGCGGTTGGCAAACCCAGCAGGATATGGAAGAGATATCCGTCTGTGCCGGTGCGGTAATGAAAAAGCGGAACGATACCGGAATATTTTTCAGTGACTTTTTCATAATATTGCGTTTTATTCATTTCTGCGAGCAGGGCTTTTGCTTCGTCGGGATTTTCCGGCACTTTCACGGTGGATTCCGGAGTATCTGCCGCAATATTCACAGTATTGATCTTTTCCCATTCCGCGATCTCCTTTTTATCGGTGAGGGCGATCCGGTGGCGGAGGGTGTTCTGATCTTTCAGACCGCCGAACTGTTTATGCCATTCTGCAGTACGCCGCCATGATTCTTCTGAACCCCAATAACCCAGCAGGCTCATACGGAATTTTTTATCTTTGCGTTCGTGTTCGTATTCGCCCGGAATAAATTTGTGATCGCTCAAATAGCCGAAGGGTCCGAGGATATGGAAGAAAGTGCTGTCGTCTTTCACACCGTAATAACTCAAAAGTCCGAAAAGAAGCAGATCTTTATGACTCAATGCTTTGCCTTCCTGCGTCTCCATACGCATATACGGACCGTACAGAGAGAATTTTTCTGTCACGGGAATATATTTTGCAGGGTCTTTCAGCTGTTTCAGGAGAGATTCCACTTCCGTTTCCGTTTTGGGAACGGGAAGGGATTTTGTGCGGAAAATGGGGCGGGAAACGCCTTTGACTTTGATCTCTGCGCTGACAGGTGACCTTTTGTCCAGTGCGGCAAATTCTTTTTCCCATTGGGCGATCTTCTTCGGCTCCAGCAGTGTCAGGCGGTTCCGCAGTTTGTGTTCATCAATATTACCGAAATACAATTTCTGCTCCGGAGTCATTTTCCGGTATTGTTTTTCGTTGCGGATCACCAGCGGAGTCGCAAGCAGTGTTTTTTCTGTTCTGCGGTCAACTTCATCTTCATCGTCCATATATTTATCCGTCTGATTGAACAGAAATGTCAGGAAGGAATTGTGATATTCCCACGGGGTGCGTCTCATATTTCCCAGCAGACCGCCGAAGAACACCAGCTGCCAATTTGTCCGGAAGGATTCATAATGAAAAAGAGGCAGGATCCCGAACCATTTTTCCATATCATCCTGTGCCATTTCATTTTCCAGTTTAAGCAGGATCTTGCGGTAAAAATCCTCTGTGTGCTTTCCTTTGTTTCCGCTGCGCAGCCACAGATACCGCAGATATTCGTAGGAGAGTGTGTTGCCGTAAAGTTTGAAATCCGGATGCGTGCTGTCAACAACGCGCAGTTTATTTCTGCCGCCATAGAAAAGGAACGCATAATACCATTCCCGTTCAGTCTTGCGGTAAAGTCCGTCCAGCCCGAGGGGATGTCTGGAAGCTCCGCCGAAATTCCGGGATACGGCAGTCCACGGATACCTTCCGTCTTTTCCAAGATCCCATTTGAATTCTTTGCGATACCGGGAAAAGGGAATGGAATAAAATCCGTTTTCATCGGCACAGCACAGAGGCAGACACATAAAATTGCCGTCCAGACTCCAGATCAGCGGAAAAAGACCGAACTGCATCCGTTTCCCGTTCTGCCACCAGAAGGGACCCATGTATTTAAGTTCCCGCGGACGGGGATCGTAATGAAAAAGCGGAAAAAGTCCGTAATATCCTTTTTTCACATTCCAGTAGCCGAGACCGCACCAGCCGTTTTTCCGGTTATGATCCCAAGCCATGAGCGGCCACAGGATCGACCAATCGTCGTCCTCCACATTGACCAGCGGGCGCAATGCGAATCCGTGATCATCCCAATCCAGCAGAGGCCAGAAGATGCTGTGATATTTTTCGGAAGAAATATAAAAAGGCCAGAAATTGGCTGTATTTTCATCCACGGTGGCATATTTGCTTTGGAGGACGTGTTCGCTGTTAGTACGGGAAAAGCGTTCCAGCGAAGCACAGGCGGAAAGGCACATCAGCGCGGCGATCGCGGCGGAAAGAGAAAGACAGCGCATCTTCATCGGGGAAAAAATCCTTTCATGTTTTATTGTTGTATTTTCAATCATTGATTATTCAATATACAGCACAAGCCGGTGTTTGTCAAGCAGTCATAAAAAAAATTTTGTTTTTTTTCGTTGCTCTCTTATCCTTGCGGTGTTGTAATTGTTCAACCTGAACGGCGGAGCCGCTTATCCGCTCCGCCCCGGCTGCCGATTGAAGACTGCCGACTGAAGACTCTATTGGAAACGTATCAAAAAAACTTTTCCTGCATTTTTTCGGAAATGCTCTTGTATATATAAAAAAATGTGCTATGTTTGCCATGAGCAGTCAGATGGAGGATGATTTTGAAAGACAGTGAAAACACAAATGCAGCAGATATATTCCGTCCGTTGAACATTATTTATACGGTGGTGTTTCTGCTGATCGTACTTGCCGTATTTTCCCATGATGCACAGGATTTGGCGGTCCTGGATGGCGGTATGGATGCGCCTTACCGGAATTTGATCGGGTTCGGGGGTGCATACCTTGCCCGTTTTCTGTTTTTTGCTTTCGGTCTGGCAGTTTATCCGCTGCTGGGGGTGGCAGTTTTTTCCCGGATCCGTCATTTTCTGCCGGTGGATTATTCGGTACGGAAGGGATATACCGGAGCGTTTCTGCTTTTTACGCTGGGAATGGTGATCCTTGCCGGATCGCTGGCAAATATTCCGGAATTTCTGAAAATGACCAATACGCTGGGGATCGGCAGATTTTCGCCGGATGCCGTGATCGCGGCATCTTCCATGACCGGCGGTCTGCCGGGGATGCTTCTTGCCGCACCGGAAGTGCCGAGAACTTTTTCCGGCGGATTGCTTCCTGCGGTCATTGGAAAAATCGGCACATTGATCGTGGCATGGGCGTGTATTCTGCCGTCGCTTTTCTATATGGCGTATTCGGATTGGAAAGATGTGTTTCTGCTGATCTTCACGCCTGCGGAAGACAGACCGGAAAAGAAAACCGTATCCAAAGTGCAGGAAAATCCGGCTCCGGCAATGGCTGCAGTGAAAGAGGAAAAAGAAGATGATCTTCCGCCTTTTGATGCGGATCCTGTGATGTCGGAACCTGCCGCCGCAGAAAAGATTCCGGAGAACGCTCCTGCTGTTCAGGAAGAAGAATCGCCGGAAGAATCCGGAAAAGGTTTCTTCAGCAACCTTTTCGGAAAAAAAGGCAAGGATCAGCCATCCAATCCCTTTGCCGCAGTTCAGGCTCCGGTTCAGGAACAGCCCGATCCGGAAGATGACGACTATGTGATCCTGCCGCCGCGGCCGGTGGGCAGTTCACAAGGGCAGCCCGCACAGCCGCAGAGCGTATTTTCCGCTCCGGCACAGCCTCCTGCACCGGAAACGCTCCCCCGACTGGATCAACCTGCTCCGGAACGGGAAACGCCGGTGCGGCAATCTGTTCCGGTGCGGGAAACTCCACTTGAAACTCCTGTGGGGATACAACCGGCGATCCATCAGTTTGCGGATCAGAAAGTGAAGCCTTCTTCTGCGCCGCAGCCTGTGAAGAACAGTGCATTGGACTATGAATTGCCGTCCATCAAAATGCTGGATCAGCACAACAATGCGAAATCGGAAGATTCCGGTCACCTGGAAGCCAGTCGGGAACGGCTCCAGCAGACTCTTGACAGCTTCAGTGTGGCGGGTCATGTGGAAAACATCGTGGTCGGTCCCCGGGTCACCCGGTTTGAAGTTCAGCTGGACGAAGGGGTGGCAGTCAGCAAAGTCACTGCCATTTCCAACAATATCGCCATGAAGATGCAGGCGGAGTCGGTGCGAATGCTTGCACCGATCCCCGGCAGAGATGCCGTGGGTATCGAAGTGCCGAACAAGAACAGCAGTATCGTCTATATCCGCGCCGTGATGGAAGACAGTGCGTGGCGGGAAAGCAAGGCGGATATTCCCATTGTTCTCGGCAGAGATGTGGAAGGGAAAGCCATCGTCACCAATCTTGCGAAGGCTCCGCACCTGCTGATCGCGGGTTCCACGGGGTCCGGGAAATCGGTATGTATGAACACCTTGATCATGAGTCTGCTTTTCAAATTTTCACCGGACGATCTGCGTTTGATCCTGGTTGACCCGAAAGTTGTGGAAATGGAAGCATACAGCACCATTCCTCACCTCATCACGCCGGTGGTGAACGATCCGAAAAAAGTGCCGCTGGCTTTGCGCTGGGGTGTCAATGAAATGGAACGGCGGTACCGTCAGATGGCAAAAGTCCATGCAAAAGATCTCAAGACCTTCAATGCCCGTCCGAAAGATCCCGTACCGGTGGAAGATGAAGATGGCAAGATCATTCCCCAGAAGATGCCGTACCTCATTATCATTATCGACGAGCTGGCGGATATTATGATGACGGAAGCCAGGAAGGATGTGGAAAACAGTATTGCCCGTATCGCACAGAAAGGTCGTGCCGCCGGGGTGCATCTGGTCATTGCCACCCAGACTCCCCGTAAAGATATCATTACCGGTGTGATCAAAGCAAACCTTCCGGTGAAGATCGCCTTCAAAGTGGCATCCAATATGGACAGCCGTGTGATCCTGGATCAGGGCGGCGCGGAAAAACTGCTGGGGATGGGCGACCTTCTGTTCAATCCGCCGGGTGCATCCAATCTGGAACGCATCCAGATGACACTGGTGACGGATGATGAGATCCACCGGATCGTGGATTTCTGTTCCAGTCAGGTGGAACAGCACTTCAATGCAGATGTCCTTGCAGAAAATGTGGAGATCCAGGATTCCAATGATGCCCCCGCCGGCAGACAGAAGAATGATGAGGAGGAGGAATGGGAAGAAGAATTTCAGGCTTCTCCGGAAATGGTCAATTCTGTTGCGGCAAAATATCTCCAGCCGGGTGATTCCGATCTGTTGCGGCAGGCTTTGGAATTGATCATCAACGAACGGCAGGCAAGCACATCGTTCTTCCAGCGGCGTCTGGGGATCGGCTATAATAAATCTGCTGAACTGGTGGATAAACTGGAACAGCGCAATATCATCAGCAAACCGTTGGGCGGCGGTCAGAAGCGCGATATTCTGATCCTGGACGGATTGGAAATCGCAGAATAAACCAAAAATAAGGAGAATCCGGGTATGACGGAGCAGGAAAACAATCAACAGCAGAACGACGATCTTTTTCAGTATCAGGATAAAAATACGCATGAAAATACCGGCGCGGATACAGAAATACCGGCGGACAATGACCCGGAAACAGTACAGATGACGGATACCGCCGCCGTTCCTCCGGTCATGGCTGCTCCTGCTGAGATCAGGACACCGCTGCTTTTTTCCGACCGCGCCCCCATTCCCACACGGGATGGCGAAGTGGAGCAGGAAGTGGGCTACAACCGGAAACATGTGATCACAGAAAAAGAAAAAACATTCTCGCCGCTTTCGGAAGATGAGATCCCGCAGGGCAGTTCACTGGGGCAGATTCTTTCTCTTGCCCGTCAGAAAAGCGGCTATTCCCTGGAAAGAGTTTGCGAGATCACACGCATTTCCTCCAACTATATCACAGCGTTGGAAGCCGATGAATTGACCGTTCTCCCGCCGGGGATCTACGGACCGGCATATATCCGGACTATCAGTAAATGTTACCGTCTTTCCGACAGTATCACACAAAATATACTGGATTATTACAAGCAGCACAGCGCAAAAAAAGAGGAACTCTCGCCCGATTTTCTGAAAAAATTGAACGATACCGCAGCGGTCAATCCCGCAACCGAAGCAGAAGAACGGCGGCTGACTTATATTTTCTACGGAGTCACCATTGCCGTGGCGGCTGTCATCATCATCGGATTGTGGGCGTTGACATCCCTGCTCATCAATGTGTTCTCCTCTCCGGAAACAGCTCCGGATCAGAAACAGGATACGGTCATTGCGCAAACGGAGCAGGAAACGATCGAATTCGATCAGGAACAGTTCCGGAAACTGACCCCGGATCCCATCGAAGGCAAACGCGTCCTTCAGCCGGGCAGCAAACCCCAAATCCGCAACCGCTGATAAGGCGAGATCTTCCCGCAAATGGGAACGGCACTATATTGTAAATATTCCCCTGTTGAAAAGAGCCGACCTGAATGTTGCACGCAGTGCAATGTTCAGGTCGCGGATAAAAGTTTTTTGAAAAGGGTCCGGGAAAAACTTTTTTCCAAATGCTTTGTTCCCGATGAGAAGAGATGGCGGAAAAACAGAAAAGACTTGGCTTTTCTGTTTCGCTTCGCTCGCTTAAAGTCTGGGTGCTATGCGCTCTGTAGGAGCGCGGGATTTTAGCCTGTGGGCTTGCCCACAGGTTATGGATTTACGCTCAATTTTGCGCTCTGCAGGAGCGCGGGAACCGTTAGACAATTACAATGCCTCCCGCACGCCTACAGCGTGCATGTGGTGTAATATGCCTTTGAACCTATGGGCAAGCCCATAGGCTATAATCCTGCACGCCTTCAG
>JAZNXT010000067.1:0-13411 GCA_045594005.1 Victivallales bacterium
TTCCCTGCCCATCGTATCAATTGCGGTGCAAACGGCATCGTTCAATGCAGTCATTCCGCTGCAGGTGTATTTCGCCATAAGGTCATCTTTGAACAGGGCAAGATCGGCAGATTTGACCAGGCGTTCCACTTCATCGGAGAACTGGAAAAGATCAAATACGGTTTTTCCCGGCTCTTCCCGCTGCTTATCCAGAAACGTATTGAAACTGCCTTTGATGTCACTTTCGATACTGCTCATTGAGCCGGATGCATCCAGTATGATGCAAATGTGGGTGTAATCTTTTTTCATTTTACAATCCTTTCTGTAATTCAATTCTGCTGATTTTTCAATTCTTCGATTTCGTCTTCAAGGTCGGAAACTTTATTTTCCAGATCTTCGATCCGTTCTTTGACGGCGGAGAAGATCTTTTCCAACTGATCTGCCACTGCATCCGGCAAGCCGGTGACCAAGACCGGGATTTCCGTTTTCAGGCCGGTCAACTTAAAAACTTTGTCGCTGTTTCCGCACTGACAGCGATGATTGGGGTGCTTCAACTTACCGCATCTGGAACACTCTCTGGCTTCATAAGCCATAAAAAAATCTTTACAGCCGCTGCAAAATATGCGTGTATTTCTTTTGTCTTCGTTGACTTCATGCGACATTAAACAAGTGGGACAAACGGTGATCATATATATTTCTCCTTTGGTTTGTTTTTATTCAACTTTTTTGAAAAACATCTCTTTGAAAGCGCATCCGATAGCATATGTGATGCCAAGGATCACGATAATGGCAAGAAGAGCAGGCAGAAGAAATAAAAGAGTGTTGACGAGCAAGTAAACGATAAACGCTCCCGTCGGGATCAATGCCAGTACGATGAGCGTCCCGAGACATCCGCCGAATGCCTCCCAATCAAATACATATTTCATAAAGCGACCTCCATAATAATTTATCCTACACCCAATTGTACGGAATGTCGTTTCAATATTTGTCGTGAAAGCAAAAGTTTTTGAAACAAAAAAACGACCGGAACCAAAGAGCTTCTACCCAATTATACGGGCGAACTTTCGGTTTCGGTCGTTGAAGAGAAATAATTTATCGGAAATGTATTTACGGCAGTTTGTGCCAGCGTTTGTAAGCCGGACAAGCCCGGTTGGTGGGAGCCTGACTGGTATTCATCAAAGCTCCGGCATAACGCAAAAACATGATATTTTATAAAGTTCCTCCACATTCAGGACAAAATTTTGAGCCGACAGCAATCATCTGCTTGCAATGTGGACAAGTTGGCGTATTATATTTTTTTCTCAACATTGCCACATATACCACGGAAGGGATTGTAATTCGAGTTGCAGGTCCGGCAATATCAATAGCTGTCCATATACCAGTGATAACCCAGCCGATTGGACCGGTTAATATGGACATTATTTTTGTCAATCCCGCATTTGCCCCCAAACGCAAACCATGCCCCAATACAGCTTTGACAATTGCGTTGGCAATGATAACTGTTAATTGATAAGACTTGAAACCTCCCATCCTGAAAATCGTAATAAACGCAGTTGTTAAAGCGGGACCGGTTATAGAATAATTTTTGCCTTCGCCTATTTCTTTTAACAAATCCTGCTTTTCGCTTTCACTCATTTTTTCCAATGCTTGAGTCAAAACGGTTTCGAGAATAGCGTCTTCAACTTTTTCAATGGAAGCATTTTTATTATAAGGAGCTTTCAGTTTGTCGGCAACATCACAAACAATCTCTTTATATTCCGGACCTTTGCCGCCGCGCAACATATTGGCTAATGTATTTCCGCCAAAAGTTCTGATTTCAGATGCTATAACACCTACATATTTTTTATGATCTGGGCGGTACTTTTTATACAACTCATCGCTGTCCAAAGCGTTGGTCATTGCGTTGGTGATTATTTCTACCAAATACTGCAAGTCATCATTGTTTGCTTTTTCAAGCACTGGATTCAAAGAAAAATCATACGACATTTTTGTAATCTCCTGTTTCGTTTTTACTAATTGATGAGTGACTATTGTTAAAGAGTTTATGTTTTCATGCTACTTATCCTTTCATGTTAAGAAATCAGTTCCGAAACGCTGTATATTTTCATGCTGGAGGAATTGCCTTTTTGGCTGACAATATTTTTCAGACTTATTCTCAATTCCGTATCTTCTGTTATTACGGTAAATCCAGTATTGTTACTGATGTGCTTGGACGCAAAACGCCGTATTGCCGGATCTGCATACACATCTGCTTCTGCATGATGGTCATCAAATGCATCGTCTTCTATTGCAACAATGTTTTCGTTTTGATACTGCTCAATCATACGTTTGGCAATTCTAGCTCTATATTTATCGTTTTCATCATCAGAATTGAAATGTTTTTTTATTTCACGATAGACTTGGGCAAGTATTGTTATTTTTCTTTTGTTTTTCTTGCAAATATTTTTTAAGGTAGCAAAAAAATCTGCGTAGTTATCTGCATTTTCCCAAACGCAAGTATCAAGGAGTATGGTGTTTTGACACATTTTCATAATTTTGTATTCTAAAAATTTTTGTTTTCTTGCCGCCTCTTCCTGCAGTTTTTGTGTTGCTGCAATTTGTTTTTGCTGTTCTTCCTGTTGTTTGCGTTGTTCTTCTTTGGCTTTTTGGCTATCTTTGTGGCATTCCGTTCCCACGCTAATTAATTCTAAAGCATGCGCCGCACACCATTCCAACGCTTTTTCCAATAAAAAACCAAACATCTTTTTGCTCCTTTCATCTTTACTGAATTATAAATTAAAAGACGTACCCCGTTCTCATGACTCAGGAGGTACGCCAATACCCGAAAAGACCATGCAAACAGAGTACGTCCGTATAAAAACAGACGCACTCCAAGCAAATAGATCTTTTCTCTGTACTTTTGGCGTTTTCCTGAGTCGATCCGCTTGAAGACTGCGAATTATTTAACTTTTTTCAAATTGTTTTCGTTCTGTGTTTTTTACCTTTCATTGGTTGTTCACCGGTATTATACCACAACAATCTGTAAAAGTCAAGTCGCAATTCTGTTTGCATGGTGAAATCAAAAAATTGATTTCTTACCTTATTTTACGCAAACAAAACGGCGATTTGTCACAGATTGTCAAAAATTTTCAATTTTTCTGAAAATCTCAAGTAGAAGTTGCGATTTTCATAAATTTTCTGTTTTCTCCTGTTGACGCCGCATATATTGCAACTGTCCGAAAGAAGGATTCGTAAAATCGGCCTGCAACTCGATCAATTTCTCTATGTTTTCTTTGATCTGCCCTGCAAACTCCTGTTTTTCCAGAGCCAGTTTGCAAAAGTGTTCCAACATCCAGTTCACCGCTGCCATTTGCATGACCGGGTCTTCTGTCAGCATCCGGTAGGCAATATCCTCCGGTTTCCCATTCTGCTTTTTCCAGAATTCCTGCCGTTCTTTGACTTTTGCCGCATCCGGATCCTGCCAGGATGGATAGAAGAGTACGCCTCTGAAATCGTTTAACTGCTGATATGCCGGAGTACCCCAACGCAAATCCATCAGTTTATCTACTTGCGGTTCGATTGATTTTTTGGTAAATACCGCATGATCAAGCAGTTCCTGAAAGTGCGATCCTTTGAGCAGACCGAACCGGTGGAACCATGGCTTCAACCGTTCCGCCCGGTCACGCAGAAAATCTTCATTCCAATCCGGAAGTTCCGGGGCATCGGCTATGGATTTTTCCAACATCGCCTGCTGCTGTTCAGTTGCGGCACTTTTCCGGGATTCCGTGCGAACGATCCAAAAAATCACCGCAGCCAGCGTAAGAGCCAATACTGCCAAAACGATTTTCAATGTCAGCGGCGTTTTCAACCGTTCTACCGTTACAACTTGAGGCTTGGACTTTTGCGTAGTTTGGACACCCGCGACCGCAACAATCTTTCTGAATTCAGCAGCGGATTTGATTTCCTGACTGCATCCCGCCCGCAACGCCCGGTTGATCCGGGGATTCAGACTGAGCGTCAAATCCTGCGGGATGGCGGGATATTCCCCGGGAGCGAGTCCGGTCAACGCACAATAGATAACTTTGCTTAATGCGTAAAAGTCATCGCTTGGCTGGGCAACTCCGCCCGTTTCCAGCAGACGCGGCGAGATGAAACCGGGCGAGCCGACCAGCGTGTGTTTTCCTGCAGGAGCGATCAATCCGGCATCGGAAAGGGTCGCTCTGCCAATGACCCACAAAATATTATCCGGCTTGATGTCCCGGTGAACCAGACCGTGTTTGTGCAGTTCCTCCAAGCCCGCCAGCAGACTTTCCAGCATGGTCATGATCTCTTTCCCATCCAGCCGTCCATACCGGTTCAGCCGTTTGGCAAGAGTGTCAGGCTCATATTCCCCGTTTCCGCAATTCAAATCATCGGCGGCATCCATGGTGTAGCAGACCAACTGCTCCGTGATCTCCACGTGCCGGATCTTCAGCAGGTTCGGGTGGTTGCAATTTTTATAATTCCTCAACCCTTCCAGTTCCCGTCCGGAAAACTTTTCCTTCAGGATCTTCAGCGCGACTTTATCGCCAATAGCAGTTTCCGCAAGCCATACTTCGCCATAGCCGCCTTCACCGCATTTCTGCAGCAGCGTGCAGGAACAAAGCTGATCGCCTGCTTTATACATCATATTTGGAGAACTCCATTTGCAGTTCGGGGTCGGCTTCATTCATTTTAAGCAGGATTTCACGCATCATGGCAAAGCAGCGTTTCTTCGCCTGATAAACCTGATTGACAGAACACTCCAGAAAGGCTGCAACTTTTTCCACCGGACGCCCCTGTACCGCATAAAGCTGATATGCCTGATAGGTCTCGGGAGTTACCCGGTTTCTCAATTCCTGTTCCGCTTCGGCAAGCACAAACTTGCGCCACTCATCCATATAAAGTCTGTCCGCCTCCGGATCTGCAGGAAGCGCATCCTGCTCTTGCTCCTGATCGTGCTGATTTTTCTTTTTGCGATAATAATCTGCGATCTTCCAGAAAACGATCCTGCCGAAATAGGTACGGAATTTTGCAAGACCCGGCTCAAACTTGAATGTTTTGCTGTTCTGAAAAAAATGGAGCATCACCAGCTGGCAGATGTCGTCGGTATCACATTTAGCGATGCCTTTGTACTCGGCAACGGCTTTGATCACACCGGCGTATTTGCCATAGAACTCATCCCAGCCGATTTCATCTCCGGCAGCAAGTTGTTCCAGCAGCGTTTTCGATGTTGTAGGATATTTCAGCGGCATCGTTCAATCCTCCTCATGATAGATGGTCTGTTCAGAACATTCGGACAAATGATATTTGGACATTTTGGCGTATCTCCTGTTATATATAGGGTAATGTATATCCGTTTACGAAAAAAACAAGTAAAAAAAAGAGAGTCGCAAGGACTCTCCAATCGATTCTTAACAATCTTCCTGCACTTCGGGTTCGTCAAACTCCGAGCCGCAGGAGCAGCACAGATAGCCGTCATCCCAGGGGATGCACTGCGTTGAACCGCAATCCGGACATCGTGTTTCCATCAGACAGCCCTCCAGGAAAAGCCACAACTTTCACAGTGCCAGATGCGTAAAACATTTTCATCCAGCAGGCGTCCCACGGTATTACCAGCCACAGCACCGGCTGCCGCTCCGGTAAGTACACCCAGCAGACCGCCGACAGCAGTTCCGAAGCCGGGACAGAAAAACGACCCGATTGCAGCACCGGTCTTTGCTCCGGCTGTTGCTGCAACATATCCACCGGCGCCAGCCCCCATCAGGGTTGTGGTACCACGCACCCGGGAGGTGACGCGGGCTGGCTCTCTACAAATTTTACATTTCATAAGTGATTCTCCTTCATTCGTTTGTTGTTTGAGAGCGGAAGGAAAGGCTTGCACTCCTTTGACCTTCCGGATGCAGAAAGGATGTCTCCGGCTGCATCAAACCGGAGACTGCGCTGTGATGGGCGCATTACTGCCACAGAGCCGGACGTGTGCCGTCCAGACCGAAGCAGCGATTCAGAGCGATATAGGACTGATCCGCACGTTGGGGCGTGTATTTCTTAATCACCTCCGTAAAAGCGTTCAGCAGGGAGTAGCGATTCTGTTCTGCAAATTCCGGATGCCGCGGGTTTTTGAACTCCCGATAAACCGGAATAATATCGCAACTGTTGATCGCTCCGAGTTCAGCGGCTCTGACGATCCGGCTGCGTGCCTCATCATCATTGCGCAGATAGATCACCCTCAGATCCTCAAGGACGGTTTCCAGTATAAGAAACTCATTCTCAAGATCTTCGATCGCAGCCTCCACAAGTCCCGCTAATTCCAGCCTGCTCGTGTGCCGCCGTTTGATGACCGTTGTCCCGCCGAAAGCAAGATTGCTGCAAACGGTTACGCTGACACCCGCCGATAGCCCGACCGCAAAACTCTTGTCGTGGCTGTTCCGCAACCCGATACAGCGGCTCCAGTCGGAACTGTTGCTCTTGTTGATCCGCATCATGCCGAACATTTTCTGACCTTCTCTGGCGAGTCCGAACTGCTCTTCGAGGATCGTCCATTGATGCGCCTTGACCACCTCGGTTACCGCATCAATGACCTCTGCGTGGGGAACCGGTTTCCAGCTCCCTGTGCCTGCCGGAGTCGGTACGAGCGCAACCTCATCCCGACTCACAAACTTGCCGTCACACATCATCAGTCCCATAATCACCTCCACTTCTTACAACGGTCTGCGTACGGGCATTCCGCACAGCCGAAGCCGCTTTCGTTGGGATAGAAGTTTCCGCTGTTGACGCTCTTTTCGATACCATTGGCAAGCGAAACGAAGCGTTCCAATTCGTTATCCGTCCGCAACGTATAGTAGTTATTGACGGTTGGAGTTTTGGCTTTGGTGAAGACATCGAACCGGAACAGGGGCTTTTCGCCATACTTTTCTCTGAAAGCGTAACAGAACGCCGTCGCCTGCAGATCCTTGTCTGCCTTGCCGATCGCCCATTTTGCCGAAGCGGTCTTCCAATCGACAATACAGTTGTCGTGTCCGTCCGTTACTACACAGTCGAATTCGCCAATCAGCGGCTTGCTCAAGCCGGGGATGGATACGGAGAATGTTTCTGCAACCCGTTGAACTGCAAAATCATCCTGCCAGTATTTGCAGGCGACCTCAATCATCCGGAACCCGGTCTGCAGCACGGAATCGTAGTTCTCATTTGCCTTGTAGATCAGGTTGGGAGCGGCGTCCGTTTCAGCCTTGAAGTAGTCCTCAAAAACATCGCAGACTTCACGCTCGGACATATCCCGTCCGATCCGGGCCCGTTCCGACAACGCTGCATGAAACGCTCTGCCGAAGGGAAAACAGGACCCGGTACGTTCCGGCTCAATGTTGTCGATATGGCGGAATTTGTACTTCAGCGGACAGGAAAGATAGCTCTGCATTGCCGAGTAGGACCAGTGCGGACTCTCCCGGAGTTTATCGAGTCTCATGCCGCCCTCCAACTGTTGATGATCTCCGAACACTGACTTTTGGTCAACTGCTCCACGGATGTCACACCGTGTTGTGCCGCGATCTGGGCGGGAGTAATGCCGCGCCGTCCGGCGAGCGAAAGCAGATAATTGATCTGTTTCGGGCTGGCAGGGGTACTGCCCTGAACCGGCTGATTGTGGGGATTCTGCGGTGCGTTGCCCCCTTGCTGGTTGACGGTATTTCCGTGCAATTCGGCTTCGACAGAGTTCCGGACCATTTCAAACGTTTCGTGGATCCTGCTCTGCAGCTGAACCGGAGTCAAGCCGTCCGGCAGCTCCACTTCAATGGAAGCATGATAACTCTGACTGGTGTACTCTCCCTCTGCAGGGACCTTTTTGCTGTAAGAAGCATTGAGTTTCAACATAATCATTTCTCCTAAAATGACGAAGGACAGGCGGCATTATACCGTCTGTCCTTCATGGGTTGCTTGTGTTCAGATCGCCATCCGGATTCGCTCGATGGCACGGCGGGCTTGGATGAAGTCCCGTTCCTTCTGCTTCTGGATCAGGGCGACCTCTTTGACTTTGCGGCTGAGTACCGTGGATTCATCGAACATCGCCTTGATCTTGAGTTTGAATTCCTCAACAGCGGCGCCGAGTTCATCCAGCGGATTGACGACCGGAGCGGCGTTCTGCTGCTCCACAACATTGGTGTTTTCTGTTTCCATTTCTTTCTTCTCCTGATTGGTTGGAATGGGATTGTATTTTGTGTTCATTGTGCGAATGGGCATGGCGATGTACTGACCGGAACCGCCGGACGCAATGACCGGCGTGGACCCGCCGGTGCCGCCGCGGAATGTGGTATAGCCCTGCAACAGCATCCGCAGCAGGATATTGCGATCCAGCGACAGCACGAAATCGGTATCAATGCCATCCGATGTGCCGGACGTGATCAGCACAAAATCAGGCTGAATACCGGATCTCAACTTGATCATTTCGGGCGATTCCATACTTATCTCCACGCCGTTGGTTGTCTTCTGGACAGGGATCATTTTCACCCAGTCGATGACCTTTTCAAGTTCGTGCAGTTGGATTTTGTAGTTCAGCGTCTGCTCCGTAGGGATGATGCTTTTCCAGTTGGGGTACTGTCCTTCCGTGATCCTGCCTTGCCACCGGAAACCGCCGATCTCGATCCGGAAGAGACCGTTCCAGATGCAAAGCGTACCCATTTCCTGCGGACGGTATGCCAGCAGTGCAGACGGGAACGGGATCGTTACATCTCCGACCATCGACAGGTGACAGGGCTGATGCAGCAGCTGTTTCCCATCAGTGACCGTGATCCCGTCGGGGGAAAGATTGATCCCCTGCAGCACTTTCCGGTATTCGTTCCGGTTGATGACCGGTGCCGCCTGCGCCAACAGTTCGCCGAAATCGACCGGGAAGATGGCGCATCGGGCATCGGCAGACGGCTCCTCCGCCTCCTGGAACTCAAGCGTTGCGCCGGATAATTCAATCGTTTCAGAGCGCCCGATCCTGATCAGATCTTTCAGCTCTTTGAACGGCACGCAGAAATCGATTCCGTTCTCAGTGAACGCTTCCACCTCCACTGAAACCACTTCCACCCCATCCGTCGCCATCGCCCGGATGTCGCCCGGACTCCCTGCAAACCGCACCGCCCGGTACAGCTCCACAGGACTGGTCTGACAGACCACTTTGCCCAGCACCCGCAGGGCATCATTCAAGATTTTCTTTTCGATTCTCATACTTACCTCCATGGTTGTTTGATGAGTTTAAAATGCAAAAAGCCCCGCCGATTCCGAAGAACCGGCAGGGCTGATATTGATCGTGAGCTTATCTCACTATAGTGATATATAGGTCAAAAATATTGAAGTATGAAATGCTGGAGTTATGTAAAATTTGACAAGAGTATATATTGTTGCGTGTTAACAAAAGAAAAAACCAGATATTTTTCAAAATTTCACTTGCAATCTAACGGATACAGGTGTATGTTATAATAAAGGAGGGAGAATGGTGTGACGACCATTCTCCCGATGGGGGGAATCCCCCAGCGTATTAAACGCGTGTGTATGTTTAATATACTGGCCTCCCGCAAAAAGTCAAGTGATCCGGGATTGATTGCTTGCAAATTTTTTTGAAAGGAGGTCTATCATGACAGCTTCAACGGGTCAGATATGTCCTGCTTCCGGCGTTTGGAAGGTCGTTGGTTATCCCACGACCACTGCGCCGATTGCCAAAGGTAATCGGATGCCCCCATACGACGGCAAAGCGGTCACTTGGCGACTTATTCAGTATGCGTAAGTGAAAACAATCCCGGAGGGAAGGTCCCTCCGGGAAATTGAAACAAGAATATTGGCGGATCAATGAGTTATCCTCAAAAAACAATTGCAGAATGTGCTGAAATAATTTCCGGCCTGGTTGAGCAAAAAGACGCCGGAGCAACTTCTTGTTTGTGTAAAGCAGTTTTGCCCAGCCAGATTACTCCGACCGGTTTCATTCCGGAATATGGTCAAATTCAGCGTATTCCGACTTTGGATATGCCGTTTTTGAATGCGGGAGATGTAATGATTAAGCGGTTGAATCCGGATTGCGCAGTTGTTTTTGAAGATGAATCAGCAAAAGCATTGCCATCCGCAAATTTGTTTGTTATCAGACCGGATACCGATATTCTTGATCCATACTATCTGGCATTCGTTTTGGAAAGTTCCAAAGCCTTGAGCCGGATTTCTCAACGTTCCGGGATCAATACGGCGGTTTCGGCTGTAACAATAAATCAAATTAAAAACTGCGTAATTCCGTTACCGTCTCTTGAGAAACAGAGCAATCTCGGAGCTTTATGGATGAATGCAAAAAAGCGGAATAACTTGTTGCAGGACTTAATTTCTGAAAACAACCGGCTTTTGCGGTCGATAAGTGAAAAATTATATCAATAACATATATAAGAGGTAAAAATGGCTACAACGATTGAAGACATCAAACGGGTGCTTTGGGCAGGTGCTGATACTTTTCGCGGGGTGATTGATGCTGCGAACTACAAAGACTATGTCCTGACGATGCTGTTTATCAAATTTCTGGATGATACGTTCTCCGAATGGGTGGAAGAGCTGGAAAAAAAGTATCCGGACAATCCGACACGGGTAGAGCGTTCAATGGCACGTTTGCCGTTTCAGTTAAAGGAGAATATCCGTTACAATTATTTATACAACAAACGCTTTGATTCTGATATCGGGGCAACGATCAATCAGGCATTGCAGGGCATTGAAGACCTCAACGGCGAACTGCGCGGTATCTTCCGGGGGATCGACTTCAATGCGGAATCCGTTTTTGGCAATCAGCAGCAGAAAACGACCAAACTGCGGTTGTTGTTGGAAGACTTTCACGAATTGGACTTGCGACCGAGCGAAATCGTTGTTCCTGAAGGTCAGACCGCTGCCGAAGTGATTGGTGACGCTTACGAATACATGATTGGAGAATTTGCTGCCCGGGCAGGGCAGAAGGCTGGAGCGTTCTTTACTCCTCCAATGGTATCAGAACTTATGGGGAGATTGACTGCTCCGCAGAACGATGAAACGATTTATGACCCGACTTGTGGATCTGCTTCGCTGCTTTTGCGGGCAGCCAAGCAGGCTGATCTTAAAAAAGTAAGCATTTACGGGCAGGAAATCAATGGTTCTGCCTATGCGATGGCGCGGATGAATCTGTTCATCCACGATGTTCCGGATGCTCAAATCAAATGGGGTGATACACTTGCCAATCCGCTGCATCTGGATGCCGACGGAAATTTGAAACAATTTGACGTGATCGTTGCCAATATGCCGTTTTCGCTGGACAAATGGGCGGAAGGATTCAACCCAGGCGGTGAAAGCAGCGGCGAAAAAGATAAAAATGGCAAAGAAAAGAAATTCAAAATGGAAGCAGGTCACGACCGATTCCACCGTTTTGAAATGGGGGTTCCTCCGGCGAGCAAAGGCGACTGGGCGTTTCTGCTGCACATGCTTGCCAGTTTGAAAAACTTTGGGCGTATGGCGGCAGTTGTTCCGCATGGTGTGTTGTTCCGGGGAGCTTCTGAAGGTCGGATCCGTCAGACGGTTATCGACAATAATCTGTTGGATGCAGTGATCGGCTTGCCGGAAAACCTGTTTTTCGGAACCAGTATCAAAGCGTGTATCCTGATCTTCAAAAAGAACCGCAATACCGATGATGTACTGTTCATTGATGCTTCCGAAAAAGATGCCCAGGGCAACTTGCGTTATACCAAAGGTAAAAATCAGAACCTTCTGGAAGAAAAGCACATCCGGGCAATCTTTGATGCTTATACCAAGCGGGAAAACGTTGAAAAATTTGCTCACGTTGCAAGTTTGGAAGAGATCAGGAACAACGATTACAATTTGAATATTCCCCGGTATGTCGATACCTTTGAAGCGGAAGAGCTGATCGATATTGACGAAGTGCAAGGCAACATCAAGCGGATAAAAGAAGAACTGGCAACGGTGGAAGCACAGATGGAAAAATACCTTAAAGAGATCGGTCTGTGAGGTGAAGGATGAAAAAGAAAAACGAAATCAATGTTCAGGATCAGGTGATCCGCTTGATGAAGCACGATGGCAGGGATTATGTCTGTATTACCGATATCGCCAAGCAGAAAAATCCAGATTTCCCGGCAGACGTGATCAAAAACTGGATGCGTTCAAAAAATACGGTTGCATTTCTCGGTTTGTGGGAACAGTTGAATAATCCGGCTTTTAAACTGGTCGAATTCGACCAGTTTAAAAGTGAAGCCGGTCTCAACTCCTTTGTGCTGCCTCCGCAGACATGGATTGAAAAGACCGGTGCCATCGGTTTGATTTCCAAATCCGGCAGATATGGTGGCACTTATGCGCAATCGGACATCGCTTTTGAGTTCGCCTCCTGGGTATCGGTTGAATTCAAGTTGTATCTGGTAACAGAGTTTCAGCGGTTGAAAACCGAGGAACAGAAACTGCTGGGATGGAGTGTCAAGCGGGAGTTGACCAAACTCAATTATCGGATTCATACCGATGCGATCAAAGAAAATCTGATCCCCGCTGAGTTGACCGCCAAACAGACAGCGATTGTTTATGCGAACGAAGCGGACGTGCTGAATATGGCACTTTTCGGAATGACAGCCAGAGAATGGAGCGCAGTTCATCCGGATTTGAAAGGGAACATGCGGGACTATGCGGATATCGCCCAACTTATCTGCCTTGCCAATCTGGAAAGCCTCAACGCCGTTCTGATTGAAGAAAAACTTCCCCAGCCGCAACGCCTTGAACGCCTGAACCAAGTCGCCATCAAACAGATGCGAATTCTGACTGAAGAAAAGAGTAGTAAACTGCTGGGAGGCGATTAAGATGGGTAATCATATTCCAACCTCTATACTTTCGTTTGCTGATTTTCTGAAAAATAATCCTCTACCGATAGAGGCAATAAACAGTGCTCAAGCGGTAGCAGAACATATAAAAGCAAGAAAATCCGAATACGAGATGTTGCGAGACGTCATGACTCGTCGTGCTGAATGCGAAATGTGGCAAACCGAAGGAGCAAAAGCTAATATCGAAACTCGTGATCAGTTGATTGAGCAAAACGAATTGTTAAGGAAGCAACTTTCTGAGCAAACCGAAATCAATCAGCGCTTGGAATATGAATTCAAAATGGGAGCTAGAGAGGCAGTCGTTACCCGAAAAATTGCTTACTGGTCTCTCGTAATCGGTATTTTCGGTCTTTTTGTTGCGATAATGTCACTGGTAAAAAATTAAATTTATATAATCAACAAGGATAATAGAAGATGAGTATTATAAAGTCTTTTTCTGTGGGTAATGGTGATTGTTTTTATATCAAGCATGGATCATCAAATTTTACCATCATAGATTGCCATAACAACGGTGATGATAAATTTGAATCAATAATTAAAGAAATAAAAAAAGAAAGCAAGGATAAAGATATTATTCGCTTTATTTC
>JAZNXT010000068.1:0-39762 GCA_045594005.1 Victivallales bacterium
GTGGTGATCAGCGGCAGATAGATCCCCAGCGATTCATACAGCGCGGGACTGAACCGTTTCAGCAGGATCTCCACGATCTGTACCAGCGATGCGATCACCACAATAAAAAGCAGGATCTGCGTAAATGCCAGATTCGCAGAAAATCCGAAAATACTGATCTTCACCGACAACAGAAATTTGTAAATGAGAGCCGTGACAAATGACGCGATCGCCATCACAAAGATCACCGCACCGGACATCCCGAGTGCTGTTTCCAGCCGTTTCGATACACCGAGGAAGGGACAGATCCCCAGGATCCGTGACAACACCACGTTGTTGACAAGGATCGCCCCCACGGTGATCAGCAACCATTCATTGGAAGGCATGATTTTTCTCCTGTATTGTTGATTAATGTTACATTTTTTTAATCTTCAAGCACAATGTAACCGCAAAAGATGATAAAGTCAAGCAGTCCGCAGGAGAAAAAACGGATGTTTTTTATAACAATTTTTATCAATAAAAAAATATCATCCATAATAATTTCCTCTCCCGCAGCTTATCTGTTTCCATCCTGTTTTCGCCGTACAGTTCCAGACAAAAAATGATGCCGACTGCGGCAAGAAGAAAAAACTCCCGAAATTATGAAAAATATACTTGTTATTTCTGTGCTTTACAATTATATTACACATTTCAGTCTGTGCTTTACAATTATATTACACATTTCAGGATTTATTTGATTTTTGCGCGAAGGAAGGATAAAAAAATGGCTGCGATCCAATGCAAAATGTGCGGGGGCATGGTGAAACTGCCGCCGGGGATCACTTCGGGGGAATGTCCGTATTGCGGAACTCTGACCACGTTTCCGAAAGTTGACGACGACCGGAGGGAAAATTTGTATAACCGTGCGGAGCATTTCCGCCGTTCCGGGGATTTCGATAAAGCAGTCGCGGCATACGAAAGTCTTTTGAATGACGACAGTTCCGATCCCGAAGCCTATTGGGGGATCGCCATCTCCAGATTCGGTATCGAATATGTGGAAGATCCCGCCACCCGCGAACGGATCCCCACATGCCATCGCGTTCAGTATGAATCATTTACCTCCGATCCGGATTATCTTTCCGCGCTGGAACACTCTGCCGGGACTGCCGAACACGAAATCTACGAACGCGAAGGCGCACGTATTGCGGAGATCCAGAAAAACATCCTGAAAATTTCCGCGCAGGAAAAGCCGTTCGACATTTTTATCTGCTACAAAGAGTCCACCGACGGCGGCACGCGGACGAAAGATTCCGCCATCGCGCAGGATATTTATTATCAGCTGACCAATGCGGGATACAAAGTATTTTTTGCCCGTATCACGCTGGAATCCAAGCTCGGTCAGCAATACGAACCGTACATTTTTGCCGCGCTGAATTCCGCAAAAGTGATGCTGGTCATCGGATCGAAAGCGGAATATTTCAATGCTGTTTGGGTAAAAAATGAGTGGAGCCGCTTCCTCGCGCTGAAGAAAAAAGACCGTTCCCGCCTCATTATTCCCTGTTACCGGGACATGGATCCCTACGATCTGCCGGAAGAACTTTCCCTTTTCCAATCCCAGGATATGAGCAAGATCGGCTTTATTCAGGACATTCTCCACGGGATCAAAAAAGTGGTGAAGACCGGTGCTGCTCCGGCTGTTGCGCAGACGTCTTCTGCAGTTCCGGCGGCAAATCCGTCTGATAAATTTGCGGCATTGGAAGAACGGATCAGGATGTTTCTTGCGGACAAAGAGTGGGACAACGCCGTGGAATACTGCAACCGTATTCTGGATGAAGATCCGAAAAACGGAAAGATCCATTTTCTGGAAGTCATGGCAGATGCCCACTGTTCGACGCTTGCAGAATTGATCCTGGGTGAATCCGATTTTGAAAAAAACAATGCGTTCAAACACGCGCTGAACTTTTCCCCCGGCGAAGAAAAAGCAAAACTGGAATTCATTGTTCATGCAAAACAGTGGGTGCATACATTCGATGAAAAATACAACATGGATGATGTCAATGTATTCCGTGCCGATTGCAGTAAATATTTGAGAGCAGAAGATGCAAAAAGAATTTCAGACTTCATTGATGAAAAAATTGCGCTGTTCAAGAAAATCGAAGCTGCCCGGAAGAAAAGTTATCAGGAAGCTCTTTTGCTGGTTAAAAGGAAAAAATACGGAAAAGCTGCTGCTGTTTTTGAAAGTCTTTCCGGATTTGCCGATGCAGATAAACATTACAAAGAATGTGTGTACCGATGTGGGATATACATGATGAATATCGGCAACTATATAGGTGCAGTAGAGCAATTTGAAATAGATGAAACATACAAGGACTGCAAACAAAAAATCATGCTTTGCAGGATGCGCCATTCGGAAAAACTGGATAAATCATTCAGGAAGGAAACAAGAAGATCCTGCCTTATCGCGCTTGTGGTGTTCTCCATACCTGTGATTCTGGGATTCTGGATATACCACGGAGTCCGTGCGGTCGAATTCAGCGATGACGGAAAAATTCTGATTGAATATCCCCAGATCAGAGGTGATGCACAATATGTCATTCCGGATGGTGTGACAACCATCGGCTTCAATGCGTTCCGGGGGAATGATCATTTATGCAAAGTTGTTATCCCGGACAGCGTTACAGAAATCGGAAGTGATGCATTCAGTTTTTGTACCCGACTGCATACTGTCAATATTCCCGACTCGGTGATCCGCATAAAATCGGGCGCATTCCAATATTGTTGGTCATTGTATGAAATCACCATTCCCGACAGCGTCACAGCAATCGGAAATGGAGCATTTAAAGGATGCGATAATCTGAAAGAAGTTTCAATTCCGGAACACTGCGTTGCATTTTCAGCATTCCCCAGTGACTGTAAAGTGATCCGGCGCAACTCCTCCGGAAAAGATTCATCTGAAGATTGACAACTATTCAGCATTCTTCCACGAAGAAGAAGGGATCTTTCTGCAATGCTGCCAGCCCTTCCCGCCAGATCGCGGGGATGTTCAAAAGTGTGCAATCGGCTTCCAGCACTTTTCCGCGGCGGATCTCATCGTCCTTCAACAACGCACACAACCGGTCATAACGCTGCCGGTAACCTTTGAAGTTATGACGGCGGACGCGCATGGTGATGGCGGAACCATCTTCCCGGATGATCCGGTAATCAACGGGATCCGTATGGAGATAAGGCGGTTCCACCAATTCCTCCACCGCGTGCATCATGGTATTCGGGTGCGTGGAACAGCCGAGAAAAAGGACCCAGCCCACCAGATCGCGGAGTTTGCGGAAGGGCGAAAATTCCCCGCAGCTGGTGGTGGACCGCCAATGATCCCCGAACAGTTCTGCGGTGTTCTTTCCGATGCCGGACATGGAATGAGTGGGATGCAGACTGCGCACCGTTCCCGGTCTTGTCCGGAAATATTCCGGCAATGCCCCCACACAGGAAGGTGTGCTGCGGACATCAAACACCGGATTGGCGGCGTTGACCGCGACATAAGACAACGCGGGAAAGAGCAGAGTCCCTTCCCCGTCGAGAGCCTCCAGCATCCCCCGGATCACCGTTTCCGCGCCGCCCTCCACTTTCCCCAGAGAGCGCAGCGAAGAATGGACCAGCAGATTGTCGCCGTTTTTCACACCCAATGCCTGAAGGTCCGCCTTGATTTTTCCGATCGTTTGTTCCATAGTAAAAAAATCCTGTTTTTGAGGTGATTTCATTCCATTGCGCTTACTATAACACTGCCGGGCAGATTTTCAACGGTAAAGAAAGAAAAAAATATACTTTATGCTCTTGCAAAGACGCGCTTTGCGGTGTATTGTACCACTTATTGAAAATAAAATAAATATCTTTCCGGGAAAGGAGGTCTTCTCCATGGCATACAATATCGAAGAAAAATTAGTGATCGGCGTCGCTTCAAGTGCGCTGTTCCGGCTGGATGAGGCGGACGAGATCTTCCGCAGCAAAGGACTTGCCGCATACCGTGCGTATCAGCGGGAACATCAGAACGATATTCTGCGGACGGGGATCGCGTATCCTTTCATCAAGCGTTTTCTGCATATCAATGAGATCTTCCCGGAAGAACATCCCGTGGATGTGGTGCTGCTTTCCCACAATGATCCCGATACCGGCGCAAGAGTGATGCAGAGCATCCGGCACTACAATCTGCCCATCCATCTGGCGGCATTCACCACGGGCGCATCGCCCTACGCATATATCCCGGCATACAATGTTTCCCTTTTCCTTTCCGCAAATGAAAACGATGTGCGGCAGGCGGCAAGTCAGGGATTCGCCGCAGGTCAGGTGCTTGACAGTGCCGCGATCGATGATGAAAACGATCATGAACTGCGGATCGCATTTGACTTTGACGGAGTGATCGCCGATGACTCCGCCGAAATGATCTACAAAGCCGGCGGGCTGGCTCTTTTCCACATGACGGAAAATGCCAATGCCGCCAATCCGCTGCCCCAGGGTCCATTGGCGGGACTGCTTTCCAAACTGGCAAAGATCCGCGCCATGGAAGAAGCATTGGAAGAAAAAGATCCCGCATATCAGCGTTTCCTGAAAACGGCGATCGTGACCGCACGGAGCGCACCGGCAGATCAGCGGATCGTATCCACTCTCCGGCAATGGGATATTTCTGTGGATCAGACCTTCCTGCTGGGTGGGATCGACAAGGGACGCGCGCTTTCCATTCTCAAGCCGCATATTTTCTTTGACGATCAGCGGCACCCGCATCTGGATTCCAGTTCGCCCTACACCCCCAGCGTTCACATTCCCTTCGGCGTACTGAACAGCCGGAAAATGTAACATTCAAAGTAAAGAGTTTTTTATATCATGCAGAACGACATCCGTAAAAATCTGATTGCCCGGTGTCACCGGGTCGTGATCAAAGCAGGTACCCGCCTGCTGACCGATCCCAATGCCATTCCCGCCCTCATTGACCAGATCACCAGGATCCGTGAATCCGGCAGACAGGTCATTTTTGTTTCCTCCGGCGCAGTGGGGACAGCTATGAAAATGCTGGGATTGAAAAAAAGACCATCCCACCTTTCGGAAGTTCAGGCTCTCGCCGCCATGGGACAGGTCAAACTCATGTCCATTTACGAAGAGGAATGTCTGAAACGCGGTTTCCGTGCCGCACAGCTGCTGCTGACTGCCGATGATCTCCGGGCGCGGGAACGCCATTTGAATCTGGAAAACTGTATCGAAGCTCTGCTGGCACAGAATGTGCTGCCCATCATCAATGAAAATGACCCCGTCTCTGTGGATGAACTCAAATTCGGGGACAACGATTCTCTGGCTTCACTGCTGGGGTCCATGACCCGCGCCGACCTGACGATCATCCTCACAACGGTAAACGGTCTGCTCAAACCCAATCCTGACGGCTCATTGGGCGACCGCATCCCCATGGTAAGCGGCATCACGCAGGAAGAACGGGATATGGCACTCGGCACCGATGACGGCAATTTCTCCATCGGCGGCATGGCTTCCAAACTCAAGGCGGCAGATGTTCTCAATTCCGCCGGTGAATCCCTGTGGGTGGCAGACGGCAGAGATGCCAAGGTGCTGGAAAAGATCTTCAACGGCGAAGATGTGGGAACACTTTTTATCCCCTCCGGCGGACACGCACACAAAATGGAAGCGAAAAAACGCTGGATCAATACATTTTCCCGCACCAGCGGAAAAATCATGGTGGATAACGGCGCAGTCAAAGCCCTCCGGAAAACAGCATGCAGTCTGCTCTGCGTGGGGCTGGTGGGTGTGCGCGGCTCCTTCAAACGCGGCGATATCGTGGAGATCTGTGCGCCCGATGGAAAACTTGTGGCAAAGGGACAGACCAATTTCAGTTCATCCGATTGCCGGAAACTGATCGGGAAGCAGACCACGGAAATGCGGGCGATCCTCGGTTTTGATGCGGAAGATGAGATCGTACACCGCAATAATATGGTCGTGAACGGCTGTTGAGGAGTGGCTTTTTATGAATTTCTTTATCAAAACCTACGGCTGTCAGATGAACGAACGGGATTCCGATTCAGCGGCAGCTCTGCTCATTTCAAAGGGATACACTGCGGTGGATCACGAAAATGATGCAGATCTGGTGATCCTCAACACCTGCAGTGTCCGCGATCAGGCGGAACGCAAAGCCATCGGCAAACTGGGGATCATGAAACGGCTGAAAGAGGAAAAGCCCCACATGATTTTCGGGATCATGGGCTGTATGGCACAACGCTGCGGCGATGAATTGCTCAAAAAGATCCCCCATCTGGATTTTGTGATCGGCACCGATCAGATCCACAGTATCCCCGATGCGGTTCAAAGTGTGCTGGACGGAAGAAACAAACTGGATCTGCGGGAACGCTCCGGTGCAGATACAGAGGGGATCGATATGCATCGCACCGAAGGACTCTCCTACAACGCGTTCATTTCCATTATGCGCGGATGCGACCGATATTGCAGCTATTGCATCGTCCCGTATGTCCGCGGACATGAACGCAGCCGCAATCCGGAAGGGATCGTGGAAGAAGCAAAAATGCTGGTTTCCCACGGTGTAAAAGAGATCATGCTGCTGGGACAGAATGTGGCGGCGTTCGGGCTGGATCAGCACGCACCCAATCAGCCGGACGATCTTTCGCCTTTTGCCGATCTTCTTTCCGAACTGGTGAAGATCGAAGGCTTGGAACGGCTGCGTTTCACTTCCCCCCACCCTGCTTATTTCAACGAAAAACTCATTCAGACCATTGCAAGAGAAGACAAGATCTGCAAGTGCATCCACCTGCCATTGCAATCCGGTTCCGACCGTATTCTGAAACGGATGAACCGCCCGTACACGGCAGACAGATACCGTCAGATCGTACGCCGTTTGAAAGAACTTGTCCCGGGGATCGCTTTTTCCACCGATGTGATCGTGGGGTTCCCCACGGAGACAGAAGAAGATTTCCGCATGACACAGGAGCTGATGAACGAAGTCGGATTCGACAACGCCTTCATCTTCAAATATTCCCCCCGGCGCGGAACAGTTTCCGCACGGACCATGGAAGATGATGTGCCGCAGGAAGTCAAAGAGGAACGCAATCAGATCCTGCTGAAAGATCTGGAGACGCGTCAATGCGTAAAAAATGCGTCCCTTGTCGGAACGGAACAGATCCTGATGGTGGAAGGTCCCAGCAAACGCAATCCCGCCCGCTGGTCGGGGCGTACAGACACTTTCAAACTGGCAGTATTTGAACCGCAGAGCAGCGTCAAATGCGGCGATCTGGTCAAGGTGAAAATCGTTCGTGCCACACCCATGACCCTGTACGGGGAAATCATCTGATCTGTGCGGGATCCACTTCCCGTACTGCGGAAAATGCGATCCCCAATCCGAAAAGGATGGATACAAGCGAACTGCCGCCGTAACTGAGGAACGGCAGCGTCACGCCCGTTGTCGGCAGCAGCACCACATTCACGCCGATGTGAAGGAGTGCCTGCACCATATAGACGAATCCGATGGAAAAAATATATACTCCGGCATCCTTTTCCAACCCGTCTTTCTGTGCCATACGCATAAAAAGGATCCCGAAGATCACAAAAAGCGTCAGCACAAGAGTCCCGCCGATCAGACCGGAACTTTCCACAATGGTGGCATACAGGGAATCGGTGTGCGGCAGAGGCAGATAAGCGTTGGACCAGACCGCATCCGTATTGCCGGAAAAACCGCCGCGTCCCAAAGCAAATTCAAATTGCCGGATATGCCACGAACCTTGATCGGCAAGAAAGAAATCGGTCAGCCGTTTCCATGCGTATGGTTTGGAAAGCGCAAAGAAAAATGCGGTTAATGCCCCCAGAACAAGAGAGAAAAAGAGATACAGATAGCGTCCGCCCGAAACATAATACACCGTAAGAAATGCGGTGATCAGAATAAGCGTCGTCCCCAGATCCGGTTCCAGCAGCACCAGAAAACAGGTCAGTACCGCACAGGCAGCCATCTTCAGAAAACGCAGCGATTCCTGTCCGCCGCGAATGGTACTCAAAATCAGCAGCAGCGCGATCTTTGCAAATTCCGACGGCTGAAAATAAACCCCCTTCCCCAATTCAAACCAGCCTGTCATTCCATAGATCTTTTTCCCGAAAAACAATACCAGCACCAGCATCAGAATGGAAAAAAGATAGAGCGGCACCGCCAGTTTCCGCCACAATCCGAAGGGCAGCACCACTGCCAGAAGAAAAGCCATACTTCCGCAAACCAGCCATGCCATCTGACGCATGGTAAAATATAATGGCGATACCCCGCCTGCACGGGCGGTATAAATAAAAAGACATCCCCACAGGATCACCACGCAGAGCGCAGCCATGGCGGAAAGCGGCAATTTTTTCAAACGCGACCCCATTTGTGCCGGGCGGATATTATAGTGCATCATAATTTTTTACCGCTCCTTTTCTGCGTTTTCCAACAGTTTTTTCAGCGAAAGATCCAATTTCACATCTTTCCCCGGCTCCGGAGACCGCATCATCTTCAATGTACCGGGAAACCATTTTTTCCGGCGGTCCAGCATCACACGGAATTTTCCTGCCGAACCGGCAAGTGCCGCATCATATTTTTTTTCAAATCCGTTCATTCCGCAGGGGACGCCGTCGGCATTTTCCGCACAGGAGCCGATCACATCTGCAAGCGCGGGATAATCCACGCGTTTGCGTTCGTGCCGCGTCCGCAAAACGAGTTCCCCCCATTTTTCCGTGACGGCATGATACTTTTTCAAAGTCTGTTCATCCATGGGGACATCGTACACAACACATTGCATGGCAAGAGTTTCTTCCGGCACAAAATCGAAATCCCTTTTCAGCATCTCCAGAAAATCTTTCCGTCGCGCCGGATCTTCCGGCAGAATATGCAGCATCAGATCGGTGTGCATTTCCGTCCATGCCAACACAACACCATCGGCATCCAGGATCCTGCCCCGCGCCGCAGGAAGAACTCCCTCCCGCCACGCGATCTTTTCACTTTCCCCTTTGAGTTCACTGCCACGGATAATTGTATAATGGAATAAAACAGCGAAAGCCGCCAGCGCAAAAATCAGCGCGGCAGCCATCAGAACAAATGTGCGGACTTTGAACCGTTCCGCAAACTGGCGTGTTTCCGGACTTCTCATAAAAAAGATGTACTCTCCATTGCAGGAAAGCTGAAAGTAATTGCTTCCAAATTACTTTGCGTTATTGAAAAAGCAGACACAACAGCCAACGCATATAAACTCCCGGGTCAGTGTTCAGATACCGGACGCAATACCGTGTGTCCGGCACGGATACAGAATTCCGGTGAACGCTCTGCCATATCCTGCCAGCGGGTATCATCCTGCGCAACTGCGGCAAGTTGTTTTGCTGCAGCTTCACAGCGTTCCGCATTGATCCGCGCTTCATCGGCGGCGGAAATACTGCGGACTCCGGTGGCTCCCAACAGCAGAAGCGCACATCCCAACAGAATCAGTCCTGTCAGTTTTTTTGTGCGCAGCGCGCTCATCGTTCTATTCCATATCTCTTTCATTTTCTTCATCTTTTCCATTTTCTTTTCTCCCGTTTTTTTACTTCATATCTGACGGTTCTTTCAGACGGTTCAGATCGGACTGCATTTCCAGCTCCGAACGCTCCTGATCGTGGGCAATGATCCGCTGCTGTTCCTCTGTCCAACGGCGGAGCGACCATATTTCCACACCGATCTCCACACCCACCACCACGGCATCGGAATCCTGATCCAATCCCGCATGGATACGAAAATCCCGGGGCAATGTCAACCTCCCCTGCGGCGAGATCTGCGCCGGACTGCTCATGGCATTGAGCATACGCAAGTTCCGGCGGAACAATGAACTGGATGCCGCCATGGAAAGTGCATCTTCCGCACCGGAACGACGCATTTTCAGAAACACCTGTTCCGTATAAACTCCGATCGCGCCTTCCGGCAGACAACGCAAAACCACCCCCGCGCCGTTCCCGCCGAAGTCGGCAATGGTCGCAGGACTGAGTTTGAGCCGTCCATTGGCATCAAGTGAACATCTGTCGTAACCGCAAAAAGGAATCATGAAATATGCATCTTCCATTTTGTTCCATTTTATTCCGTCTTGTTCCATTATATCCCATTTTTCCGAAAATGCAAGCCGTTTTTATACTTTTTTCCGTTTTTTTCGCTTTTTTTATCCTTTTTTGATGCTTTAAACTGGAATATTCCGCTTTTTGAGCTATCTTATCGCTCATTATGAATGAAGAAACATTTACAAAAAATATCGCGGCTCTGTTCGCAAAAAGAAGCGATGTCTTCACCGGGATCGGTGACGATGCCGCCGCTCTCGATCTGGGATTGCCCGGTGGAAAACTCCTCCTCGCCGCCGCAGATCAGGTGGTGGAAGGCGTCCATTTTGTCCCCGAAACACATCCCTCCGATGTGGCGCGGAAACTGCTCCACAGAAATATCAGTGATATTGCTGCAATGGGGGGCATTCCGACACACGCACTGGTGACTCTTTCCCTCAATCCGGTGGATGAAGTGTGGCTGGAACAGTTCAACAAAGCGTTGTCCGATGCCGCAGATATTTATCAGGTCGCCATTATCGGCGGCGATGTGGCAGGCGCGCCCGTGCCGGGAAAAGCAGCAAGTCTGACCATTCTCGGACTGGTGGAAAAAGAAAAACTCTCCCTCCGCACCAATGCGAAAGCCGGAGATCATCTGTTCCTGACAGGCTCTTTCGGAAAATCTTTCCCCACCGCACACCATCTGACTTTTTCACCCCGGCTGGCAGAAGGCAGATTTCTGGCTGGAGATTATACCTGCGCCATGATGGATGTGAGTGACGGGCTTGCCAAAGATCTGGCGCGCTTCGCCGCAGATTCCGGTCTTTCCGTGGAACTCCACGACCCGGAAAACACCATCCCCGCACGGGACGGCGCAACTCTCCGGCAAAGACTCGATGACGGCGAAGATTACGAACTCATCATCGCGGTCCCGCCGGAAAAAAGTGAACAACTGCTGAAAGAATGGTGTTTCCCGAAACTGCCCCTTTCCCGCGTGGGAACTTTTGTGGCAGATCAGACTCCCGGCAGGATCCTGCTGGACGGTACACCCATTCAGGAGAAAGGATACGATCATTTCCATGAAAACTGAAATCATTGAAACTCATTCACCCGGCGAAACAGAAGCATTTGCGGCGAAACTTGCGGCAAGTCTTCCCTTCGGTTCTGTACTGGCTCTGTACGGAAATCTGGGAGCCGGAAAAACAGTTTTTGCACGCGGATTTGCACGCGGTCTGGGGATCACGGAACCGATCAGCAGCCCCACATTCACCATCGTGCAGGAATATCCCGTCAACGGAAAATATTTTTTCCATCTGGACCTTTACCGTATTGATAATTCCGATGCCGCGTATGCTTTCGGGATCGATGAATTTCTCTACGATCAAAATGCCATGACCCTGTTGGAATGGCCCGAACGGATCGAAGATATCCTGCCGGAAAAAACGATCAAACTCACCGTGGAACACGCTCCGGAAATCACCGACGAATCACGGAAGATCACCATTACCTATCCCTGAAAAGCAGATAGACTGTTATCAGTGGTCAGTGGTTAGTTTTGCTGTCCTCCGACGAAGCCGCTCATCCGCTCCGCCCGTGGCAAAACCAGCTGAAGACTGAAGACTGAAGACTGATGACTGAAGACTGATGACTTTTTTTATTTCAGCACCAGAGTGAAGGTGGATCCTTCGTTTTCCCGGCTGACAAAACGGATGGAACCATTGTTCAATGCGGCAAGACGGCGGCTCAAAGCAAGTCCGATACCGACGCCATCCACCGCCACAGCGGCGGCACTTTCCACCCGGTAAAAATCCTGAAAAAGTTTTTTCTGATCATCTTCCGCGATCCCGATCCCCGTATCGGCGATCTCCAACAGCGTTTCTTTTCCGGCACGATACAGGCGCACCGTGATCCCGCCCTCGAAGGTATATTTTACGGCATTGCTGAAAATATTGATAAAGATCTGACGGATCATTTTCGGATCGGCATGGATTTGAAGTCCATCGGTGATCGCAAGCGTCACGCTCAATTTTTTCTTTTCCGCCAGCGGGGAAAGCATATCGCACATTTCCCGGATCGCCAGAGAAAGATCGAAATCCTCTTTTTTCGCCGTGAGTGTCCCCACATTGGACTTTGCCATATCCAGCAGCGCAGTGATCAACGACAGCAAATGCCCCGCAGCTGTCAGGATCCGGCTGGAATAACTGCGGAGTTTTTCCGGCGGCAGATGCTCCGCACGGGCTTCAATGAGTTCGGAAAAACCGATGATCGCATTCAGCGGTGTGCGCAATTCGTGGCTCATATTCGTTAAAAAACGGTCTTTGTGCTGATGCGCCTCCAACAGTTTTTCCGCCTGCTGACGCAATTCGGCATTGACTTTGTGCAGTTCGGCAGACTGCTGGTGCAGCCGACGCGCCATCAGGTTAAAATCGTATTTCACCCCCCCGATCTCGTCGGGCGTGATCTCCTGAAATCGGTAATCCAAATTGCCGTTGCGCAATTCTTTTGTACCTGCACTGAGGGTCCGCAACGCGCTGCGGATCTTCCAGGTGAGGATCATATTTCCCGCGATGAGCAATGCAGTCGCCACAATGAGAAAGATCCCGAAACGGATCGCGGTACGGAAAAAATAATCATCGTCCGGTGAATTTCCGGCACGATATGCGGCAAGAGTCTGCTGTTCCAACGCATCGTACGCCCTCAAATTTTCTTCAACAACATTCTGAAGTGCAACGCGGTCAACCGGAGAAGATTGTGCGATCCATTTCAAATGCTGTGCCGCTGTAAACAAAATATTCTGCTGCGGATCTTTTTCCAGATCTTCCACCTGCCGGAGATATTCCCCTGCCCGCCAGACGATCTCGTGCAGGATCTCCAGACGCGCACGGTCATCTTCCGTCAAGAGAGTTTCCGCCGCCAGCGCACGGATCCGGTTGAAAGATACGCCGCAGGCACGGACCCGATCCAGTTTCTGCGCCGTTCGGGAATATTCATCCCGTCCGTTCCGGTAATGCTGCCATGCCTGATACGCAGTCCAGCTGCAGAAAATCAAAATCAGGAAACAGTAAAGGATCAGAAATAACAGCCGGAGTGTCTTGGTATCGGAAGTCAGTTTCATCCTGCATCCGTTCCTTTTATGCCAACTGCAGATCCAGCAGTTTCTGAACGGAAGCGACCAGTTTTGCCAGATGAAGGGGTTTTTCCAAAATCATTTCCGGATGCAGTGTTTCCAGTTCCGCAGTCAATTCCGGGGACAGATGGGCACTGGCGATCATCACGCAGGAATCGGCAGTATCCGGATTTTCACGGATCAGAGAAAGCAGTTCCCGTCCGTCCATATTCGGCATCCGCACATCCAGCACGATCAGATCCGGCTGCCACGACCCGATGAGGAGCGCACCTTTCATGCCGTCGGCAGCCTCCCGGATCTCGTAACCGGTAAAAACGGAAAGGGCATCGGTAACAAATTCACGGAACGCTTCATCGTCATCCACGATCAGGATCCGCACGGTTTCCCGGACGGCTGACGCGGGAGCCAATCCGCGTTTTCTGGCAAAATCGTCCAGTTCCTCCAAAGTAAAACGGTAGTGTCCGCCGGGGGTGACACCGCCCTTGAGTTGTCCCTGCCGGATCCAGTTGGTCAAACTGGACCGGGAGACCCCCAAATAAGCGGCGGCTTCGTTCGTTTTTAAAAATTTTGTATTATCCATATTTCTGCAGCTCCTGACCTGCTTCTGTTAAGATAATCCGTTTTTCCGATCTTTCCAGTAAAAAATCAATCTTTCAGAAGAAAAAATGCCAAAACTGCGATCCCCAGCAGGATACGATAGTAAGCAAAGACTTTGAAATCGTGTTTTTTGATGAACTCCATAAAAAATGCGATCACGCCCCATGCCACAAAAAATGCCGTGACAAAACCGATCAGAAGCGCGACCCATTGACTGCCGCTCACCGCAGAACCATTCTTCAGCAGACTGTATGCCGATGCCGCCACCATGGTGGGAACCGCAAGAAAAAAGGAAAATTCCGCCGCCAGCGCACGGGAACAGCCGAAACACATCCCTCCGATGATCGTTGCCGCACTGCGGGATGTCCCGGGAATCATGGCAAGACACTGCACTGCACCGATCCCCAACGCCTGTTTATAAGAAAGTTGCCCGACATCACCGATCTTTGCCGAATCATCTCCGGTCACCCGGGGATGATCCACGATCAGCAATGCGATCCCCCCGAGGACCAGCATCACCGCCACCACCACAGGATTGAACAATACTTTCTGGATCATGCTGCCGAAAAGTCCCCCCAGCAGCAATGCCGGAAGTACAGCGGTCAGGACCTTGAACCAGAGCTGCCACGCGGGTGCGGAAAAATCAAACCGGAACAGACCGGCGAAGATTTTTTTCCGGAAATACACCACCACGGAAAGGATCGCTCCAAGTTGGATCACGATCTCAAACATGGTGGCAAAAGGCTGTTCCATCTTCAGAAATTCATCCACCAGGATCATGTGTCCCGTGCTGCTCACCGGCAGAAATTCAGTCAACCCCTCCACGATCCCCTGGATCAACGCCTGCAAATACAAAATCATGTTCAGTTCCTTTATGGTTAGTGCAGTTCAGACATTTTCAACGGCTTGAACTTTTTCCGCATCTCCACCCGTTCCCGGGAGGGCGCAGAAAGATATTTCCAGCGGTTGAATGTAAAATTATGGATCCGGTAATTTTTCAACCAGGAATGAGTCACCACAAACGCCATGGTGTGCGTTTCAAAAATCCACGGCGCACGCTTCAGCAGATAACGCGCCATGGCTTCATATTTTGCCGACCGCGCAGGAGAATCCGGCATCAGAGCCACTTCCTCGTACATTTGATCGTACACAGGGTCATTGTAACACACCCGGTTGCTCCCGCCCGCATTCCGGGAATAAAAAAGTTTCAGGAAGTTTTCCGCATCCGGGTAATCGCCCACCCAGGAGTAGCGGAACAGCTGAATATCGCCGGATTTCAATTTTTCCTGAAAACGCGGACGGGTGTTCAGCATGGTCCGCACCTCGATCCCGATTTTCTTCATATCGTTCTGAAACATCTCCGCATTCTGCTGATAAAGGGTATCGGTACCGGGCTGATCAAAAGTCAGCACAAGCGGTTTTCCGGTCGCCGGATCGATCCCACCGGGATACCCGGCTTCTGTCATCATTTTTTTTGCCATTTCAATATTTTTCTGCAATCCTTCTTCTGTTTTCAGGTTCCCCGGCATACCCGGCGGGACCGGTCCGAATGCCGCAGTGAAACGGCCGCCGGATTGCAGTACGCGCAGCTCTTTATCAAACGCCAGTGAGATCGCCATGCGCAACGCAGCATTATTCCCCAACACGGGATCATTGAAATTGAATCCGATATAATTGGTCTCCATCAACGGCGCGCGAAGCAGGCGGATCTGCCGTTCCTGCAACGGTTCCGCCAATTCCAAATCATCATCCACCAACGCTTGAAACTGTTCATTATCAAGCACAAAGAGATCCAGTTTTCCCTGAAGGAACATCAACCAGGAAGACACGCCCTGCCGGACAAGATAGCAGGTGATACGGTCCGCCAGCGGCAACCGTTCCGACCGCTCCGCAGGATCATCGGCATCCGGCAGATATTCCAACCGGTAATCTTCATAGCGTTCCATCACGACCGAATGATCCCGTTTCCACTTGATCATCCTGTAAGGACCTGATCCGCAGGGATTTCTGCCAAATTCATCATTCCCGTAATATTCTACGGCGCGACGGGATACGATGGCACAATTCGGCATGGCAAGGAGATAAAGGGCGCGGGGATTTTTTTCTTTACAAACAATCAGGAAGCGCGTATCATCAATTCGCCGAAGTCCATCGATTTCAGTATCATATACCGAAAAATCATCTTTCGCCGCTGATTTCGTCCGCTCATAAAAATCATCGATCCCGGCAATCAGGTCACGCACGATATCATATCCGGGAGAATGAAGCCGGGCATCGGCAAGGCGTTTCAGAGAAAAAATCACATCATCGCTGGTGACGCGCCGTGCTGCACGATCGGAAAATGCCGGTGACTCCTGAAAGAGCAGATCCTCTCTCAAAGTACACAGATATGTTTTCCCATCCTGCTGCAATTCAGGAAGTTTTGCCAACATTGCACCTTCCAGAATTGACTGATCTTCCGTATTGTAGCGGTATTGGATCAGCGTATCATAAAAAGCAGAACAGACGGATAATGTGGGTGAATCTGCTGCGAGTGCCGGATCAAGGGTGTTGATCTGAAAACCGACACTCATTACAACATGATTCGGAATACGGTCTTCCGGGTCTTCTCCGCATGCCGCCAGAAGCACCGTAAAAAAGGCGGAAAGGAGAAAAAAATATTTCTCAATCTTCTTCATTTTTAGGACGTTGTGCCCAAGCCTTTATTGCGCGGTATGCGATTTCCGGAGAGAAGCCGCGCCCTGCAAGCATACACAGGATCCGCTGGTTCCGTTTCTGCGGATCATCCACCCGATCCAGTTTCCGCGCCCGCCGCTCCAACAGAGCCATGGCATCATCAAAAGGATCCCGGTTGCCCACATCGGCATGCAGGATCTCCTCCACAAGCTCCTTATCCACGCCTTTGAACAACAATTTTTCCATGATCCTGCGGTCACCATAACTGCGTTCCCGCATGATCCGGACAAAGTCTTCCGTATATCTGCGATCGGAAAGGAAGCCCATCTCCTCCAGTTTGGCAAGAGCCTCTTCCACGTTTTCTACCGTAAATTCTTCGCGTTTCAATAATTTACGACGCAACTCAGCACGAGTCTGCGCGCGTTTGGTCAAAATCGCCGCTGCGACTTCCAATGGAGTTTTTGATGTTTGCAATTTCTACCTCCTGATAACCAATTTGTACCTCTGTAAATTCCCCGTTGCATAAATGTAACACTTTGTCATAAAAAGTCAAGTCTTTTCTGCAACTTTTTTTGTACTTTTTTCTTCGCGTTTCTGTGATAATCTTTACTTTTCACAGACACGTAAAAATATTATTTTCGGCAAAATGGCATTTCAGAAAAGCTGCAACTCAAAGCGGTTCAACGATGGACTGTTTGTTATATCCGCCGACTCCTTCATTGTTCCGGCATTGCACCTCTGCATTGCCTTCGATGGCAACATCGCGCGAAGTCCCCTGCAAAATATTGTCTTCAAAAATGATCCCGGTACCGTTTTTCTCAAAGAGAACAGCCGGTTGAGTATTGCCCGGAGTGGATTCGATCAGATTCCGACGCATGATGATATTGCTGTAACTTTGCCCGGCATTGGCAAAATAAATTTCCGGATATTGCTCAAAGGCTCCGCTGAAGGGGGAACGGCGGCCGATACCCGCCTGCGGGATCCCTTTCTGAACATTGTTCCGGAAGACATTATCCGAGATAGTGACATCATCGCTCTGATTGATCCAGCAGCCTCTGCCGCCTCCGGTAAATACATTGTGGTGAATATTCACATGACGGCAGCCGCGTTCCACGGTCAGCACCCGGGAGCCGTTTGTTCCGTAAACAGTATTGTCATAAATCTCCGCATGATCACAATCAAATGCCAGAAAAAATGCTCCCATTCTGGCACTGCTGATCACATTCCGGCAGAAGACGACATCCGACGCGGTATGAATGTGCATGGCATCCCCGTTTGCACCCAATTCGCAGTCACAAACCTTGATATTGCTGCAGCAGGAGAGATCCAGACTCCCCTTGCCCGGTCCCTGATTTGCCGGAGCATATCCCCAATGAAACACGCTGAAAAGATTGCGGAAAAGATACATCCCGCCATGCAGTGCCGCAGATGTCCTGACCGGTTCTCCTCCGGGGATGTCGGAAAATGTGATTTTTCCATCTTCCATATCAAGGATGAAATAGCATTTCCCGCGCCGGATCTCCGGCGGCAGATTTTCTCCGTAAAAAGCAATGGTATCAAAGGGATGGCGTTCCTCTTTTTTGAACGGAGGCATTTTTTCCACGCAGATGTGATCGCCATAAAATCGCACCTCTCCCGACCGGTGTTCCGGCGCGGCATACCGTTCACCGAGAGCGACTTCCTCCGGAGTAAAAAGATCGGCAAAGACCAGTTTTTCCCACAGGTATCCATAGTCCCACATAAATTTTCCGCATCGTTTGAACCGGCAGGAACACACCTCGATATTACGCGCTCTTGTTTTTTCCGGATGCCACATGGCTCCATACACGGAAACGACACTGCCGGAACAATTTTCGCCTTCAATATTCCGGAAACTCAGATTTTCTGTTTTTCCTCCGGGCGTAGTTTCAATGACGATACAACGGGCGCAACACTCGGGGGCCCATGTGGAAACGGCAGGCGGCACATCATACACATATCCTTCAAATCTGCCGCCATCCCAGGTAAAATTGCAAATATTTTCCCCATAGAACATAATGCGGTGAACAGGACCGGTCCAATGCTGCTGCCAGATGAATCTTGCGCCTTCCGCTTCAACGGTCAAACCAGAAAAAAGTCCGATCGGCGTTTGCGGCGCAAAAGTATATTCCCCGGGTGCAATCACGATTTTTACCGGAGTTCCGGCTTTTTGTGCTGCCGCAAAACATTCGCGGAATGCGGATTCAATATCATCTTTCAAAAAATCAGTCAGATAAAATACGCGCATCGTCATTTCAATATACCGCCTTTCCGGAAATGATCCGTTTATATTCGTTTCTTTCTTTGAACTGTCATCAGAGATATGCAGTATTCAGTATATCATCAATATTCCGATTTGCAAACTGCTCTGTTTTTTTTCTGCTGCTTTTCTTGAAAAATTCTGCCTTTGCGCCTATATTACCGAATTAAAAAAAGATCCTGAAAAATCAAGGAATTGAAAAAATGTACAGCGCGCTCAAAAAAATCTGTTGCGAAGAAAATCTGAAACTGCCGGAACTGGGACTGGTCCTTTACACTTTCGGAAATGTGAGTATTGTTGACCGGGAACTCGGCGTATTCGCCATCAAACCTTCCGGTGTGGAATACAGCAGCCTGACACCGGACAAAATCGCAGTGGTCTCGCTGGAAACAGGCAGAAAAGTGGAAGGCGCGCTGAATCCTTCCAGCGACACCAACACCCATCTGGAACTCTACCGTGCGTTTCCGGATATCGGGAGCGTGGTGCATACCCATTCCACGTGGGCGACAGCATGGGCGCAGACCGGAACAGATGTCACGATCTACGGGACGACCCATGCCGATCATCTGGCGGCGGACATTCCCTGCACCGCCTTTCTTTCTGAAGAACAGATCCGGGGCGATTACGAAACAGCCACCGGTCTTCAGATCGTCCGGCATTTCAATGAACGGCATCTGGATCCCGATGAGATCCCGATGGTTCTTGTAGCAGGACACGGACCTTTCACCTGGGGAAAAGATGGCGAAAAAGCCGTTTACAATGCCCGGGTGCTGGAAGAACTCTGCAAAATGGCGGCGATCACCCGGATGATCCGGCAGGATACCGATCGTCTGCCCGCAGAATTGATCCGGAAACATTACGAACGCAAACACGGTAAAAACGCGTATTACGGTCAGAAGTGAACGGGGAAAAAGTCTTCAGTCTTCAGTCGGCAGTCTTCAGTCGGCAGAGCCACGGGCAAGGCGGATGAGCGGCAGAGGGGGTGTTTCGGTTTGGTGAGGACAGATGGGACATTGGGGACATCTGGGACTTGTGGGACGCGGATGAAGCGTAATCAGAAGGATTTTTTTCATCCGTTGAATCGAAGGACGGGAGCCGCACCACAAAAGACAATTTTAAATAAAGTTTGCCATTCGATCAACCTTTGTCCTATAAGTCTCATAAGTCCTATAAGTCCCAGAAATGCGCCTGCGGCACCGTCTGAATGTCCCAGCCCGTGAGTTTGCCGTTAGGCGGCAAGTGAGCGCAGCGAAACTGAGCCGCCTTTTCTGGATCGGGCTTTTCAGCTTCGCGTTGCTCGCTTAAAGCCAATACGCAGGCGGCACGCGTTAGCGAGAGCCGCCCGGGAAACGGGTGCTTTGCACCCCCGCCCAAGAGTCGGGTGCTTCGCACCCTTCAGCGATAAAACGGGAAAAAAGTTTTTTTCTATCTTGTAAAATACGCGTAGGGGGAGTATATTTTCAGGAAACTCACAGGAAAAAAATATATGGAGCGGCAGAATATGAAACTGAAACGATTTTTTGCTTTATGCGCGATCCCCTGTATGACGCTTTGGATTTCGGCGTGCAGTCTTTTTTCAACAGCACCGGACTATCCCGCGTTTTTCCCCGCTGAATGGAAAAAAATGCAATGTCGCAGCCATTTTGTGCGTGAAATCGCACCGGGCGTGACTTATTACTATTGGCATTTCGATGATTTTGAAGGATTGGGCAAGCCCGTTTCCATGCATCTGATACATGCGGATTGGGACAAAACGGAATATCGCGTATCGCTGAAAGTGATGGCGCAGAAAGACAATGCCGCTGTAAAACTGCCGGAACTTGCCGGTGCGCGTTCCGCGGATCTGCTGGCGGCGATCAACGGCTGTTATTTCGATCCCCGGAAAGGGAATCAGCCGCAATTTACGCTGAAAGCCGATGGCAGGGTCATCAATGGTGCATCCTCCGCCGCCTGTGCGCTGGTCGCCAATGGAAATGATCTGCCGGAAATCGTGCCGTTTACGGAAAAAACGCTGAAAAATTTTGAAAATGTGATCCAGGGTCACCGTCTGGCGGAAAACGGCAGCAGTATTTTCAGTCATTCCACCGGAGGAAGTGCGCCGTATTCTGCGGTGGGTGTGGACCGTCATAACCGTATGGTTTATTTTCTGGCGGTGGATGGGTATCACGAGCCGAAAGTTGCACCGGGTGTCGGTTTTTCCGATGTGACAAAGTTCCTGCTCCTGCTCGGTGCGAAGGATGTGATGAGTTTGAGCAGTGACAACTGGACCACACTGGTGGTTCGCAACGGAGATAAAAATGCTCCGGAGGTGGTCAATTATCCTTCCGGGAACCGAAAATTTGATCACGAAGGTGCCGCGCCGTTGTCTAATGGGATCGGGCTTTTTCTGCTTCCGGAGCAGGAGAAAAAATAAAGGCTGACACTGGAGAGAGTGGAAATCATGAATTTGTTGGAACAACTTTACGGTTCGTTTCAGATGTGGCTGAACACCCAGTCCGAAATGGAGATCCTGATTTTTGCGCTGGTCGTGATCATGATCACGGGGACCTTCGGCGGATTGCTGGCAAAACGCTTGAAACAGCCGCTTCTGCTGGGATACATCCTTGCCGGTGTGTTCGTGGGTATCGCGTTCAAAGCCGGGTTCGGTGCGGCGGCGACGGTGGCACTGGATTCCCTTGCCAATATCGGTGTGGCTCTGCTGCTTTTTTCCATGGGATTGGAATTTGAGAAAAAAGATATCATTCCCATCCGGAATGTGGCGGTGTGGGGGACATTTTCCCAAGTGGCGTTTACGCTTGTGGCAAGTACGGGGATCGCATGGTGTCTGAACCGTTATAAGCCGGGATTATTTGACGGCTGGCCTTCCATGATGATCTTCGGTGCGGCATTCGTTTCCACATCCACTGCGGTGGTTTTGAAAACGTTGACGGCACGCGGTCAGATGAACACTCTTTCCAGCAAAGTGATGATCGGGATGTCCATTGTGCAGGATCTGACGGTGATCCCGCTTTTTCTGCTTATCAGTAAACTGGGGAGCGTTTCTCCGGATGGCGGTTCCGCATGGTTTGAAACCGTGAAACCGCTGTTGTACGGCGGCTTGTTCATGGTGTTGATCATGACAGTGGGTGCGCGTTACATGCCCGGATTCCTGAAATTTGTCTCTGCGCGGAATGTGAAGGAACTTTTCCTGCTGGCGGCGATCAGTTGTGCGCTTCTTGCGGGGATATTGGCGGATGCCATGCAGCTATCCTTTTCCTTCGGTGCGTTTCTTGCAGGGATCGCGCTTTCCGATTCAGCCTTCGGGAAAAAAGTCATCGGCGATATGATGCCGGTGCGTGATCTTTTTGCCATGATCTTTTTCGTATCCATCGGAATGATGCTGGATTGCGAATTTCTGATCCGGTATTTTCCGGTGGTGCTGCTGGTCATGCTGGCGACCAGTCTTTCAAGGACGGTGTTTCTTGCGGTGGTCACCTGGTTCAGCGGATACCGCAATGTGATCCCGGTGGCGATGTTTTTCGGGATGTTTGCCACATCGGAGATCGCGTTTGTGCTGATCCAGCTGGCATCATCGGAAAAACTTATTTCGGAAGGTGTCCATTCTCTGATCCTCTGCGCGGTGGTCTGCTCCATGATCGTGGGTCCGTTTGTGGACGGATTGACTTCCGGTGTGTATGCGTTTCTGCGCCGGACCATCTGGAAAAACGGTACTCTGAATACGATCACGATGCCTGTTCCGGATCTGAAAGACCATGTGGTGATTGCAGGGGGGGAACAGATCGGCAGATCGGTGGCAGTGCTGTTCAAGCGGCTGGGGATACCCTGTCTGCTGATCGAACCCTCCTACCGTGCGTATTACGCGGCGGTGAAAGAGGAATTGTATTGTATTTTCGGGGAACCGGCGCAGGAAGTGATTCTGGAAACAGCGGGTCTTTCCCGTGCGAAAATGCTTCTGGCGGCGGCACCGGTTTTTTCTGCAAATCACGATGTGGTGAGCCGTGCGAAAAAGATGTATCCGGATCTGCCGGTGATCACCTGTGCGGATTCGCAGGACGAATTGGAACTGCTGTTTGAATGTGGCGTATTTGATATTATCCAGCCGAAATTTGAGGCTGTGCTGGAAATGACGCGCCACGCATTGCTGCGTCTTCAGGTATCGGCATTGGAGATTCAGAATTATGTGGATTCGGTCCACCATGAACATTACAAGCCCGTGCGGGAAGATGCCCGCGATGAAGCGATGATGCGGAATCTCCGGCGTTTTACCGGTCTGCTGACGCTGAATTGGGTCAAGCTGCAGGAAGATTCACCGGTGGCGGAAAAGACCATTGCCGCGTCGCAGATCCGCAGCAGAACGGGTGTATCTGTGGTGGGTGTGCTGCATCATGGGAAAGCCATCATCACCAATCCCGGTCCGGATCATGTGCTTCATGCCGGTGATCTTCTGGCATTGATCGGGACCCGCGAACAGTTTGAAGAGTTTGAAAAACTGCTTGCCTGCCGCGGCTGTACTTCCGCAACACCGGTTGCGGCGGAACTTGCGGCGGAAACGCAGGAAGATATATCACAACAAACAAACACAAAGGAATCCTGATATATGAATAACACCCCCATTGCAGTCGGTCTGATCGGACTCGGCAGAGCCGGTGTGCAGATGCACCTGTCGGAACTGGATCGTTTTTCCAAACAGTTTACCATCGCAGCAGGCTGTGATGTCCTGCCGGAACGCGCGGCGGATTTTGTTGCGCGGTATCCCGGAGCAAAAGCATATTGCCGTGCGGAAGAATTGATCGGTGATCCGGCGGTGGAACTGGTTTCCATTGCGGCTCCGTCCCGACTGCATGTGCAGATGGCGCGTATGGCACTGGCGGCGGGAAAGACCGTGTTCCTGGAAAAACCTTTTGCGTTGTCACAGGCGGGATTGGACGAATTGGAGGAGCTGGATAAAAACTATCCGGGCAAACTTTATCTGCGTCACAACCGCCGTTTTGAAGCCTGTTTCAACCATATCAAAGATGTGATCGCATCCGGGATCCTGGGAGAAATTTTTGAGATCAAACTCCGCCGGGTGCGTCACAGATTCCGGGACGACTGGCAGACCCGACTGGATCAGGGCGGCGGTCAGTTGAACAACTGGGGACCCCACCTGATCGATCAGGCATTGCAATTTCTGGATTATCAGCTGGAATCAGTGTGGAGCGATCTGAAACAGCGTGCCGCGCTGGGGGATGCTGAAGATCACATCAAACTGGTGTTCCGCGGAAAAAACGGCATGATCGTGGATGTGGAGATCTCCGATGCCGTGCCGCAGACCGAACCTGTCGCCACGGTGTACGGGACGCGCGGATCGCTGGTCAGCACGGATGAACGGACGCTCCAGTTGTGCTATCTGCCGGAAGATTATGTTCTGCCGCAGCACGCCGCCCGTCTGGAAGCACCGCCGATCTATGGGGAAGGGATATATTCCATTGCTCCCGATCCGGTATGGATCCGGGAGGAGATCGCGGTGGCTCCCGCCAACGGATTCGATATGAACGATATTTACGGGTATCTTTATGCAGCTCTCCGGGAAGGGAAGGAATTTCCCGTGAAGAACGCGGAAGGTTTTGCGGTGGTGCGGACGACGCTGGCGATCCGCGGGGAACATCCCCGTTTCACATCCGCGGGAGATATTTTGTAAAAAAAAAGTGTGAATGATTTGCAATTCGGATAAAAACTGTTAATTTACCGGTATAGAAAAGAACGATCACAACCGACAGGGGGAAACAAAAATGAAACTGACCGATGATATTGTGCGTGCGCTTCATGGCTGCATCAACGATTGTTTTGATTCCGTGGAAGATTTTGCGCGTTTTACCAATGTGAGTGCGAATACCATCTCAAAATATTTGCGTAAAGAGCAGGCAAAGATCCACAAGGAGACCTGGGAAAAGATCTATCCGCTGATCCGCAATTATCTGCCTCACAAAAGCGGTGGCGGCGGCGGACACGGCTATGAGTTGGATGCGGATCAGAAGATCCTGGTGGATGCATTTTCCGCATTGCCTGCCGATGTGAAAAATCAGAAATTGCTGGAGATCGTGGAGCTGGCGGCAAAAGCAGTTGCCAGAGAACAGAAAAAAGAAGAATAAGGGGAAAAATGAAAGATCATTTCAAAAAAGACCGTTGTACGGGAATCGTGCTGGCGTGTATGCTTGTCTGCGCGTCTGTGCTGTTTTCCGCGTGCCGCGAAAAAGAAGAAAACAAAACTGCACAGGAATTGCTGGATGAAGCCTATGCAGTGGCTTCCGACGACAAAAAATCCGATTGGATCCAGGCTCTTGCTCTCTCTGAACGGGCGTACAAACAGAACAGCAGCGATACCGCGATCCGGATCATGTACGCATTGGCATTGGAGCGGAACGGCAGAACGGATGAAGCCATTGCGGTCATGGAAAAAGAAAATCCAGCCGATCTGAAAAGTTTTATCGCTCAATACACATTGGGGCGGATGTATTATCTCAACGGCGATTATGCAAAGGCGGTGCCGCCGCTGGAAAAAGCTCACGCATTGGATCCGGCAGACGGAGATGCCATGCTGATGCTGGAGCAGGCGTATATTTCCGCCGGATACGGCAAAGAAGCTATGCGTCTTTGTCAGCAGCTTCAAAATACATTCCGGAAAAAATATGCAAAAAGCGTATTCCTTTACAACGATGTCGCGCTCATCAATTACGCGCTGCTGGGGAAGGATGCGTATCCGTATTTCAACTGGATCGCGCGGCAGGCTCCCAATTCTCCGGAAGTCCAGTGGAACATGGCGGTCTATCTGGATTATGTTCACGAAAATACCGCACCGTCCGGAAAGATCGGCGGCATGACGCAGCGTCAGGCGCGTCAGCAGGCGAAGCGTTATTATTCCCGTTATCTGCAGTTGACCGAAGGGACGCAGGGATGGGAAAGTGAACGCAATCACGCACAAAGCCGTTTGAGCAGTATTCATTGATCCGCTTTCAATCGGGAACTGTGATCTATGCCCCGTTTTATTCCTGATGACGTTTTGGAACAGATACGGCTCCGCGCAGATATCGTGGAGATCGTTCAGAGTTATGTGCCGACCCTCCGCCGTGCGGGAACGGCATGGAAGGCGTGTTGTCCCTTCCATCAGGAAAAAACACCTTCTTTTTCGGTCAATCCCACCCGCCAGTCTTATAAATGTTTCGGTTGCGGAAAGGGCGGCAATGTTTTTACATTTGTCATGGAAATGGAGAAACTGGATTTCCCCAATGCCGCAGAGTTTCTCGCCCGGAAATACGGTGTGGTGATCCCGGAACAGGATGCGGGGAACCGCAATGCAAGACGCGGCTATGCCTTCAAAAATAAAAGTGACGGAACTTCCTCCGCCTCTGCGCCGGAAGCCGATTATAATGTGCGGGAAAGACTCTATACCCTTCACGAAAAACTGGCAGCCTGGTATGCGGAAAATCTGGAAAAACGCGCTGTTCCGGCGGTGGCGGATTATTTTGCCACCCGGGGGATCGCTCCGGAATTCACCCGTCAGTTTATGATCGGGGCTTCTCCTGATACCTGGGATTCTGCTGTGAATTTTGCGCACCGGTTGGGTTTTACCGACGAAGAATTGCGTCTTTCCGGTATCGTTTCCACCAAAGAGGAAAATTCCGATCATATTTACGACCGGTTCCGGAACCGGTTGATGTTTCCCATTTGGAACGAACAGGGCAGGATCGTGGCGTTCAGTGCCAGATCCATTGAAAAAGATCCACAGGGCTGGAAATATGTGAACAGTCCGGAATCCCCTGTATTCAAAAAAAGCAAGACTCTTTATGCACTGCATTTTGCCCGCAATACCATTGCCGACCGGAAATTTGCCATCCTCTGTGAAGGGCAGCTGGATGTGATCGCATTGCACCGGGCAGGCTGTACCAATGCAGTTGCCGCACAGGGAACGGCATTCGGGATCGATCACGCCCGGATCCTGAAGCGTTATACCGGAGAGATCCGCCTTGCGCTGGATAATGACAAAGCCGGAAGAAAAGCTGTTTTTGCCGATGCGGAGATCCTGTTGCCGCTGGGGTTCAATCTCCGGGTCGTCACCTGGCAGAATGCCAAAGATGCGGACGAAGTCCTGAAAGGGCAGGGGGCGGCGGGGATCACATCTGCCGTGGATTCCTCCTGCGATTTCTTCGATTTTGCGTTGCAGGAGATCATGCAGCAGCAGGATGCCTCATCTCCTGCGGGCAAGGCACAGATCGCCGCTTTCATGCTGGAAAAGATTCTGCTGCTGGAAAGTTCCGCCATGCAGGAGGCATATTTGCAATGGCTGGCGGGAAAACTTTCTCTGGCTGTGGAATCGCTCCGGATGGATTTTACAAAAAAATTGAACGATGCCAAACGCCGGGATCAATACCGGGAACGCCGGGACGCGGAACGGGAAAATCTCGCCGCGGAAAAAGAAACGGAAAATCCTGTTCCCGCAGCCGGACAGGAAAGACGGTTGTTTTCGGACCGCTATCCCATTCTGAAAGAAAATTACCTGAAACTCCTTCAGCTTGTCCTGACCGATGAATCGCTGGCACAGGAAGCCGCTCACGATATCGATGAAGGGCTTTGCGATGAATCTCCCGTGGGGATCGCGCTCGACCGTGCCATCCAATATACCCTTGACGGCGATTGGCAGAATGCCGCCGGAAAGATCATGATGGAATTGGCACAAGCCGGAACCGATATCGGTGAACTCGCCGGGATCCTGAACAGCGAAGATGCCGGAGAGGAAAATGAAGATGCCGGACAGCATTCTGCGTCAGAAAATCTGCCGCATCCGCGGCGTCCGGATTGTATCCTGCCTGCCGACTGGTGCCGGGATTTTATGGCTGGCAGCAATAAAGAACAGCAGCGTACCGCGTTGACACATCATCAGCAGGTCTATCACGATTGTGTGCGGCAGATCAAACTGCTGCAATGCCGTTTCCGCATGGAGGAACTGGCGGCAGAAGCTGCGGCTCTCCGGGACGATGATCCTGAAAAAATGCAGATCCTTTCGGAGATCTACGATTGCAGCAGACTTCTGCGGTCCATTTCCAATCCTTCAAAGTGATGTTCCGCTCCAATTCGGCGGATAAAAAAGCCTTCTGATTACGCCTCATCCTCCCATCTGTCGCGGCGAAGCCAACTGACAACCGTCAACCGATAAAAAAACGGGATCGTTCTCATTGAAAACGATCCCGGTAAGACTTTTTTCAGTCAACGGCAGACGGATAACATCATTCGTCAGCCCGTTTTCCGTATTTGTCCTGCAATGCTTTCTTTGCCATGGGGACAAACGGCGTATCGTTGGAATGGAGCAAACTGATATTGGTCAGCTGCACTTCCGAACAGATATCAAGCACTTCGATCAATTTTTTGTGACGCGCGTTCATATCGCATTTGATAATGACCAGCGCATCCGGATTCGTTGCCTTCAGCTGCGTCAGCCATTTGACCAGCTGCGGACGCGTCAAATCGCGGTAGTCAGGACCGGTGCGGAGTCCGTAATAGACAACTTTCTGTTTTTCATAGTTATCCACTTCAGCCTGCGTTTTTGCAGCCTGGATCTTCTTGTCCCAGTACCAGTCGTTGTCACGACCGAGCGCGTCAACAACCTGACCATTCTGTTCTTCCGCATCACCCCAGTTGACTTCGATAATGCTTTTTTCCACATTCTGACTGCTGCTGCTCTGCATATTGGGAGCGGGCAGGTCTGCCTGCAAATAAACGTCTTCCACCACTTTCTTCTGCGTCATGATAAAGTAGATCAGCAGAAGGAAGACCACGTCGATCATGGATGACAGCGGTACAGATGCGGAAACGGTATTTTCCAGTTTGATTTTTTTCTTTCTTGCCATTATCAGCCTCCCGTTATTCCTGAATCATACCATTGAGGCGGACTTTGTAAAGAACCTTCGTTCCCACCACTGCGTCCATTGCCTGTTTGATATAACCATGCTGTGCCTGAAAGTCACCGCGGATAATGACATTGAGCAGCTCGGGATTGCGTCCCGCAGCTTCTTCAGCATTGATCAATCCCACCAGACGGGAACGGACTTTTTCCATCTGACCCGCCGGATCCGGCTGACCCGTAGCAGGATTGATATATGCAAATTCTTCCATACCCATTGTGATCACGCCGTCACGGTGAACGTTGATAATAACGGTGTTTTTCAATTTTTCTTTCTGGGGAATACCATGAGGTGCATCCGCCAGAAGAACTTTTTCGTCTTCCACCTCTTTATCAACGGCAGCAGTGACAACGAAGAAAATGATAAGCAGGAAGACGACGTCGATCATGGACGAAATAGGCACTTCTGCATTATCGTCCATCTGTGGCTTTTTTGAGCCTTTAGCCATGTTTCATCTCCTGAATTTTTTACAGTTCGTGAATCAGTCCGGCAGAAAAATCCGGACTTGTTATCTCTGCTGTTGCAACAGCTTATTCTGCTTCTTCAGCGTATTCGCCTTCTTCCGCGTATTCTTCCGCGCCTTCAGAAGAATCCACTTCCGCACCTCTCAAAATCTTGATGAGGTCGTAAGTCAGAGCTTCCATGGTCAGAATGATCTTGGAGGCAATGTTTTTCACAAAGGTATAACCGAGGATCGCAGGAACTGCGATGAACAGACCGACGGCGGTGGTGTAAAGCGCACCGGAAATGGAGTTCGCCAGCGCAGTCGCTTTGTTCGCGCCGGATGCCGTTGCCAAACCTGCGAATGCAGCCACCATACCGGTCACCGTACCCATCAGACCGAACATCGGAGCGAGCTGACCGCAAAGGTTGAGGTAGTTGACGCGCTGCATGAGTTTTTCAGATTCAATGCTGGCGGCGGAGGAAACCGCATCCAGGATCACGTCGTAACCTTCAGAAATGTTGTTGAACCCTGCCATGAGGATGTTGGAGAGCGGACCGGGAGTCTGTTCGCATGCTTCGATCGCTGCACCCAGATCGCCTTCGGCAAGCGCGCCTTTCACCGCATCCACCAGCGTCGCCGGCATGATCTTGGAACTGCGGATGGAAAGGAAAGAGTCGATGATCAGTGCCACAGTGGCAAGAGAGGTCAGACCGATCATGATCCAGACCGTTTTGTCCATCGCGTTACCGCCGGTGACGATTTCAAAGAAGCCGGCGGGCGCACCAGCTGCATCTTCCTGCGCGAAAATGGTGAAGGGGGCAAATGCCGCTGCTGCCACAAGATACATGGAGAGTTTCTTAACAAGTTTCATTTTTTGTTTCCTTTATTTTGTTATTTTTCTGTTATTCTTCTGTTTCCATCTTCCTAATGTAGCACACAAAAATATTATTTCAACTTTTTTGTGTAAGTATTATCCGGATATTTTTCCTTCAGGATCTTGGCAAAGGCTTCTGCACGCACGTCTTTGAGCGCAGTGAGCATTTCCCATGCCAGATACAATGCTTCCGGACGCTGTTCATCTTTTTCAAAGAGAAGAGAGGCTCCGAAGAAGGAAAGTGCCGCTTTTTTGATGAGCGTTTCCTGTTCCACTCCGCTCTTTTCCGCAGCCTGGGCTTTCAGATTTTTGCCGCGGAGCAGATAGCCGCAGAATCCGGCTTTGGGATCCGGGTTCCGGGCAAGTTCTTTTGCGATTTTTTCCGTATTGACATAATCTTTTTTCGCAAGGAATGTTTCCCCGATTTCAAGCTGGGAGGAGAAAACAAATTTGCCGTCATCCGGATTGAGGATGCTGTCTTTCATACCGCTGAGTTCTGTAAAGAGTTTCAGAGCTTCATCCAGTTTTTCTGCTTTCTGCAGAGATTCTGCGCGTTTGTAGAGACAGTAGATGTTCCATCCAAGATCCTTGAACGCGATCGCGCCTTTTTCAACATTGTTTTTCGCTTCCAGTGCAGCTGCATATTTTTCTGCCGCTTCTGCAAATTTGCCGTCGGCAAGCAGTTTATCCGCATCGGCGATCACCTGCGGCTTTTCCACCAGAATACGCTGCACATCTTTTTTTGCGATAGGCAGAGTGTTTCTGCCGACTTTGCAGCCATAACGCTCCGGAGAAAGTTCCTGAATGGAATCAAATTCCACCGTTTTGCCGTCATTCCGGTAAACGATACCTTTCTGTGCTTGAACTGCTGCCGGGAGTGCGCAGAACGCGGCTGCCGCCAGGATCATAAGAAATTTTTTCATGAGTCACCTCTTGTGTTATATTATTTTTATTTTTCCTGTTTCTTCAATGAACGGATCAGAGATTTTTGAGCTGATTCTTGTAGCGGCCTTCCGGATAAAGAAGCAGATACCGTTTGTAGAATTCGGAGAATGTTTCTTCATCATCCAGCTCTTTGGCAAGTCTGGCACCCTGATAGTGCGCTTCTTCCAGGTAATCTTCCAGATATTTGTAACCTCTGCCATCCGGTTCCGGCGTATTCGGAGTCTGGGTCTTTACGACCGTATCGATCTTTTTATGCTGTCCCAACAGCATTTTATAGCGGTTGAGCGCGATCTGTTTCTTGCCGTCTTTTTCCCAGGTTTCCGCAAGCAGAGATTCCGCTTTGTAATAGTGGGGGATATATTCATCCTCGTTTTTCAGGATCAGTTTCGGGAAGTTTCCGGCGGGATCCTTCTTCATGGCTTCTTCCCGTTCCGCCTTGAGCGCGGCATTGTCCCGCATGGCGGCTGCCTGAAGTCCGATCGCAGTATTGGAAACGCTGATCAGATCCTGTCTGACCGCTTTCAATTCGTTCAATTTGAAATTGGCAGCCGCGCGACCGAAGGACAATCTGAAACGGAATCCGGTTTTCGGATAGTTCTTTTCCAGTTCGTTGAAGTATGCAACTGCATCTTTGGGTTTGTTCAGGATATTGGCAGTTTCCGCCAGTTTGAGCATCAGCGATTCCTGCTGATAGTTGAAATAATCCAATCCCGTTTCCGGTTTTTGAGAAAATTCAATGGCGTGACGGCTGCCGACCCACGGTTCCACCAGTTTCTTGAATTCAGTGGGATTCTTCAGCAGTTTATCCCAGTCTTTGAAGATCGCTTTGCAATCGTCCAGCAATTTTTTGCTGGTGCTGTAAGCAAAGTTCGCCGCTCTTTCACGAACCGCCGGATCTTTGCAGGCTGCCGGCAGATTCGTCATATTCTGCACGATCCATTCATTCTGCTGGAGAGAAAGCTGATTGCTGCTCTGTAATTTCTGCAATTCATCAAGACATTCGTTGTATTTTTCCAGTTTGAAGAATGTATTGACCAGCAGGAATTTGCTCTTTTCCACTTCGGGGCTTTCCGGGAACTTCGCTTTCATGGCACTGATCGTCTTGCTGACATTTTCGTTGGCAGCATTGACTTTTGCGGCATCCGTTTCCGTGCTGCCGATCTCTGCATAGAGTTCCGCCAGACGCAGCATACAGGCGGGGATCTGAAGTTTCTTCGCTTCCGCTTCATCGGCATTGATGTTTTGAGCGATATATGCTTCAAAATATTTCACCGCCTCTGCACGGTTGCCCGCACCATCGTGGAGCCACGGCAGAACTGCCGCCGCGCGTTTTTCGTTGGCTGTGATCTGTGTATTGTATTTCGGCACCTTCCGCAATGCGGAGTAGATCCCCTTCTGCGGATCGACGGGTTGATCGATATTTTTCTTATCCGTCATCGTCAGGAATCTGTTGACGTTTTCAATGGATTCATTGTATTTTGCAACAGCTTGGGTATGAAGTGCTTTTGCTTCCGCGCCGAGTGCTTCCTTCTGCTGTGTGGCAAAAAGGAATTTTTCTTTTTCCTCCGCAAATTCTTTTTCAAACTGTTCGCGCAATGCTTTTTCCGCAGCCGCTTTTTCTTCGGCTTCCTTCTTCAACTTTTCCGCATCGGCTTTTGCATCAGCAACTTTTACCGGTTCTTTCCCTGCTGCAGCGGGAGCGGCAGCGGCGGGAGCAGCTGTTTTGGTATCAGTCTTTGCATCAGCTTTTGCATTGGCAGCGGCATTTTCTTTTGCCTTCTTGAGCCGTTCTTCCACCGGAAGTGGTTCAATGGGAACGATCTGATCCATCTTGGTGCCGGTTTCATAGGCTTTCTTATCCAGATCGACCGCAATGCTGTAAAGATGGGATGCGATCTCCATAGTGGCGTTCAACATACGGATGGGATCTTTTTCTTTGCTGCGTTCGCAAAGAGCTTTCAGTGCATCCACGGCAGGCTGGAAACGCTTGGTCATGATATACGCGTCCGCAGTGGTGCCGTATGCTTCATAAATGAAGTTATCCATATTGTTGTAGTTGTTGATAATGATCTTGTAGCGGTCGATCGAACGGTCGAATCCGGCAATACGGGCATCTTCCAACGCTTTGCGTTTGGCAGGATCTTTTTCCGCATTGATCGTGAATGCCATACGGTCGGCACGGATGAATTCCTCACGGGCGATGCGGACGCTGACCACCGGTGCGTTTTTGTGATTCCCGCTTGTCATTTTCAGGAACACATCATACAGATTGATGGCTTTGTCTTTGAGCGGATCCGCCTTGGCGATCACAGCCAGATCTTCCGGAGTCAGTTTTGCCACTTCTTTTTTGGCGACCGGTCCCAGGATCCGTGCGGCTTCATCCCAATAGGTATTGGCACTGACCACCAGTCCGTTTGCAACGAATTCGTCGCTTGCATACATCCAGGAGGAGATCTCCGCCAGCGTTTCCAGCATGAAATCTTTGTCCATGCTTACAGAGGAATCAAAGAGCTGCGCCTGTGCGCCGTTTGCATAGCAGATCATCAGGTGATTCAGCAGTTTCGGCAGCCCGTTGGAAAGATATTTGCCTTCCATTTTCTTGAGCATTTCATTTTCTGCCTGATCAAATATGACACCTGCTTCTTTCCAATCTTTTTCGGTGACCGCCTGATTGGATTTGAGTTTCTGTTTGATTTCGGAAAGGAGCCTGTTGCCTTCCTTGAAAAGTTTTGCTGCAACGGGATCCACCAGTTCATCGTAGGAATCCGTCTTTTTCGCCACCGGCGGCACCACGCGGGCAAACTGTTTGTTGAGGCTGGCGATAAACTTTTCGTTTTTGGGATCCAGTTCGATGATTTTATCTTTCACGCCGCGGAAAAGCGGATAGGTGTTGACTGCATCCGGAGCGTCGTTGCTCCAATATTTTCTCAAAGGAGTTCCGAAAGCCACAAATGCGCGTTTATACATTTTGAGTGCATCGGCTTTCCGGTTCTGTTTTTCATAGATCTCGGCGATCCGCTTGCAGATATAGCCTTCCCACATTCTTGCCGTTGCAGTGGGTGTCACCTGCGGCGGCAGACCGTCTTTTTTGTTCTTTTTATTCAGTTCATCATAGGCTTCATCGCACTGATCATAGAGATCCCTGTATTTGCGGAACAGAGTCAGACCTTTTTCCATGGTCTTGATGTCATTTTCTCCAATGTAGTAATACGCGCGAATGAGCTGTCCCACAGCAATAGCTGTACGGATGTCGGTACCGCCCCAGAGGACCTGATCCAGATTTTTCATCGCGGCACCGATCTGATCCATCCAGTCAACCGGATTGCTCTGACTTGGAGCCATGATCGCGTGTTCTGTTTTGTTCCAGCCTTCTTCCGGTTTGAGGAGAATGGAGGATTTCAGCGCGCGCAAGCCGCGATCGCTTGCTTCACGGAAATTGGCAAAACGGACAGAATCATTTTCATCCAGTCCGAGATAAGATTTCCCCAGCAGATTATAAAGTTTCAAACGCGCCTGATTTTTTGCAGTGCGGTTTTCACCTTTCCGGAGAGACGCATAGAACGCATCATCTGCTTTTTTGATATCGGCAAGCAATTTTTCAAATGCTGCTTTTTTCGCAGGTTCGGATGCAGCTTCCCGGCGTTTTGCCGCGAGAAGGGACTCAATTTCCTCCAAACCGCCGGTCAGACCGTCGCGGAGAGAATTAATGGAACTCATTGCCAGCAGACCGGAGGAAAGAAGCCGGTCGCGCTTGGAGGCATCATCATCCATAAGAGCATTCTGGATCTTTGCTTTCAGTTCGGTGGCTTTATCCGCCTTGTGATCGTTTTCGTAAGCGGTGAGCAGCCACCCCATCTGCATCTGATATTCTTTCACCTTACCCGTCTTGAACGCATAGTCCACCACCTGTTCCAGCAGGGGGATCCCTTTATCGAACTTGCTGTACTGGACATAGAATGTACCGATGGAACTCAATGCCGCCATGTAGGCATCTTCTCTGCCCTTCAGTGCTTCCGCTTCTTTCAATGCTTCCGCATCTTTCTGCTGTGCCAGCAAGTTGTAAATACGCTGACCCTGCAGATGAATATCTCCGGGATATTTTTCCATCATTTCTTTGATCAGCAGATCTGCGTATTCGGGAAGACGGAACTGCCCGTCGTTCAGGATCTGTGCCAGTTCAATGGAGCGGGAAACTTCCACATTGGCATCCTGTGCCGGTAATGCGGTACAGCACAAACCCAGCGACAGCACTGCTGCCGTTTTTACAGAGAAATGTTTGAATTTCAACATCTTCTTCTCCTTGCGTTCATATTTATCTTCAAATTTTCTTATTCTTCATCCATCGGGATATTGTTTCCGGTATCTGCACAAAGCCGTGCTGCAATGATATCCCGTCAGAAAACATAAAAAATCGCACTTTACATAAGTATAGTCGCAAATCTTACAGTTGTCAAGTTTTTTTTGTAATTTTTTTCGCCCAGATTGCCAAAGAATTATCTCTGGCTCCCATTACAACGGCAATATCACCATTTTGTAATGTGTCATCCAAATATTTTTCAGCTGTTTCGCGATCCGGAAAATCCGGATAACGGTATGCGTTCCCCGAACGCGTCCGGTAATCTGCCGCCACTTCGGCAGATGACGGCGTGAAACTGGAGGTCCCTCCCGCATAGTACACCGGCAGCAGCGCAAAAATATCTTCCGGCGCAAGATTTTTTTCCAATGCTTCAAACAATGCCTCCCGCATAAAGCCGAAGGGTTTGAACCCGTGGGGCTGGAAGATCAGACACACTTTCCCCGCGGCAATGCTTTTCGCCGCTCCGTAACAGGAAAGGATCTTTTCCACATTGTGGGCATAATCATCATAAACGGCTGCACCACAGGATATTCTGCCCGCATAATCGAATCGCCGCCAGACTCCGGAAAAGGCACAGACCGCATTGCGGGAATCCGCTTTCTCAAATCCGAGAAGACGCAGTGTCCCGTACACCGCAAGGGCGTTCAGGGCATTGTGGAATCCGGGTGCGCGCAACGGGATCTCATCCGTTCCGTCGAAGGCGCAGAACGCACCATCTGTCCCCGCACGGTAGGAATCCAGTTTCACCACGGGAAATCCGCAAATGGTATCGGGTGCATCATTTTTCGCGGAAAAGACCATGACCTGTTTGCCGTTGCAGGCACCGACACCCACTGCCGCCAGCACATCATCGGAAAGAACCACATATTTCCGGGTATTGACGATGAATTTCCGGAAGACTTCGGAAAGTTCCTCTTTGGAATAATGATCCGTTCCGATATTCAGCACCAGTGCCGTATCTGCCGTATAGTTCAGCAGACTTTTATCGCTTTCATCCGCCTCCACCACAAAATAACCGTTTTCTCCCATGGGGCGGTAATTCCCCGCGAGATCGTCTGTGATGAATTCATTGACCAGACCGCCGCAGAGGACACCCGGATCCATACCCAGATGATAGAGAGCTTCCGCCATTTGTGCGGTCACGCTTGTTTTTCCGCTGGTTCCAGTGACAGCGATCATATTTTCCGCATTGCACGCTTCAATGAGAAATTTCAACGCCGCCGACCGGTGTATATGTTCCACTGTGCCGGGAGCCATGGCAATATCCGGATTATCACTTTCCACCGCAGTGGAATATACCAGAATATCCGGCGTGCCGCTGTTGTAAACACTGCCGTCCTGCGGATGAATGGTGATCCCCTGTGCTTTCAGGGCATTGAAGATCCGTGCGTTTTCCGGTGATGCTGCCGCGCGGTCGCTGCCGCTTGTTGCGAAACCGAGCGATGCACTCATTTGAGCCAGGGCACTCATGCCGATCCCGCCGATCCCTGCAAAATGCAATTTTTTCTTTGCCGGCATAAAAAATCCTTCCGTAGTTTTATTGTTGTTCCCACGGAAGGAAGATAGCGCATATCTCCCGTTTTTTCAAGTTCAATGCGCAGATTTTATCAATGTTTTTCCTGTCAGTCCTGCAGAATTTTTGTACGGATATACTGTTCCGGAGAGAGTCCGGCGGCTTTGGCTTTCTGGTAAAGTGCAGCTTCTTCCTCTTTCGTGAGATACACGCGCGGCAGCTGCCGGGTGGGGATCTTTTTCCAGACTTCCTCTTTCACTTTGTCAAGTTCTGCATCGGTCATGCCGAACTGTTTCAGGATCCCCCGTGCCATCATTTCATTGCCCGCGCCTGCCATGTGGACGCCGTCACTGGTAAGAAAATTACCTCTGTATTTGGGATTTTTCGCCTTGCTTTCCGCCACGATTTTTTGCATGTCCGCATTCAGATCTGCCAGCAGATACTTGCGCTCTCTGGCGGTCTGACGGAGAAATTCATTGTAGGGGATCAATTTTTTATTGAGGTCGTTTTGTGCATCTTCTTTGATCATGGTGGCGGTGAGAACGATCACTTTGATCCCCGCTTTATCCGCTTTGTCGAGAATGGAAGTGATCTCTTTTTTGTACCGGTCCAGCGAAACACCGTGCGCACCGTGCCAGACGTCGTTCACGCCGCAGCTGAGAGTCATCCAGACGGGATTCTTTTTCACCACATCCCGTTCCATGCGGGCGTTCATATTGGTGGATTTATGACCGCTGATCCCGGCGGGAATGATTTTGATCTCCACTCCTTTGGATTTCAGAGCCGTCCCCACCAGATGCAGATAGCCGTATGGATTGGTCCATCCCTGCTGGGTGATGGAATCCCCGAGAAAAGCCAGAGATTCGCCGTTTTTGATCTTGAGATCACTTCCTGTGAGTGCCGCAGCGCAGAAAAGTGCTGCCATCGAAGCGAGGATCGTGGTGAGTTTTTTCATTTTCAGATGCTCCTTCCATAAGAGTGTGTGAATGTTTTTTCTTATCATAACATCTGTCTCTGTGATTTTCAAGAGCAGGATTTGATTTTTTTATGGTTATGATGTATATTTTATTGGTATCTGATCGCAAAAAATATTGTAGATTTTCTGAAAAATGGCAAAAATTCATTACGATTCTTATTCTTTTCAACCCATCGCTTTTGTCCGGACTGCCGCACGGTACCGCTATGAAGAGCCGCGGCAATCGGTCTTTTCTCCGACTCCGGCACAACTGGAATTTACAGCAGATCCCCGGTTCCGGGATGCTCTTGCCGATCTGGATGGATTCGACCGGTTGTGGGTCGTGGCTGTTTTTCATTTGAATGTGAACCCGGACCGTACCGCAAACTGGAACCCGAAAGTCCGGCCGCCGGTCACGCCCGATGATAAAAAATACGGTGTCTTTTCCACACGGTCGCCGCACCGTCCGAATCCCATCGCTCTTTCCTGTGTGGAAGTGGAAAAGATCGATGCCGCAAAAGGGATCATTCATCTCCGCGCCTGCGATCTGCTGGATGGAACTCCCGTACTGGATATCAAACCTTATATCCCCGAAGTCGATGCGTTCCCGCAAGCGGCTGCCGGATGGCGGGATCGTTTGAAAACAGAACAATGGACGCTGGAATTTTTGCCGGATGCGTTGGAAAAAATGGATTTTCTCAAAGAAAACGGCGCACCGGATATGGCGGCATTCTGCAATATTCAGCTTTCCATCAATCCGCTTGACCGGACGCGGAAACGCCTTCAGCACCGTTCCGGAAATACCTATACCGTGGGCTGCCGCACCTGGAAAATCGTGTTTTCCGCCGATGAAGCCGCGCGGAAGATCACCGTGGAAAATGTGGAATCCAACTACAATGACGCAGATCTTCTGCCGGATGCCGCCGATCCTTATGAGGATAAAACATTGCACCGCACATTCCTGAAACACTTTTGCAGAGAGGTGTGATATGGCACAGATCATTTTTGCAGACCCCTGCGGTTTCTGTGGCGGCGTGGAACGGGCGTTGCGGATCGCGGAAAAAGAATTGACGGATCATCCCGGAGAAATCTTGTATCTGCTGCACGATCTCGTTCATAACAGCATGGTCAGCGATGATTTGAAAAAACGGGGCGGAAAAACCGTCCATTCTGTAAATGATATTCCACCGGGCGGTCATCTCCTGATCAGTGCCCACGGTGCAGCAAAAAAAGTCTTTGACGATGCCGCAGCCGCCGGTCTTGCCGTCATCGATGCCACCTGTCCGCTGGTACGGAAAGTGCAGGATATGACGCGTGATTTTGTGACAGAAGGATACCGCGTGCTGTTGTTCGGACACCGTCAGCATCACGAAGTGATCGGGATCCTCGGGCAATGCGGCGCACCCGACAGGGTCACGGTGCTGGAAAATGTTGCAGAAGCAGAAAATTTTATCCCGGATCCTGCGGAAAAATATGCGTGCCTTTCACAGACGACCTGGAATCAGGAAACTGTCCGCGTGATGATACAGCTCCTTCAGCGTAAGATCCCGGCATTGCGGATCGCCGATTCCGTCTGCAATGCCACAAGCGAACGACAGGATGCAGTGCGCCGCCTCGCAGAAAAATGCGATGTGGTACTGATCGTCGGTTCCGCAGAAAGTTCCAATACATTGCGTCTGCTGGAGATCGCCGGAACAATCACGGAACGGGCATATCTCGTTTCCTCCCCGCACGACCTGACAGAAGAAATGACCGCCAATGCCGGAACGATCGGTGTCGCTTCCGGTGCCTCCGCGCCGGAACAGCAACTTGCCGCCATTCTCCATGCGTTGCAGGAATGAGAAAACGAGTGTTTTTGTTGTCGGGGAAAACTTTTTGAAAATGCTCTATTCCCGGCATGGGGAGATAAGCACGCTGAAGGCGTGCAGGATTATAGCCTATGGGCTTGCCCATAGGTTCAAAGGCATATTACACCACATGCACGCTGTAGGCGTGCGGGAGGCGTTGTAATTGTCTAACGGTTCCCGCGCTCCT
>JAZNXT010000069.1:0-37472 GCA_045594005.1 Victivallales bacterium
GCAATGGTGAGCGAGCCATTGTTCACCAGCTGATCCAGCGTCATACTGCTGCCGATGGTGATGGAAGAATTCGCCACGATTTCAATGGATTTGGAGTTTTCCAAGTCGGATCGTAGCCATGTCGTTCTGTGAGCCAAGGAGTTGCAACCTAGAGTTGTCTTCCTAAGACCGCTTGGCCTCCGACTTGCAATGGTGAGCGAGCCATTGTTCACCAGCTGATCCAGCGTCATACTGCTGCCGATGGTGATGGAAGAATTCGCCACGATTTCAATGGATTTGGAGTTTTCCGCATCCGGTGCGCCGATCCGCCAGCCCACAGCCTGATTCCAGTTCGTGCCGTTGGTGGAGATGAGGAAGGCATCCCGCGTCCAGGCATCGTGAGTTCCTTCGGTGGTCTTGTAGTTCATATCGCCGAAGATACCCTGATTGATGCCGCCATCCACTGCACCGGCGGCAGTGATCGTGCCGCGTGCCGCGCCCTGCTGATCGGTGGTGAAGGCTGTCTTCACCGTGGCGGAATTTCCGTCAACCGTGGTCCAGTCGGTACCGTTGGCGGAAACGACCACATTGCCGTTGGCATCCAGTCCGGTGAGGATACCGTTCTGGATCGCATAGATCGCGCCGTCGGCATTTCTGATGGCGTACTGACCGTTGGTGAAGTTCAGTTCCTGACCGAAGGTCTGCACCGCAGTTGCGCTGCGGATGTTGTTCTCATCGGTGCCGGAAAGAGTGATATTGCTGCTGAAGATGCTGTATGCCGCGCCGGTCATATCGGTTTCGCCGAAGATGATCGAGTTGTACGCATTGGGTGTCGCGCTGCCGGAAAGTGCCACGGCGTTGCCTGTGTTTTCCGCCATGGTGACATTGATCAGGCGCACCGTGCTGCCATCCGCTGCGGTAATGGCATTGTTGCCGGACTGCGCGATGGTGGTATTGATCACATCCAGAGCCGCCGTCCCGCTCAAAGCAAAGGCACTGCCGTTGCCGGAGAAGGAGGAGTTCTGCACCGTCACCGTTCCCGCAGACGCGGTGATGGCGGTGGTGTTTCCGGAGAAGACCGCAGAATTGATGGAGGATGTTCCGTAGGTATTGAACAGGAATACTCCGGTATTGTCTTCAAATACAACATTTTCTGTGGAAACATTGCCGCTCATCATCTGGAATGCGATCCCTTCAAAACCGCTGACTGTAACATTGGTCAGCGACAGGGACGCACCATTGAATTCCATGACCCCGTTGTCATCATCCGTATCATTATCCACGAATGTGATATTGCTGAATTCAATGTTTGCCATATCTGTGGAAAGGAATGTCGCACCATTCATATCAAAGGTGACACCGTTTCCTCCGTTGATGGTGTATATGCCATTCAATTCCAGATCACCCAGTGCCGCATCCAGGGTAATGGTATCGATCCCTTCGCCGAAGGTGATTGTCGCGCCGCCGAACTGTACTGCAGTTTCCAGAGCTTTGCGGAAGGTCATTCCGTTGCCATCATCCACCATGGAATCCACGGTGATCTCCGGCTGTTCGCCATCGAACACCACACTGAATGAGGTGGCATTGAAGATGATGTTATAGTTGCCGCCCACATCATTTCCATCGGCATCCTGTACCGTGATCGTTCCTGCGGTGATTTCATGGACACCCAGACCCGGTTTGCCTGCAAAGATATCCCCGCTGATCCCCACTTCGCCAACCAGTTCCTGACCGGCGACCAGTTCGCCGGCGGTGACGGAATAAGAGATCTTTCCGGGATCCACGACCGAACCGTAGGAAACATCGTCCAACTGATCCGGAGTGATCGTGATTTCCCGGGGGATGACTGTGAGGGAGGCGGATTTCTGACTGTCTGCCAGATTGACAATGTAATTGTTTCCGGCATTTTCACCGATGGGCGTAACGCTGAGGGAGGAGAAATTGATGGTTTTTTCGCCCACATCCGCAGTGAGTCCGGACCCCCATTCGGCATCGGTCACAGTGACCTGGACTCTGTCACCTGCCACCAGTCCGCTGATGGTGCAGTTCGTGGAGTTGAATGTCAGATCCATTTCAGTGAATCCGGTGGTTCCGTCATATTCCCAGTTGCCGAGGGAAATGTCTTTCACGATCAATTCCGCCTGCGCGATATTGAAATCGTAGTCCGCCAGATCATTGGAGATGATATAGTTTCCATTGGCAAGCATATTATAGACTGCCTTGTAGTTTCCTGCATTGACAGGGGAGGCGATTGCTTTACCTTCGGCATCCACAAAGGAAACGGAACCGCCGAGGGTATCACCTGTCAGCAATCCGGCAGATGTGATGGTCGCATTGATCCCATCACCATGGGATGCTCCGTTGTAATATTTCACATCGCGGTTATCATTCCAGGTGAGTTCAATATCGGTGAGTTCCTTCTGATAGATGGTCAGATTTGCATCATCCGCAATTTCCGGATTCAAATGATAACGGGCAACTTCCATACCGTTTTTGTAAACCGTGAGCGTATTTGCTGTATTGTTTACAGACATGCTGAACCCGTCCTGCAATGCGGTATCGGAAAGTTTTGCGGTGATGGAGGAAACGCCGGTGACATCATAAACGCCTGCGTTGTAGTATCCGCCCGCGCTGAGATCGTTGGCATTTGCATCCAGAGCCAAAACATAATTGACCGTAAAGGAGAAGCCGAGATCCGATTCGCGGTGCGTTACCGTCTGGGAGAAACTGCTGCTGCGCGTGACATCACCATAGACCAGGTGTTCTGTAACAGATGTGATGGTGTGATCCAATTCAGTCATGCTCATCACGGACACCGTCATCGGCAGAGATGTGATTTCATAGTTCACACTGTAATCAGCGGCAGGCTGCCACCGGATCACGGTATCACCAGAGAGGGATGCAAGATCCACCGGATTTCCTTCGCTGTCCACCAGATCGAATTTCAGCGTGTCGCGGTCGGAAGGATTGTCCCCGCTGATATTTGCTGAAACGATCATGGTCGCAAGATCTTCTTCGTGGATCATGACTGTATCGCCGTAGATCGTGCCGCTTGTAGTGGCGGGTTTGACGCTGATCTGTGCTTTCTGAATACTGAATTCCGCGCCTGTGACGGAGGAAACAGTTCCTTCGCCCATGATGGGATCGCCGTATTCATCCACGCCGGTCTGAACTTCGCCGGTATAATAGTAGGTCACTTCGCCGAACACATAATTGCTGTCCGCAGATTCGATCACAACCGTGTAATTTCCGGCATTGACAAATTCCGTTTCCTTGCCGTTTGCATCCAGATATTTCATTACCCAGTTTGCAGTCACATCACCGGTGGCAAGACCGCTGACCTTGACCGCGAGGGCGATATCCGCACTCTGATCTTCGCCGGAGTAACGGGTGTTGTTGCCGTCTTCACGGGCATCCTGCGCCTGAACGGTCGCCGTAACTGTTTTTGCCGTAATGTCTGCGGTGACTTTATTGGTTCCCGCGAGGATATAGTTTCCGGAATCCAGACCGGCGATCTGTGCGTAAATGTTGGTGACTTCCACATTGTCCGCCGCGTTCTTGCCGGAAAATTCCCCGGTGACGGAATAGATATTGAGATTGTCGCCAGCCATTGCACCGCTGAAGGTCGCATTTGAGCCGTCCAGCGTGGCGGAGGTGGTTCCGTCATAGATCTTGTCTGCGGCGGTGATCCCGTTCGCAGTGATGGATTTCGGTGTGACGGTGAAGGAACCTTCCACAAATTCGATTTCGTAGTTATTTCCGCCGTTGCCGTCGTTGATCGCCAGATCACCCATAGTGACAACATGTTCACCCACGATATATTTCTGTGCGGAGGAAAGGCTTGCCGTGTTGCCGTTGTCCACATCAAGACTGCCCGTGAAACTGTCACCTTTCGCCAGACTGCTTTCCGTTACGGAGTACCCCAGCGTATTGTTGTTGGATGTTCCGCGGGAACCGTAGATCACATTGCCCGCGTTGTTGGCGGAGATGGTAATCTTCCGTACAGAGATGTTGCCGGTAGTTGTCAGATTGCTTCCGACGGTATAGTTTGCTGCATCTGCGCCGGAAAGAGCCACAGACCCGGCAATGGTCACAAACACCAGTTTATCCGTACCTGCATGTTTGTCGGCAAATTCCGCAGAGATGCTGTCGGTGATATCTGCATAGGTCACGGTATCACCTTCCAGAATTCCGGAAAGTGTCGCACCTGTCACTGTGGCAGAGGTGGTGCCGTCATAGACTTTTTCTGCGATGGTGACACTGTTTGCGGAAAGTTCCCGTTTTTCCACGCTGAAGGTCGCGCCTTCCGCTTTTCCGGCGGAAAGGGAAATGTAATACACCGCTCCCGTTGCGGAATCACGGATCGTGAGCAGACCGTTTTCACCGGCGGAGTAGGAGATCTCCTGCGTTTCCACTGCGGTGGTCGCACCGGAGAATTTGAGTGTGTCGATCAGATATTGTCCTGCCTTGAGGTAACCGGCAGCCGAATAATCTTTTTCTGCGTCGGTAGTGAGCGTATAAGTGAACTGCGCGTTCAGTTTGATCACCGCATTACCGTCTTGCAGTTCGATTTCCTGCGATGCCACAAATTCGCTTCCCGCATCGTATTCACCGTACTGACCGCCGGTCTGACTGTTCAGCGTAACGCTCATTTCCGTGATCGTTCTGGAGTCTGCACCCACGATATAACCATTGGCGTTCAACAGACGGCTTTCGCCGGACTGACCTTTTGTGAAGACCGTTCCGCCGGTCAGACCGTAGTCTGCTGCCGTGCCATTGTATGCAAATGTATTCGTGCTGTCTGCCGCATTGATCCAGTTGCCGTCGGCAAGGTAATATGTCTTGAAGGAGCCGTCTTCCGCCCGGATGAATCCGGTAAGCGTACCTTTACCATCCACCACCGAATCTTTGATCACGGGGAAGGCAAATGTGCCATAGACCGGATCCTGCACCATGTTGTAGAGAACATCGTTCATGGCAACCGTTGCGGGATCGATAATGGTGTTGGTATCGTTCGGGACAAGAGCCGAATTTACTTTCCCGATCACATTGTAATAAAGATTGGTATCTGATCCGCCGGAGATGTCGGATGTGGTGTTCCAGGCGATGACAGAGTTGATCACAGTCATCGGAACCGTATTCACACAGGTGATTGCCGCAGTACCGCCATTGTTCACCACAGTGGAGTTGAGAAGGGTGAATTCATTAACATTGGCTCTCACATAGATCGCACCGCCCGCCTGACCGCTGGATGTGGTGTTGTTGCTGAAGGTGCTGTTGCTGATCAACACATTTCTTGCCGTACTCGGACGGTTGCTGCTGCCGAAGGTAATGGCTCCGCCGGTCCCATTCTGTGCTGTGTTATAGATGAAAGAGCAGCCGTCGATGGTGACATCATATTTATTGCAGTCTTCACTCCAGCCGTTCGTTTCAAAAGCAATGGCACCGCCTTCATTTGCGGAGTTTGCTTCAAAATGACTGTTTTTGATGACTGCCGTGCTGACCGGTGAAGCCGCATTCCCATATTCACGGACATAGATCGCGCCTGCAAAATTGTTGACAGCGGTATTTCCGTAGAAATAGGATCCTTCAATATAAAGATCGCCGCGTTCGTGGTAAAGTGCCGCACCGCGGGAGTTGCCGCCCGATACCGTATTGCCGATGAATTTGGAATCAACAATGGAAAGCGATTTCACGTAGGTGTAGATCGTGCCGCCGAAGCCGTTTGTGCTGCCGTTCATGGAGTTGTTTTCAAACAATGTGTTGATGATCCTGACTTCCGCATTGCTGTTGCTGACCCGGAGCGCACCGCCACCATGATTGACACAGGTCACATGGTTGTCGCTGATCACGGAATCCCGGATCGTGATATCGCTGGAAGTGCCGATCGTCAGACCGGCAGTGGTATTGCTGCCGTTGATGTTGTGACCGGAAACGGAAACACCGTCAAGCAGAACTTTTCCGGTGACCTTGAGGCTGGAGCCATACGAACTGTTGTCATTGATCTTCATGCCATTCACGGTCAGATCGCTGTCTGTGCCTTTGAGTTCTCCATAGAACCCGTAGCTGCCGTTATTGCAGGATTCCACATTTTCGATCGTAACATCGCCGGTATTGACAATGTGGATACCGTATCTCTTCGTGTTGCTGAACACGGAATCGGAGATGAAAACATTGCTCACGGTCTCGTTGAGATAAAGCCCGCCGTTGCTGTTTTCCACGATCACATTGTCAATGGTGATGTTGCCGGTGACAGAGTTCAGCTGGATATCGGCGTTATTGCCGGAGTTTCCGGTGAAGTAGGAATCCGTGATGGTGAAGTTGGTGTTGCTGGTCGCACTCTTCTGATACAGCGTGTACAGATCGGCACTGCTGGTATTGCCTGCCACATACAGACCTTTGATCGTCACTTCACTGTTGTTGGCGATATCTTCCAGATACAGCACGCCTTCCGTCTGGCTTCCGGTGATCCGGACGCCGTAGCCGTCTTCCTGTTCCGTATCTGTACCGTCGATGTAAATGATCTGACCGTTGTTGCCGTTGTTATTCACGCGCAGCACGCTGCGGTAGGAGTTTTCAAACACGGTGTCGCCGGTAAGATACACATCCCCGCCGAAGACATACAAATCGGCATATCCGCTCATGGATCCCAGCACTTTGGTATCGTGGAGATGGATCTTTGCCGTATCTCCGGTACTGTAAATCAAGCCCTGTGACGATGCCGCAGTTCCGGAGAAGGAGCTGAATTCCGCATTGTTGAACTTGAGAGATCCGGTATTGTTGGCGATGGCTCCCTGCGTGCCGGAAATGGTATTGGTGTTCAGCACCGTTACATTATCGAAAGTGATATTGCCGGAATTGCTGATCACACGGGAGTTTGCCGAATTGTTCAGATTGAACGTCATATCCCGGAAAATAATATTTCCGGTCGCCTTGTTGTTGATCATGGAGATCGCATTGGAGGTGCTGATGACAAAGTCACGGCCATCGCCGCCGTCCACGATCACATTGCACTGCGTCTGTTCAATCGTGAGCGTGCTTGTGACAACATATTTTCCGTTCATGCTGTCTGCAAAGGTGATATAGACCGTCTGTTCTCTGTTCAGGCTGTCCTTTGAGAATGCCAATGCTTCGTTCAAGCTGTAGATCCCGTCGTTGGCATCATTCACATTGGTTTCCACCACCAGATGATATTCCGCCTGTTCCACATACAGATTTGCTGTCTTCTGGACTTTTTCCGCAGAAACGGTGATATTGCCGTTTTCATCTTCCGTTTCCACCAGAACTTCTTCCGTCAGGAATGCAATGTCGTAGTTTTCGTTGTCCAGCGCATTGAAATCTTCCACAGAAGTATGGATGGTGTAAACATTACCAACCGTGCTGTCATCGAAGGTGCGCACGATATTGCCATCCGCATCCACCGCCGTGTAAGTGAGCTGGATATTGTCACCATTCAGAATGGTTCCGTCATTCAGCGTGTAGGAATATTTGTGTGCGATACCCGGGATGGAATACAGATCGTTGGGGCTGACGGTGATATTCAGTTTTGCCACATTGAGAGCCGCAGAACCGGTCGTTTTGAACTGGAAAGTATCGAAATAATTTTCGATGGAATCGTCTTCTCCGAGTTCCACTCCGCTCTTTGTGATGGATTTGAGTTCCACACCTGTGATGGCGTAGCTGCCCGCTTTGTAGGCGCCCGCGCCGCTCACGTTGCCCGTGCCCCAATCAACATTGATGGTGAGCGTGACTGTGAACAGACCCATGGTATAGACCTGTTCCAGTACATCTCCTTCCATGTAGGAGCCGTAAACCGTATTCAATTTGTCAATGACGATATCCAGATTCAGTTTTTCCGGAACTTTCGATACCGCAGATGCCCCCACAGAGATCGCGCCTGCCGCAGTGGAACGGGTCACTCCCTGCTGGTCAAGGGTGAGTTCGCTTTCCACAGAAGCGATCGCCGTGGTGCCGTCCGCCGCACTGATCCAGTTCGTGCCGTTGTGATAATACCAGGTGGAACCGGATTTGCCGATCCGCGCACCGTTGGACGCGGCAACAGAATCCTGAACTGCCGCAATGGTGCCGGAACCGGGCGTGTTGTCACTGTCAAATGTCACCATATTGGTGCCGAAGATATCAAAGGAGGTTCCGCTGAAGACTGTATTTCCTGCGCCGATAGACGGTTCCGCATTGATCGTCCGGTACACCGAATGGAACATCTTGAGACTGCCGACCTGAATATCTTTTTCCGCCCCGCCGGTCACAACGGTATTCAGGATCGTTACTGCCGCAGAGCCGCTTGCCTGGATTCCGTATCTGCTGCCGTCTGCCACAACGGTGGTATTGATGATATAAACTTCACCGTCGTTGTTGTTGATATAGATCGCGCCGGTGGAGCCGCTCGCACCCACGATGGTGGCGTTGATCAGATCCAGTCTTCTGCCATTGGCGGAGCTGAAATAGAAGGCAGTCCCGAAGCCGCTGTCGCCGCAGGAGGAATTGGTCAATGTGATATTGCTCACATACGCCGTAGTCGTTCCGGCGATCCAGATCGCACCCGCACTGACAGACGCATGGGCATTATCCACGGTGATATTGTTCATTGTCACCGTGCCGTTGTTTCCGTCAATACAGATGGCACCGCCGCTGCCTTTGGAGGTGGCATTCACAACGGTAATATCTTCCATGGTGATGTTGGTTCCCTTCACATAGAAGGCACCGCCGTGACTGCCGGCGTAAACATCGGAAATATTCACATTACTCACGATCAGCGTTCCCACAGACGGAGCGGAAACCACACCGCCGAGACCCGACACACTGTAATTGGAAATGTTCAGGTTCTTCATGGAAAGCACACTGAAGCCGCTGGAGTGGACCACACCGCCCTGTGCCGTGGTGCTGCCGCCGCCCACAAAGGTGATGTTTTCCAGATAAGCCTGTGCTGTGGAGGAGTTGTTGTAGAAATAAATTTCCGAATTGTTGGCACTCTTTCCGCGGATGGAGTTGTTTTCAATGACATAGGAGTAGGTTCCGTCTTCATTGATCTCTCCCTGCATCGTCAGTTTGAAATTCACCACATCGGCATATCCGCCCACGATGTTCCCGAAGCTGTTGTTGACTCCGACCGTATCCATGGTCATGTGGTTGTTCCGGATCAACAGAGAACCGCCGCTGAAGGTTTCCACTTTGTTCGAGCCGTAGAAGTGGAAGAAGATATGCGCCTGCGATTCCGCTCCGCCGGCTCCGCCTTTCAGCGTTACCGTGTTGTCCGTAATGGAAATATTGCAGTCCGTAAATACATTGGTGCTGCCGTTGAACGCAAAATGTCCCAGGAAGTCGGCTCTGCGTTTCACCGCATTGGTGTTATCCACCGTAAATCTGCCGCCGGTCACATTGATCGTGGCATTGGTGGCTGTGACATTACGGTAGAAATAGATCGTGCCGCCGATGACCTTGATCGCATAACCGCTGGAGTTCGTGATATCGGTCAGTGTCGCACGGATATCGCGGATATTCAATGTTCCTTCCAGTGTTGCCGCATCGCCTGCATAAATCGCCGCACCCTGATACATAACATCCATATTTACCGCGCTGACTTTCGCATCCACGGTGATATTGGAAATATCGATCAAGCCCGTGCTGCTCAAGATCAAAGCTCCGGAGCGGATGGCTCCGCCGCCATGGGTGGAGTTATTGGTGAATGTGTTTTCCGTTTTTACATGAGAGATCAGAAGCGAACCGTCCACTGTCAACGTACCATTGGTGAAAATGGCTCCGCCGCTGTATCCGTTGTGGATATTGGTCAGCACCAGCGTCGCTCCGGCATCCACCGTGAGTTTGCCGCTGGTGTAAATACCGCCGCCGCTTCCATTCGTACTGCCGGAATTGGTGATCTTCACGCCTTCGCCCGTCACAATGATTTCTCCGCTGCCGCCCGCATAGATGGCTCCGCCGTTGGAGGTGACATTGTAACCGTTGAAGGTGACATTGTTCAATTCCATGGTCTTGAGATTTGTTGCGTAGATGGCACCGCCGTTGGTCGCCGTCGTACCTTCTGCCGGAGTGAAATTCACATTGCGGATATAGACCGTATTGAGATTGGAGTCGGCAAAATAGATATCACTGCCGTTGATCGTTTTTGCTGTGATATGTGTATTGCCGATGGTGTACGGATTGTATTCCGAAGCATCCAGTTTGAAACTGGTCTGATTGCCTTCGATTTTTCCGTAGAAACCGCCATATACCGCTGCCGAACCGGAGGAAACGGCGGAAACAGTGTTGTCCCAGTAAGTGAATTTGCCGCCGCTCACATGGAATTCACTGTAACCGTTCCGTGTCACAATACCCGCACCGTAAATGATCGTTTCCGCATTGTTCGTCACGGTACTGATCAGGTTGTTGGTTATGGTCACAGTGCTGTCCGTGATATAGGAATTCGCCGCACCTGTATAGATCAGACCGCCGCCGATATAAATGCGTTTGTTGGTGATCGTCGCATCAATGGAGATCTCCACATCGTGAATATCAATGGTCGCTTCCGTTGCACGCAGATAGGAATCCACAGTCAGAACACCGCCCCGCAGCCAGATCTGATTGTTTGCTGCCGTTGTGGAGGAAACTTTGTAATTGTAACTGGAATTGCTTACCAGGAAACTGGAAAGCGCATTCAGCGTCAGACTCTGCGCATAGATGAAACCGTAAATATCCGATGCCGCTGTTGCTGAACTTGAATGAGTGGCATCGTAGTTCACATAAACATCATCCATCTTCAGCGTCGCACCGCGATCCACCACCATATTCATATCGTAGGCATTGATGACCGTACCCTGAATATTGTAGATCCCTGCCGTATTGTTCACCGTATGGAGAACGCCCGCATCGTGAATATCCAGCACCCCGCGGATCGTCATGGTGTTCCCCGATCCGCTGTGATAGATCGCTCCGCCATGCTGCGTGGCGGAAACATCATAGATCGTCAGATCTTCCAGCAGGATGGAGCCGTTTCCGGTAAGACGGATGGCTCCGCCGGTGGTCGAACCTTCTTTCCCCGTCAATCTTTCCTGGAGATGATAACCGTGGATCGTCAGATTCCGGAATACCCCGTTCGCTTCATGTGTCGTGGCTGTATTGTTGGCAACCGTGGCATAGATCGCACCGCCCTGATGGACCGTTGATCCTTCCGCCAGACCTTCAAAACGGATGTTTTCAAAGTGTACTTCGCCGTTTGAGGAGTAAATATCACCCATGATCAGGAAGTCACCGCTGGAAGATTTGTTGTATTCGCAAATATATTTGTTGTTTTTGAAAATATAGGTGCTGTTGCCGTCTGCATCGGAATCACCAAGCATGGTGAAGGCGCGCGAGCCGCTGTGGGTAATGGCTCCGTAAATCCGTGTGTAATGGGATGTGGAATCCTGTGTGATACGGAAAATATTATTTTCCACTACCAGTTCGCCGCCCATGATCCAGGAATCCTGCTGCTGCGTGCCTTCCGCACAGATGTTCATCAAGCCGCCGAGAATTTGACCGTTCTGTGTCATGTGGACATAGAAGGTGTTGTTAGTGAAATGCAGAGAGCTGTTGGTGATCTGCGTTTCCGCGCCGGAATAAAACAGACCGCCGCTGAGCGATGTGTGGAAATTCGGCTTCGTTTCAAAATGCAGATTGAAATCGTTGATATGCAGATTCACCGTATCCATCAGCATGGTGTATTCCGCGTAAAGACAAAGAGCGCGCACATAGGAATCTTTACTGCCGTATATATACACATCCGTGCCGTCTTCAAAGTTCAGTGCGGCTCCCGTACCCGCAACAAAGTTCGTGGCATACATATACAACCCGTAAAGATTGGCTTCCGAACTTGTCCGCGTGGTGGAATAATGGATCGCATCAAAATTCATCACCGCTCCATCCGCAAGACGCAGGGTCACGCCGCCGTAGGTGTTGCCGTTGACAAGGATCACACCGCCCTGTATGGAGGCAAGGTCTTTCACACCCAGCGAGTCCAGCGGATCGCCGTTTTCATCGGCTCCGGTGAAGATAAAGTTGTTGGTCGCAGAGAACACCACTTCATCGTCGTGATCGTTGTCCTGACTGTAACGGATCGCGGATCCCTGACCGGATTTCGCCACGTTGTCGATAAAGGTATTGTTGGAAAATTCCGTGTAGTCGGCGATCGAGACCACCGCACCGCCGTAATTTGCCACGTTGCCTTCAAAGGTATTGTTGGTGAAATAGATTTTCCCGATAACATTGTCAATATAGACCGCACCGCCGTGTGTGGCTCCCGCCGGTCTTGTTGTGGCGGTATTGTTGTTTTCAAAAATATTGTTGTCAAAAGTGATCGTCACATCACGGTTGTTCCCGGAAATCGTCACCGCACCGCCAACCTGTGTATGGGAGGAATGGCCGGCTTTGTCCAGACGCGCACTTTCGTTGTTGCGGAAAATATTGTTGGAGAACACGACCGTTCCTTCCGGACTGCTGAATGTCGCGGCACCGCCGCCCCAACCCCACTGATAACCGGAAGCATTGTTCTCAAAGAGAGAGTTGGAAATGGTGAAATCACCATCGAAACTATCCACCCAGACCCCACCGTGATAAGAGTCGTCCTGTTTCGTGAAGCCCGCAAGATAGATGTGATCGATCTCTACCGTACCTGTCACACCGGTGATCCATATCGGCGCACACCAGGTGTACTTTCCGGTGATGGCACCGCCGAGGAATTGGATCCCGTATTGTGCCAGTTCGTCAGTGCTGTCTGCCGGAACATCCACAGACCCGTCAATGATAATGGTCTGATCCACACCGGAAGAACTCACATAGATCGCTTCACTGTGGAAATTGCTGAATTTGCTGTTCCCGGTAACGGAGAGATCCCCGCCAACCACATAGAGTTCACCGTAGTTCGAGGTCCGGTTGAAGTAGAATTCAGTATTATGCACATTCAGATCCGTGCCGGCTCCGGTACTGTAAATGATCCCGTACACATAGTTCGTGCTGTCGATATTGGTCCCGTCCGCTTTCAGGTTCCCGTTGTGGTGGATATAACTGTCCGTAATGTTCAGTGTGCCGAAGTTCTGTCCCACGACCCCGTAGCGTTCCGCATGACCGTTGCCGTCGTCGAATCCGTGAATATCCATATTGTTCAAATTCAATGTGGCATAGTTCATGAAGAAACGGTGGGATCTGTTGACATGTCCGCCATTCACTTCAAAATTATTGAATGTGACTTCATGTCCGTTGATCAGGAACATATTGAAATTGCTGCTGCGGGTGAGGGTGATATTGTGTTCCGTTTCGGTGATGATCCGTTCCCCGTTTTCATCGTAGGAAATGGAAACCACTGTCCCTTCGATCACCAGATGACCGCCGCAGGTGATGTTCACGCCGCCGGTTATGTTGATGGTGGGATCGGTGATGTCGTATTTCCCGTCACCATCCGTATCCAGTACCTTGTCGGAAATGTAGATATAAATGGTCTGATAGGGATTGTTCACATTCATGTCGTTTGCCATTTCAATGGCTTCACGCAGCGTGGTCACATCGTCCGGGTTCGCGGAGTTCCAGTTGCTCGTCCAGGCAAGAGAATCCACCACGATGGTGCCGCTGGCATCCTGCACTTCCAGTGTGGCTGTCGGATGGGCAAAGGAAATATTGTAGTTGCCGTTGTCAAGCCCGTCTGCCGCTTCACTGATGGTGATGGTGTACCGGGAATTGACGGTTTCAAACAGTTCTCCGTCCGCAAAAACATTCCCGTAAGCATCGGTAAGCGTGTAATGGAATCCCACATTGTCGCCTTCCAATACTTTTCCGGCAGTATTGGTATAATGATAGAGGGTTTGATCGTTGATCGTGCCGACTGTGACCTGAACATCGTTCGGGAATACCGTCAGAATCCGTTTGTTGATGACCAGTTCCGCACCTTCTTCCACAGAAACACTGAAGGTGTTGAAGAAAAGATCCCGTTCCGCATCCGCAAGCACTTTTCCGTCGATCGTGACATTCTGCACTGCCACATTGGTGATGGTATAAGATCCTGCATTGTAACTGCCGGAACTGGCAATATCACTGCCGGAAAGGGCAGTGGAAACCAGATAGGTGACAGCGAAGCCGCCGAGATGTTTCACAAAGGTCATTTCCCCGGAAATATTTTCAGCAGTCAGATCGCCGTAGGTATAGACCAGATCGCCGATGGTAAGATCAAGATCCAGTTTTTCCGCCTGAACAGTCGTTCCCAGCGCACCCGGGATAAATGCGTATTCCTGACCCGCACGGGTGTTGCCCCACTGGTCAGTGGAAAGGAGCGTAATGTCCGTAACCGTCGCTTTCGTGCCGTCCACCACACTGTACCAGGTGGTGCCGCCGTCACTGCTCACATAATAATCGTATGCTCCCACTCTGCCGACCAAAGCTCCGGTGGAGAGTGCGGCAGACGGGGAAAGGACCGGATTGCCGCTTGCATCCACCAGAATGGAACCGTCATCGTTATATGCCGGAGTCATGGCGGAAACCGCGATCGTGCCGGAACCGTTGATCCGGTTGCCTTCCGCATCCGTTTTGAATGTCAGACGGTTGGTTCCGAAAATATCCAGAACAGAGGCATTGCTCTTGTTGTTGGCGGAAATGAACTGGCTGTTCCCGGAGATCACTTTGCCGTAAACAGAATTGATGATCCTGTTCTGCGTCTTGTTCGTATCGGCAATGGCGGCACCCACCATAATGGAGTTCGCCAGATAAAGATACTGAAGATTGTTCGCATTGCAGATGATACCGTAGTTGCCTGTATTGACAATGGTGGAGTTGGTGAAATAGATATAACTCGTATTTGTCATGTATGCCAGCGAACCGCCGTTTTCATTTTCCACAGAGTTGTTCAGGAAGGTGGAGTTGTTGAAATGAACCCGGGTATTATCGTTGGTGATCTGAATGGCACCGCCACGCCCGCTGTGGTCGGTAAAGGTGGCGATCCCTCCCGCCGTGTTATCCACCACAGTCAGGGTGTCTCCGTAGAACTGGACTCCGGTGGTAATATAGAAGGCAGAACCGCCCAATGCCGCATAGTTGTTGGCAAAGGTGCTGTTTGTGATTTCTATCGTGTAAGCATTACTTGCATTGGTATAGAACGCAGAGGCGTTCCCGCTTTCGTTCCGGTTGTTTTCAAACATGGCATTCGTAACACGGAAGTTCCCGTTCCCCAGACTCAATGCCACCGCCACGGTACTGCTGTTTTTGACGGAATCCCAGGATGCCGTATTGTTCCGTGCCGTATAATTGGTGATCAGATACGGGGAGTTGCCGTATTTTGCTTCCGTGAAATAGCCGGAGTAACCGCCATTATTAACATTCAGCCCGTGTGCCGAAACCGAAACCGTACCGAAAAGTGCCGTCAGCGTAAGCACATTCCCTTCAAAAATCACATTGTCGATAACAAGGGCATGCGTCATATCCGTATTTCCCACCGGGATCCCGAATGAACCGGTACTCTGAAAATATCCGGTAAAATTGAGGGTGCCGGAACTGGTGGAATCCATTGTGGTGACATTGTTGCGGATCGTGATGTTGTGGAATTCCGCCGTTCTGCCCAGCGTCAGTGCCGTCCATGTCTGACCGCCGATATAGATCCCCAGACCGTTGAAATTGATATCCCCGGTGGCACGGTCAAGATTGGCAATGAAGGTGTTGTTTTCCATCACAAATCCATCCACCACAAAATGCGTGTGAACACTGTCACCGCCTGTATAACTGGTGTGGCTGGTGCTGGTCCAGCGGTAATCCAGAGAGTTGTGATAATTGATCGCCATCCCCTGGAGATAACCGTCCGTACGGAATATATTGTTGCTGAATACCATATTCTTCACCTGCGCGCCGCCGATCAGACGGAAGCCGCCGTAAAGCGCGCGGTTGTAGGAAGAATTGTTCATATCCACAATGATCTCGTTGTTGATCACTGTCACATTGTTGAGACGGTCGCCATTGACCACATTCCCCGCCATGCTGGCACAATAAAAAATACCGGTGGCATCGATTCCGCCGTTTCCTTTTTCACTGACAAATTCGATCTTATTGTCCGCGATCAGGAAAGAGCCGGTATCTTCAGCGATCTTTATGGAAGTATAAGCAGAATTTGCCCAAATGAGCGTACCCCAGGAGGAAAGATTGTTGCCATTGGAGTTTTCATGGGTACGCAAACTGACATAGCCGTCTGTGAAAGACATCGTCCCATCCACAATGATATTCCCGCAATAGTAGAGCTTGCCATCGGGATTGGATTTGCTCTTGACCAGTATCACATTGGGATCATCAATGGTCACTGTATCCAGAAGATTGCTGGTTTGCGAGTCGTAGGATGTGATGAAGGCTCCGGAAAGGTCGGAATGATAACCGTAGCCGTTTGCAGATTTCATTACCACATGTACCTGATGACCGGAGAAATTCAATGCAGATCCTGCTGTAATGTGCATCCCCGCCACCTGAAGCTGGATCCCCGCAGAGATCACGTGGATCCCGCCGGCGGCACTGGAATAATACAGCATGTTGTCTTTCACATTCATCATGCCGTCCACCACCAGATTGCCCAACCGTTCCACTTTTGAGCTGGAATGGCCGGAATAATAAATCAACCCGGACGCCCAGCTTCCGCCGTATGCCGAATAGCCGAAAGAGTTGCGGGAAAGATTGGTATTCCCGTTGAAAATCAGGTCGCCGCCTCCCATTTCGGAAACCAGCAGCAGCCCGCGCCCGTTGGTCGCATTGTAATTCCCCGCATCCACACCGCCGGCAAGGGACTGCACATTGGCAAAGTTGTTGTCCATGGTCAGATCATTGAAGACCAGATCGGTGCGGGTCCCCGTAACTTTCATGAAGCCGCTGAACATGAATCCGGCATAACGCGTGTAGCTCGCCGTGTTGTCGGAAATATTCAGATTGGTAAAGGTGATCGTGTTGTCCGCCCCGGCTTCTGCAAATATTCCCAGACTGTTCACGCGCAGCGATCCGGAAACTGCCGACTGCGATTCTGCCTCCACATCATTGTGGAAATAGTTGCCCGTAATGGAAAGACCTTCCACATTTATGGCACCGTTTCCGGAATTTATCCGGAAGACACCGTAGATATCTCCTTCTTTCCCGAAAGAGGTGAAAAGTTCATTGTTGGAGATCTGCGTGTGATCAATGATCGTACCGTCATCCAGAATCACCCAGTTATCATAATTATTGGAGGAACTTACATTGATCGTTCCCTTCTGGGTACGCAGATACATTCCCGGCGAACTTGCATTCGCTCCATGGGAATGACTGTGATTGCGGAGGATGATCGTATTGTTGTCAAGCACAAAACCGCCGTCGATATTGATACTGCTGTCTTCGCCTTTTGTAATGAAATTCACCAGACCGCCTTCGCATTTGACTTCTGTGCCTGCATCCAGTTCAAAGGTGTTGTTGGCAATATAGATCTTGCCGGCATTGATCGTGCCGCCCGCAGAGAGCTGGGCACTTGCATAGATCCCACCGGCATAGTTCATATCCACACCGAGCTTGCTGTGTCCGTAATGCGTGTTGTCCGTAATGGAAATATTGTGCAGATTCACATTCAAACTGTTGTTGATGAAGAACATGGCAGGCGTGCCGAATGCGTGGGATGTCGTATCCATGATCACATTGCTGCCGGAAACAGAAACATTCTCAATGGTCACATCCCGAATCGCTTCAGCGGCTCCCGCACGCAGGATCACCGCATGGTTGGTGACCTTGCCGGGTCCCGTCAGTTTTACCGTCGTTCCCGTGATCGTGGTGTTTTTCATGATCGCCACAGATTCCGGCCGGATCCCGTTGGTATAGTTCCCACTGCTTGTCTGCGTATTGTTCGTGGAGATCATGGAGTGATAACGCATGTTGGAATCGTTGATCCATTTATAGCTGATCGCACCTGCGTATTCTGCACTGTATCCGGCATTTTTCAGATCTTCGCGGGACATGGCGGCAGTTTCCGTTTTCACTTCCTGCTGATTGCCTTCCGCATCCAGAATCTGTGTCACTGTCACCACTTCAAAATACAGATTCTCCACATCGGAATCTTCTGTCATCAAGCCGAATTTTGCATTGACTGTTTTGCTCACGATCGTGGTGGTGCCGTCTTCATTTTCCGTGATCGTGTCCGCAATGGTATTGATGAAGATCAGATTGTTTTCCGGCGTGCTGTTCACCGCATCGCTGTCCGCAGACTCATAATAGGAATTGACCTTGCTGATGGTGATGAACTTGATCCCGTTTTCCAATACCCGTTCCGTGGTGGTGTAGGTGATCACATCCTTTTCGCCGGTTTCTTCATTCAGCACATTTTCCTGCGTCAATACACCCAGTTCCGTATCCGTATATTTACTGGAATAATCGCAGAGCCGTGTTCCGTTTTCCGCTGCGTAGGAACAGCCGTCCAGCACCACATAGTTATCGGTAAAATAATTCTGTCCGGAATCTTCAGAGGTGGAGATCTCAAAATGAGAGCCGATCTGACTGTCCGAATGATGATAGATCAGCCATCCCTGCGCTTCCATCAGCCCGCTGTATCCGTAGGCATCCATGTAGTTTTTCGAGAACGAGGAATCCTGAATGATCAGATTGTCCGCATAGGCATAGATCGCCACACCGTGGAGTCTGTCATAATAATTTCCGGGCATATAGGAATCAATATAGTTCCCGTTGAATTCACTGTCCGTGACCGTAAGCGTGGCGCGGTTGGCGTCCATGAAGATCGCTCCGCCGTAGGTCTGCAAGTGGTCATTTGTTCTGCTGGTTATACCCGTTTTTTCCACAAAGTTGCCGTCAAATGTCGTTCCGGCAATGGTATATGTGGAAGTCAGACTGTTGCCTACAATGGCAATGGCTCCGCCGCCGTAAGTGTAAGCCGCTGTCGTGTTGATGCCGTCACGGACACTGTTTCCGATGAATTCAGAACTGCTGATGGAAACTTTGACCGCAGATGTCGGTATATCCAGATAAATGGCTCCGCCGCGATTGGTTGCCGAGTTGTTGATGAAAGATGATCCGCTGACAGTCAGTGCATATTTCCCCGCAAGATAAATGGCTCCGCCGGACGCACCGCCGTGTTTGCCGGGTTCAAAATCCTTCTGTTCCGTGGCACACATGTTGTTGGAGAATACAGAATCTTCGATCGTCAGATTCACATTCTTCAGATACATGGCTCCGCCTGTACTGTTGGTGTGGAAATTGTTGACCGTCACATTCTTCAATGTCAGATCAAAGGTGCTGGTGCTTGATGATGAATAATCCGCATAGATGAATGCACCGTATTGCAGATATGTTTCGTCCGCTCCGTTGAAAACCAGATCCCGGATATGCAGATTGATCGCCGGGTCGCCGATTCCGAGAAACGAATTGTCCACTGTATCATTGTTGCCGGGTCCCTGTGTGATCACATAATAATCCTTGCGGTTCTCCAACTCCATTTGTTTTTTGTTGCTGACAATCTCAATACGGATGTTGGGATCGGAATTCCTCAAGATCAGATCCGGGTCTTCCAATTCAAAGTCCGCACTGATGAGAATACGGTACACCCGTTTCCCTCCGGCAGAGTTGATTTGTGTGATGGCATTGGAAAATTCAGCAGAATTTGTCACAATATATGTTTCCATCCACGATGCCGTATTGGCTTCGTTTTCCGTAACTCCGTTTCCGCTGCTTGCGATCATGCCTTCAGCAGTCAGAACCAGATCTGCTCCCATCATAAAGCGTTCCGAGGAATAACCCTTTTCATAATATTCCCCGCTTTCCGTGATTTCCGCATAGGTGGAGGGATCACCCAGCGTGGTGTATTCAGAATAGTAGATCTCACCGTTTTCAGAGATCACTCCCGTGACTAAGGTGATATGATTGAATTTCCCCACATTGCTTTCATTTACGGTGATCAGCCCCGTCTTCGCATCCACAAAACTGCCGTCTTCTCCCGCCACAAGCACATCGTTGATGGTCAGTCCTTTTTCCTCAAGAGATGCAAAGGAATTCTGCATATAGCTGAAATTGACCTGTTCCACAACACCTTCGCCATCCAGTTTGCCGTAGATCGTTCCGGCACCGCGCACCGTCGCTTTCCGGACCGCATAAATATCCACCGCGTTGCCCACAATGATCGAGTTCATGAAATACGCATCAACCGAGCGTTCATTCAGCGCAAGCCCCGTGCCATAACCCACAATGGAGGTGCTGATCACACTTGCCTGACTCTTTCCCGTCAGGGAAACTGCCGTCCCCGTACCGGTCGTGTTGGAAAGAATATCGTTCACCAGATGGATCTTCGCATTGGATCCCGCAATCTTTCCGCCGGAAATGAGAGAGTCAAAAAGCCACAGCGTCGCCGGTTTTTCAGATGTGCCGGAAACAGAGATCGTACCATTGCCTTTGATCACAACATCGGTGATCGTGACTTCTGTGTTCCGGACCCGGAATATATTGCCGCTGCCGGAATAATTGATGGTGGTCATGCCGATCTGATCCCCGTCTTCATCGTAGATGGAGCCGTCGATCGTGATATATTGGGACAACAAAATCGAACTGGAAAGATTCACATAATTGTTTTCCGTGGCAAAGGTGATGACCGCTTCATCATCCTCATTGCGCAATCCCTGCTGGGCATAAAGGATCGCTTCCCGCAGAGAGATCTGCCCGTCAATGGCGTTCACCACATCCGAAGAGGTCGTCACCACCAGCGATTTTTCTTCCGTAGGATAGTTTTCCACACCTTCCGCATCCAGGAAGGGCAGGGCATAAGCACCGATGCTCACTACCGCTTCGGAAAGGATCATACGGGTATTGCCCAACTGGTCGGTATCATACAGCCTGTCGGCAACTTCCAGCCCGAAGGTGAGCGTTTTGCCGTCGATCTTCACTTCCTGCCAGATTTTGCCGTAATCCGAAGAATACAGCAGTCTGCCGTCGCCGATCCGTACCAATGCACCGCCGACTTTTGCCGTACTTTCTTTTGTCAGAGTGTAGATCCCGTCCGTTTCATTGAAGCCCCAATCGGCAAAGAATACTCCGTCTGCCACCTGTGAGAACAGATTGTTGTCCAGACTCCCCACAAAACGGGCATCGTGGGCATCACTGAAAATGGAGTGGTATGTATGGATCGTTCCGCTGGTTGCGGAAAGATGATATGCAGGGATCGTAATGGGATTATTGTCTTCATCCCGTGTATCTTCAGCAGGCACATATTCGCCGAGAATGATGGAGTTCACCGTCACTGTCGTCGCACCGTCCGCAGAATAAATGGCACTGGCGATCCCGCCTTCACCAGCACCATTCACCATAACGCTGTTGTCGTTGAGCGTGGAGTTCAATACCGCCACCGTCCCGCCGGCATTGTAAATGGCACCGCCATTGTTGGCGGAGTTGTCCGTGAGTGTGCTGTTTACAACGATCACCGTCCCGTCATTCGTATTGTAGATGGCACCGCCGTTCCCGTAAACAACTGTATTCTGACCGGAAACGATCGTGGTGTTGCCGGTGAGAACAGAATCTTCGATCTGAACTGTCCCCCCGTTGTTGTAGATGGCTCCGCCGTTGGTCCTTCCCAGGTTGTCGGTCAATTTTGAACCGGAAATTTTGATGACTGCATCGCTTTCCGCATAGATGGCTCCGCCGTTGGTATCGGCATTTGCCGTTTTGACGGTCTGTCCGCTCAAGGTGCTGTTGTCAATGATCACCTGCCCGCTGACTGCATAAAGTCCCGCGCCTTTCCCGTTCGCGGTCGTGGCGTTGCCGGTAATGGTGGAATCAATGATCTGCAATTTGCTGTCCGCATGAGAATTGAAGGCAATCCCGCCCCCGTTGGCTGCATAGCCGCTTTGAACAGTTACATTTTCCAGAATGACATTCTGTTCGCCTGTGCTGTGGATATAGATCGCACCGCCGTCATCCTGAATATAACCGCCGGTGACCGTCATGTTTTTCAGAGACACATTCTCTGCGGTGATTTCAAAAATACGGTGGGAACGCGGCGCACGGTTCCCGGTGCCGGGTTTTTCCACCGTGATTTCCACGCCGTTGCCGGAGATCGTCAGGTTCTTGTCAATGGTGATCTGGGCTTTGAGCGTGATTTTGCTGATGTTCGGGCTGATGGTGATGCTGTCCCCGTCCTGTGAAAGATAAACCGCTTCACGCAGATCGTTGGTGGCTCCGTCTCCTGTGGGATCATCGTCTGTATCCACGATCACGCTCCAGTTGGCAAGACGCGTATTGAAAGATTCCACGCAGATACTTTCCGTATCCACATTCCCGATCCTGTATTCCAGTTCCCAATCACCGCCGAATCCGGTGGTGTCATCACTTGCCGCCACATCGGCACTGGTGGCTTCGGCGATCTTCTGACAGAAAAGTTCCCCTTCCGCATTTGCCGTCAGATCGCAGCCGTAAATGAGAATATCCCCGTTTTCCGTCAGATGTTCCCCGATCCGGCTCCAGGCTTCCGCATCAAAATTTTCCGCATTGAGTTCCGCACCGTTCAGGACAATGTGTCCTTCGTTACCGTGTGTCACAAAGTGGATCGCGCTGTATTTCGTATCGTTTCCATCCAGATAGCTCTGCAGCTGAGCCAGACCCGCTTCTTCCGACTCCGCATCCAGGATCAGTACATCCTGATTCACATCCAATTCCGCCACAACTTTGTCCAGTTCCATCACGCTGCTGTTGATCACCACCAGTTCTTTGTCCGTGGAAAGGGTTTCCGTGCTTCCCATCAGATCAATGGTCATGGTGTCAGTGCTGCTTTCTGCATTTTCCGTTTCCGGCAATGTTTGAAGTTCATCTGCCACAGGGGCATCAACAAAATCCACAGCGTTTTCTGCGCCATCGCCATCCTGCGTCAGTTCATCGGCGATCTCCGAACCTGCCACACCTTCCAGTTCCGCCGCGTCGGGCATGACTTCCGTCACATCCTCCGGCGCACTGCTTTCCTGTGCTTCTGTATTCGCTCCGGCTTCTGTGCTTCCGTCGTTTTCAGATGCGTTCTGTTCAGAATTTTCTTCCGCGTTCCCGCTCTGTTCTGCCTGTTCGTTGATCTGATCGTTGACTGCATCGGCTGCTTCTGTCAAAACGGCTGCGGCTGCCGCTTCAAACAGAACACGGTCTTCCAAACGGAAGATCTGGACTTGTTGTTCGCGCTTTTTCATGGTGGAAACCTTTCGTTGCTTTTTATAATATTATATTATTCAAGCATATTATATTACAAAAGTGCCGAAAAGTCAATAGTCCGCAACAGAAATAAGATTATTTTTTAACAAAAAATCGTAAAAAATCACTTTTTTTCAAAAGCTCTATTCCTGTCATGGGGAGATAAGCACGCTGAAGGCGTGCAGGGTGCATAGCACCCGCATCTTGGGCGGCTCTCACTAACACATACCACCTATTAATAACCTATGGGCTTGCCCATAGGTTCAAAGGCATATTACACCACTTGCACGCTGTAGGCGTGCGGGAGGCGTTGTAATTGTCTAACGGTTCCCGCACTCCTGTAGAGCGCAGGGTGCATAGCACCAGATTCTCGGGCGGCTCTCGCTACGCGTGCCGCCTGCACACAAAACCGCAGGCTAAAATCCCGCGCTCCTTCAGAGCGCTTTTTGGGTCGGGGGGCAAAGCACCCGATTCTTGGGCTTTTCTGTTTTTCCGGATTCGGCATCTCTCCTCATTGGGAATAACGCGTGCGGAAAACAGCAGTTTTCTGAACCAGAAAACTCAAAAGAAACAGCAGAACATCGATCCCCGCTTTCCAGTACGGTAATGCAGTCAGCGGCACAGTCAATGCCAGCAGGCTTGTGGCAGTGCCGGACAGAGCAAAAATGAAAATGCACAGCAGAAAATAACCTAAAACGCTTTTTCCGGTTCCGCCGCGTCCTTGTTTCTCTGCCGGGAAGACCCAGTAACGGTTCAGCAGATAATTCCAGACCGCCGAAATGATCCGTGCCGCGGCACAGATCCCCAGCACCGGCAACGCGTATTTGCCGTTCTGTGATGCCATTGCGGCAAAAAGATGGATGAACAATGTAAAGAGCAGCAGATCGAGGATCGCCGAGGATAGGGCAGAGATCAGAAAACGGCAGAACTGATGCAGCAGACGGCGGAAGATCACGCCATAGATCTGTGTGCTGTCTTTCAGCGGACGGAATCGCGATCCGGCATTGTTTTCCCGGTAGATCGTTTGAATGGGGATCTCCCGGATGGAAACGGCATTTTCTCCGGCACGGAGCAGCATTTCCATTTCAAAATCAAAATGATCACAACGGATCGCCAATGCGCTTTTCATCACATCCGCGGGGATCGCCCGGAGTCCGGTTTGTGTGTCGCTGATATTCAGTCCGGAGATCATACGGAACACGGTACGGGTGACTTTGTTTCCGAATCTGCTTTTCCATGGGACAACACTTTTTTCAAAGTTCCGGCACCCCAGATGAAGGACGGTTGGATTTTTCTCAAAAGCGAGAGCAATGCGGTGGATATCTGCAGCCGCGTGCTGTCCGTCATCATCGGTGGTGATACAGCCGATCCCTTCCGGATTGCGCGCGAGATAATCGGCGAATCCGCTTTTCAGAGCAGCCCCTTTTCCCTGATTTTTTTCATGTGTCAGGATCCGGCAGACGGGATATTGTGCAAGCTGGTGAAAAATATTGCCGGATGCGGGATCATTGCTGCCGTCGTTGACAATGATGATCTCGTGAAACGGATACCGGCACAGTTCCGTAACAAGTTCGATCAAATTGTTCCCCGGATTGAAAGTGGGGATGATGACAGCAGCGTTACACATATTTTTCCTGTTATAAGTTCTATGAATGTGATATTTCCATGCTCACGCAAACCTACCGTCATCCGGTCAACCTTTTTTCTTATAAGTCTTACAGGTCTTACAGGTCTTATGTTTTCAGCTCACGATAGCGAAGCGTTAAACAAAACTTCCGGTTGCCGGTAGGCGGCAAGCGCACGATAGCGAAGCGTTAAACAAAACTCCCGGTTGCCGGTAGGCTTTAAGCGAGCGATAGCGAAGCTGAAAAGCCCAATCCAAAAAAGGCGGCAAGCTCACGATAGCGAAGCGTTAAACAAAACTCCCGGTTGCCGGTAGGCGGCAAGCGAAGCTGAGCCGCCCGGGAATCGGGCGCTTTGCGCCCCGCTTTTTGACGGTCTCCCCCTTACCCCCAAACTCCCGTTATGGGACCCCGTCAAAAAGCGACCCTCCGGAAGGACCCGGGTCAGTGACCCGGATCCACAAAAGTTTCAAGCGTCAAAAAAAGCCTTTGTTTTCCGGATATTATCAGGCGGCAAGCGAGGCTGAACCGCCTGATAAAAGGGTACTTTTCTGTCTTATTCCTCCAGCAGTTTTTTGCTGAGATACGCGGACCGTTTTCCCGCGATCACATATCCGATTTCCGCCCACACGGGAGCGTATTTATCAAAGAATTTTGCGGCTTCCGCATCGGATTTTGCTGCGAGCAGCTCTTTTCCTGCGGCATCCAGTTCGTCCACCAGCGGTTTGACCGCTGCATCCCAGAACGCCACATCGCCGAGGACGGGATCTTCCCAGATCCGGACCACATCGCCGCGGTCTTCCCGGATCTTGCGGTAACGGTTATAGATCTGGATTGCGATGGTTCCTTTCAGTTTTTCCACCTGTGCAGGAGTCATCTTGAAATCCAGAAGGATGGCGCGGCTGAGTTCATGCACCATGCCGGAGAGCGTCCGGGTGGCGGCTCCGCCCCAAACCTGGATCCCGTATTTCCACTTGTGTCCGTTCACGGGAAGATTGTCATAGAACATCAGCCACGGGATATAGGTGTGTGCCACATAGCCGTCTTTTGTGAGGACAGCATCTTTCTTCATGTAGTCGTAGGTATAACGATAGAGCGGGGAGGGGGTTGCCCAGTTCACAAAGGTGGGGTCTGCGGTATCCGGGAGATTGTTGAAATACCAGGAGTGATAAGCGCGGTCATCATGGGGACGGATCAACTGTTCCAGACTGATGCCGTTGCGTTTACCCAACACCACATCCGCGATAGCAGGATCATTACTGCGCACGAAGATATGTACGCCATTGGGTTCGGCAAGCACATGAACGCCGGAGCGGTAATCATCGTTCAATTTGATTTCCGGAGCGTCTTTGAGAAAATGTTTCATATCGCTGCTGCCATCCACATCGTAGGCATTGTAGGGCATGAAACGGGTTTCCATTTTATCCCATGCGTTGTAGTAGGCACTCTTTGCCCATGAGTCCGCAGTTTTCGGAGCATCATCCACAAATTCCACGGTGTAAGTTCTGCCGACGGCGGGTGCTTTGAACATCTTTTCCATATTGTTGGTATGGATCATCCGGGCGGTATCAAACTGTTTCGACTGGAAGAAGAAACGGCTGGTGTTGCGGAGGACCCCCAGTTTCTGTGCGGAAGAATAGTTGCTTTCAGCAAATGCCTTATCGAAGTCATCGTACTTTCCGCCGTTTACAAAGAACTTCAGCACCGCAAACATTTCGCGGTCGCCTTTGCTCAATTTGAAGGTTTGGAGATGATCGATCAGAGCCACTGCATTTTTGCGATCGCCCTTCCGGAGGGCGTTGCGCAGCGCGTGTTTCTGATATTCCACAGATGCCGGATTATATGCAATGGCTTTTGTCAGCATATCTTCAAAGAGCGCGTAATCACCGAATCCCCAGTAGAGATCGAGACTGCCGCCGTAGAATTCATTGAGGGAGCGTTTGTCTTTGACTTCGTTTTTGGCGAGGAATTCCGCCATTTTCTGCGTTGCATCCCTGGCTTCTTCATAGGAGCCGGGGCGGTATGTTCCGTAAGTGAATCCGGGTGCGCAACCTGCCGCAGCCCGTTTCGCAAGCAGAACCTGAAATTTGATGTCGGCAGTAGATTCCTTCCAGCCATATACTTCATCCAGCAGAGCATCTGTCACGAACCGGGAGGAGGCAAGCACTTTTCTTGCCAGTTCGATGAATGTTGCCGCTTTTACCGGACTGAACGGGAATTTGCGGATGGCATCCAGCTGATCATCAAAAGCCTGACGGTTCTTTGCATTGATCGCCATGATGGCGAATTCCTTGCGGAAAGTGATGATCTGTTTTTCGTTAAAGCCCTTCAGATATTTGTTGAAAAGGATCGTGCCTTCTTCATCATTGAAACGGATCATTGCCATAACAGCGTTTTCGATGGCGCGGTCTTTGGAACCCTGAACGATCTTTTTGAATCTGTCTGCTGCATCAGCAGGAACATCGATGGCAAAGATCTCCGCCAGCAGAGAATCAAATTTTCCCCGGTTGTTTTCCACGGAAAGAGCGCAGGTGGCAAACTGGGAAAGAACATTGATCTTCTGGTTGGCATCAAATTTATCAAACTGACCGCGGAAAAGAGCATCCGCCCGTTTGATGGACCATTGGCGTTTCTGTTTGATGTAGTGATTGATGATGGCGACCATCTTCGCGGATTTTTGAGGAGAATCAGCAAAGGCAAGAAGTTTTTCCACTGCTTCATTGTAGGCTTTTTCATTGAGCCGCTGGGCATTGATAGCGATCATCTGAAGCACATCCATGCGCTGATTGTCATTCAATTCCGGATTGTCCAGCAGTTCGTAATATTCCTTCTGGATCTGTGTGCCGTTGTAATTGATGATGTCCGTATTCTGGATACGGGTACTGTTGCGGCTGATGATGTCATTGGTGATCTTCCGGAACTCCATCGCGTTCATACCTTTTGCGGCAACCGCGGCTTTCTTCGGGGCAGCTTTCTTCGGAGCAGCTTTCTTCGGAGCGGCTTTCTGTTCCGTAGCTGTATCGGGAGCTTTGAAATTTCCCGTGCGGGTGTATTCGTCGTTGGATTCCTTTTGCGCGGAAAGGGTGAATACTGTTCCGCAGCAGAGCGCAGCGGCACAGAGAGAAGTATATTTCAAAATTGTTTTCATGATCATTTTCCTCCGTTGAGTGCGTTCTGAAGCTGGATGATATAATTGATCGTTTCCAGACGGAAGGCGTTGAGGTCTTCGCGTTCTGCATCAAAATAAGCCAGATAACTCATGGCGCGTCTGCCGAGAAGCTGAATATCGCCGCTCTTGTGTTTCATGGCTTCCGTTGCCAGCAGTTTCAGTTTTGTGGCATAGCGGATATCGTCGGCACCTTCGCGGATACCTTCCCATTCCAGTGTATCCAGCACACCGTCACGGCTGCCGAGAACCAGCACGATATTGCGCAATCCTTCTTCATAAGGAGTCGCCATATCATTCCAGTTGTTTCTCCACCAGGTGTAGTTGGCGGAAACATCGTAGTTTCCTTTGTATGCCATGATCCCGTGGATACGGCGGTTGTAATCCGGATTTTCCGGACCGCTGTGAGGGTTGCCGTACCAGCCGGTGAGAGAATCGGGATTGGCTTCATGGAACAAATTCATTTCCAGAATACGGTTGGGGGAGGGCATACCCGGGACGATCATGTAGTCCAGCGCAAAGAGCAGTTTCCGCCATGCTCCGGTGGAGACCATGACTTTGCCGCCTGCATCATGAGCCAAAGCCCATGCTGCCCGTTCTTTGCGGATCAGGCTCGGACCCGCTTCGTCGATACCGTAACTCAGGAAGTTGGTGTGTCCCAATTCTTTTTTGCACAATTCCGCAGAACGCTGGATGATGCGTTTGAGTTCACGCAGTTTTTTTGCCTGATCACCGGTGGGTGGTGTATTGGATGCCACATTGGCTGCCTGTGCGCCGCAGAACAGTATATCGGTATCCAGTCCGGCTTCCTTTGCCATTTTTATATCGGCACTGAAGTTTTTCGGTTCAAAAACATTGATGAAGGGGAAGCCCATCGGGTGCAGTGCATTGTGTTTTGCCAGATTACGCAACACTTCCGGTTTGCGGATCACAGTCCCGTAGAAACAGAAATAAAATTCCTTGTTCAGATTGTAATTGGTGCGGGGGCGGGGCAATTCAAAGGGAAGCACGCGCACTTTCAGGGGAGCAGCTCCCACTTTCTTGCCGTCGGCGATGAACTGGATCTCACCAGTGTAAATACCATCTGCGGTTTTTGCGGGAACATGAACAGTGGCGAAGAACTGCTTGAATTCATCTTTGTTCAATACCACGGGCTGAAGGGTTGCGGCATCACTGATCAATCCCTGCTGCGCCTGATTGTCCTGAGAATAATTCACCACCATCATATTGGCGGTCATCCACTGATAGGATGTGGAACCATCCCGGTTGTTGTAACGCACATAGTTATCCTGCGTTTCAGGATGGACCTGAATCAGATTTTCGTCGTTTACCAGCACTTCGGGAGTCAGCGTTCTGGTGAGGCAGTCGGCAAAAAATCCGCACCATGCCTGACCGGACTGATACCAGATCTTGATAAGTTTCAGATCCACTTCCGATGCCGGGATCCTGCCGCCTTTTTTGCTGGTCAGATCTGTGACCTTGAGTTCAAATTTATCCACATTCTTCCGGGGATAGATCACAAAGGATGCCGGTTCATATTCCCCTTGTGCCGCGATCACATTCAGTGTGCCGCAGGCTTCACCGTCGGTGGGGAATACATCAGAAAGACGGCGGATATCGCTCATCGCCGGCACAGCATAATATGTCAGAATCGTTTTCTGCCATTGCGGTTTGTCTTTCAGATCGGCGGCAACGCGCTCTGCATTTGCCTTCACTTTTGCCGGGTCCAGAGGGTAAGTCTGCCGGAACGGTTTTTCTGCCGCAGAAACGCAAAGCGTTCCGCATAATGCGGCAAGAGCGAGAATCGAAGAATACTTCATTCGCACTTCCTTCCATGGATTAAGATTATTACGGGGACTCTTTTACACTGATTTTTCCAAAATAGCATAAGAATCGTACATTTGCAAGCAGCATGATAAAGAAAATCAGATTTTTTTGTAAAAAGTAATTGACATCTGCCACACACGAAATTATATTCCTGCATTGTAAAAAATAACGACAGGATATTATGACAATGACAGATTCTTCAATGTGCCGTACCCGGATGGAAGTGAAGCTTGATTCTCTCCGTCAAAATTTTCTGACTGTGAAAGAAAAAATGAAAAACTGCCGCGTCATGGGTGTGGTCAAAGCCAATGCTTACGGATTGGGTGTGCATCCCGTTGCACAGACTTTGAAAGATGCCGGTGCTGCCAGTCTTTGCGTTGCCACCTGGCAGGAGGCTTCGGAACTGCTGAAATATGATCTGCCGATCCAGATCCTCGGTGCCGTGTTTGATTTTGAATTGCCTCATGCCGTGGCAAATAATGCCATTCTGGGTATCACCGATTTGGAAACAGCAGAACGCTTCAGCGCGGAAGCAGTGCGTCAGAATCGCTCATTGGAATGTCATATCAAACTGGATACCGGGATGGGACGGCTGGGAATATTGTATTACGATGCCGTGGAATTGATCCGGAAAATCTGCGCTTTGCCGAATTTGAAATGCAAGGGGATCTACTCTCATTTTCCGCAGGCATATACCGGAGAGGAATCTTTTGCGGCAGAGCAGCTCAAACGTTTTCTCAATGTTTTGGAAGGCTGTCATTCCGCAGGGATCGATTTTGAAAAGATCCACATGGCAAACAGTGATGGGATCCAGTTGTTCGATCGTACCGGAGAACCTCCCTTTAATTATGCCCGGGCAGGACTCACCATGTATCATGGAGCCAATCCTGTTGTGAAACTCTGTTCCCGGCTGGCTGCCGTCCGGAAGATGCCTGCCGGTTATACCATTGGTTACGAACGAACCTGTACTTTGAAAAAAGATTCTCTTGTTGGAACCATCGCTGCGGGGTATGCCGATGGTTTGCCGCTGGCTCTTTCCAATCGGGGATTTGTCAGTTTCCGGGGGAAACGCTGTCCCGTTCTCGGCAGGATCTCTATGGATTATACCACGATCCTGCTGGATGGGATCGATGACCCGCAGATCGGCGGGGATGTGACTCTGTTCGGCGATGAACTTGTTCGTGCAGACGAATGGGCAGCCTTAAAAGGCAGCCATGTCTATGATATTTTCTGTTCGATATCATCGCGGGTGAAAAGATTTTACCGCTGAATAGAAGCCATCACTTCTTTTCTTTCCAATGGGCAGATTTGATGGTTGGCGAAAAAAGACTTTTTTCCACTACGACCGTGACTTCGTAGGGAACATCTTTTGTACCGAAGATCCCTTTTTCACGGATCAGCGCAGAGCCTGAATATTTGTTGCCGCCGTCGTGATTGAGAGTGACACCTTTCACGTCCAGTCCGTTGGTTTTCATAATATCCAGCACGGAGATCTCCACCTGATCGGCAGGGGGATAGCAGGCAGCCATGATCATGGCTGCGCAGACAGCACACAGCAGAATCATCATCTTTTTAATCATCATTTTTTCTCCTTATTGTTCTTCCGGCGCAGTATGATCCCGCCAAGCCACGGAAGATGTTGTAATTCAATACTCTGTTCCTGACCATGTGCAGGTATGTTTTCCGATTCGCAGTTTTTTCCGTTCAGAAGTCCGGTCCCGCCGTATTCGTGACGGTCCGAATTGAACACTTCCTCCCATTCTCCCGCCAACGGTACGCCGATCCGGAAATGCTCCCGAACCACAGGTGTCAGGTTCAGGATCACCAGCACGGGATCCTTTCTTTCTTTGTCCCAGCGGACATAAGCAAGGATACTCTGCTGATAATTTCCTCCGTCGATCCATTCAAAAGAGGCATTGGAAGAATCCATTTCCCAGAGGGCGGGCAGCTCCTTATAACAGCCATTGAGTTCGGAAAGCATCTTCTGCATCCCCGCGTGTTTTGGATAATCCAGCAGCAGCCAATCCAGATCCTGATTGCAGTTCCATTCGATCATCTGGGCAAATTCCCCACCCATGAACAGCAATTTTTTTCCGGGATGGGTCATCATCCATACATAAAGAGCGCGAAGATTTGCAAATTGCGATTCATAATCTCCGGGCATCCTGCCGATGAGTGAGCGTTTTCCGTGGACCACTTCATCGTGACTCAAAGGCAGACAGTAATTTTCGGAAAACGCATACATCAGCGAAAAAGTCAGCTGATCGTGATGATAACTGCGGAATACCGGATCAATCTTGAAATAGTCCAGCGTATCGTGCATCCACCCCATATTCCATTTGAAAGTGAAGCCCAATCCGCCGCAATACAGCGGTTTGGAAACACCCGGCCAGGAGGTGGATTCTTCCGCGATCATCATGATCCCCGGATAAAGTTTATGAGCAAGTTCGTTCAGATGTTTCAGAAAATCGATCGCTTCCAGATTTTCATTGCCGCCGTATTTATTGGGGATCCATTGATCCGCTCTGCGGGAATAATCCAGATACAGCATGGAGGCAACTGCATCTACGCGCAGTCCGTCCACATGGAAACGGTCCAGAAAATAAAATGCACTGCCCAGCAGGAAGGTGCGGACTTCCGCCCGTCCGTAATTGAAAACGTATGTTCCCCAATCCAGCTGTTCGCCTTGCCGGGGATCGGCATGTTCGTACAGCGCAGTCCCGTCAAATCTGCCGAAGCAGAAGGCATCTTTCGGGAAATGTGCCGGTACCCAGTCCAGGATCACACCGATCCCGTTTTTGTGCATGTAATCAACAAAATAGGCAAAATCTTCCGGTGAACCGTAACGGGATGTGGGGGCATAAAATCCGGTTACCTGATATCCCCAGGATTGATCCAGCGGATGTTCGCAGATAGGCAGAAGTTCCACATGAGTGTAATTCATTTTTTTGACATAATCTGCCAGCGCATGCGCCAGTTCCCGGTAGTTGGGGAAGGGATCGTCCTGCGAGGTGCGTTTGGTCAGCCCCGGTCCGCCCCAGGATCCCGCATGGACTTCATAAATATTCAGAGGTAATTCCTGCATATTCCGTACAGCACGGTTTTTCATCCAGTCGCTGTCAGTCCAGTTAAACGGCGTATCATTCGGCACGATCCCCGCGTTGCCCGGACGCAATTCTGTCTGCCGTGCGTATGGATCCAGTTTTGTGAAAACGGATCCATCCTGTGTGCGGATTTCAAATTTATACATATCTCCGGCAGTCAATCCCGGAATGAAGATCTCCCAAACCCCGGAATTACCCATCTGCCGCATGGCATGGCGTCTGCCGTCCCAGCAGTTGAAGGGGCCCACCACGGAAACACGAACTGCATTTGGAGCCCACACGGTAAAAGCCACTCCTCTGACGCCACCCGGTTCACGGACATGCGCCCCCATTACATCAAAGATCCGCCGGTGTTCACCCTGATTGAACAGATAAAGATCCATTTCCCCGATCTCCGGCAGGAAATGGTACGGGTCTTCGGCTGTGAATATATCATTTCCGTAATGCCGTTCCAATGTATAGGGAAAATGTTTTTTTCTGCGGGGAAATATGCAGGTGAAAAGACCTTCAGCACGGATTTTTTTCATGTCCTGCCGTTTGCCGTTCGCGATCAGTACGATGCTGTCGGCGGCAGGATCGAATACCCGCACGATCACTCCTTTTCCGGTATCGTGCATCCCCAGAACCGCATGGGGATCATTGCTGACCCCTGCGATTACCTGATCCAGCATTTTTTCAATATCTTTTCCCTGCATCTTTTTTGCTCCGTGGTTCCTGAAATATCAGATCATGACCGTCTTGATTTCCATGGCGTTCAATGTGATTTCCGGAAGTGTTTTCCAGTTGCTCTGTGCATCTGCGCGGAACTGTGCGTTCACGCGCTGTTTGGATGTTCCGAGATTTGCCAGAAACACCAGAGTCCCCTTTTCCGTTTTTCTGCGGAACTGAAGGACCCAGTTGTTATCGGTACGCCACAATGCTTTGCCGCCGGCTGCTTCAAACATTGTCCGGTACATTTCAATGTGTGCGGTGCGGACCAGTACGGTTTGAACGCCGCACCAGGAGAGGGAGCCGCCGCCCGCAACCGGCAGATAATATCCCAGACAATCGCCGGAGCTGACTTCCGATCCCAATCGTTTTGCGCCTGCAGGAATTACAGCATCTTTGCCGAAAAGAGCCCCGAAGAAGACATTGGCAACTTCATTTTTCCAATGGAAATCAAGCCGTCCGCACGGGACCGTGATCTTTTCGCCGCTGTTTGCTCCTCCGAAGGCATCGGAAAGAACGGTGCAGGGTCGATAATCTTCATCCATAAACGGGATCACCGGGTTGAATATCACATTACCGCCAGCCTTGATGTAATCCACATACTTCTGCTGAAGATCTGCATCCATTGTGCCGTCGCAGGTAACGAATACAGGGCTGGAGGTATCTTTCATCCATTCCAGATCATCGTGATCCACCATTTCCGGTTGGAGATTCGCCGCAAAAAGACAGGAGAGCAGCCCCTTTTGGAAACAATTTGCAAGACTGCCGATTTCCGGTGCGCGTTTTTCGTCCACCGTGCCGGATACTCCGGAAAAACATTTCCACGGGAAGACCACCCGCACATCAACTGCCGCTGTATCTGTTGCCAATTCTCCATGCCGTTCCACAAAGGAACCGAATCTGCGGAGCGCATCGTAAGTCGGGCGGCAAGTCCCGTCGGCGGCGACCGGTGCATTGTAGTCGTAGATCGTACAGGTGGTGCCGCAGCCGGGGGGATTGGGTCCGCCGGTGTAAACATAGCCGTTATGTCCGCGTACGCCGCTTGCCAGCTGACACATGAGGAGTGCTTCCACATCTTCTTCAGTAGTGGGCGGCCAGTCGGCAATGCTGCCGTATTGTGTTTCAAATATGCAGGGCGGATTCTTCATCAGCCGCAGCATTTCTGCAGACATGAAGTCGTAGATCATGTACGCCGGTGTGGGATTGTTCTGTTCAAAGCATTGGTTCAGCATATAATAATGATCGCTTCCAATCAAAAGTTTATTGCCGAATTTCTTTTTCGCATGACGGAATACCGGGTTCATCCACGGATTTGCCGCATTGTGGCAGAAGGGACAATCGATCCCGCCTTCTTCCGCCCAATCCATCAGAATGGAAATATATTCCGTGATCGTTCTGTTGTAGAAATCAATATAATCGCTGTTCCAGCGCAAATGTGCCAGACCCGATTCCGGTTCATCCGCCGGGAAAAATTCCGTAAATGCCTTTTTATCTGTCCCGTAGATGGTGTTGACTTTTTCCACCGTACCGTATTTTTCTTTCAGGTATTCCGGATAACGCCCGCCTTCTTTGCCGAATCCCATGGTTTCGGGATTGAAATCATAGCCGCCGAACCACACATGAACGCCGGTCAGCTCATTATCCACCTGTACCACTGCTACTGTTCCGCCGTTATTCTGGGTATATTTTGCAATGATCGGGCAGACCACTTCATAAAACTTTTTCACCTTTTCCAGAAAAACAGGATGCAGATAGGATACATTGCTGTATCCGTGATTGCCGCCATGGCGTTTCACCGCTTTGATCTCCGGATGATTTTTCAGCAGCCAATCCGGCAATCCGCCATTGACCAGTTCGGAATAGGCATACGGTCCCGGACGCGCGATAACGAACAGTCCCACTTCTTTCGCACATTCCAGAAAATCGGAAAGATCGGTGATGCCATCTCCCTGATCAAACAAAAATTTTCCTTCTTCCGGTTCATGGATCAACCACGGAATATACGTCGCCACGGCATTGCCTCCGGCATTCTTCAGCAGCTGCATCCGCCGTTTCCAATCCTGTTTCGGGACGCGGAAATAATGGAATTCCCCGCAGTTCAGGTAAACGGGTTTTCCGTTGATCATAAAATTCTTTTCATCAAATGTCAAGATTTGCTGCATAAAAAATCTCCTGTGTTTTGTGCCGCCGTCTTTTTCCGGGAGACGGATTTTTCAAATTTATGGAAAAATGTATCACATCCACACCGTTTTTCAAGTATGGAAATCATTGAAGACCCACAGAAAATGCAAAAGTTTTTTGCAAAATTGGAAAAGCGGCGTTATATTGTCAGGGTGATTCAAATAAACTGCGAGGATTTTTTATGTTTATGTCCACATTATCCGTCATCGAAGGTCTGGCGATCAATATGCTTTTTCAGGATCCCAGATGGTTTTTCATATCTACATTGATCGTGGTCTTTTCCATTTGTCTCCACGAGTTCTGTCACGCATTCGCCGCATGGAAAATGGGGGATCCCACTGCCGCAGATGCCGGACACCTGACTCTCAATCCGCTGAAACAGATGGGACTGGTTTCTCTGCTTATGCTTTTTATCATCGGCATCGCATGGGGTGCTGTTCCGGTGAATCCGCAAAATATCCGCAGCCGCTGGCGGGCATTGCTGATCTCGGTGGCGGGGCCCCTGGCAAATCTGTTCCTGTTTGCCGCCGGTTGGATCTCTTTCGGGATCGCGATGAATCATTCTTCTGCGGTAAAGCCGATCGTATTGGAAGTGACGCTTTTCCTCGGACTGATCAACGGCGTTCTCTTCCTTTTCAATATGCTCCCCGTGCCGGGTCTCGACGGGTGGGCTGTGGTTCAGACTTTCTTCCCGAAAATCAAAATGCCGGACAACGAAGTGCTGAAGGGAATTTTTATGGTCCTGATCTTTGCTGTGATCTTCGGTTTGCGCTACCTTTTCCGTTTCTGCCAGATCGTCATGTTGTCGGCTCCGTTTTTCTTCGCCGTGAAAAGTCTGCCGGATGATGCGCGGCGCGGTGCGCTGAAGGACGCCGCTCTCTCTGTCCATACCGCTTACTGGCTCGCTGAACAGCCGGAAGCCGCATTTTACCGCACAGATGGTCAGATGTCCATCTCCCGATCGGAAAAGGCTGCTCTCCTTGCACAGATCCCCCTGAACGATCCGGAGATCGCCTATTGCGCGCAATATGGCGATGTCGGCGTGGTCACTTTGCAGGATAAAGAGATCAAACAGCCCTGTATCGCCTACATAATGCTCCGGAAAGAAGATGGACTCTGGTATATTGATGAAACTCTTGATTCCAATATATTCCCGGAAAAATTACAGTCTGCCCGCCGCGCAACCCCGCTGCCGGAAGGCGTAACTCTGCCGCCGGACGATACGATCCTTGCCAACGTCCGGCATTTTCTTCCACAGGGAACTGTGATCCGCGCCCTGCGCAAAGAAATAAAATATAACGGTAGAGATGTTGTCATTTCTGTCGATACGGTCCTGCGGAACGAACCTCCGAAAACGGTGAACTTCCTGCTGGAATATCATGATGGCGGTCTCGGCTGGAAGATCTTTCCTCCGGAAAAATGATTCTTTTTGGATCGGCGGCTCTCGCTCCGCGTGCCGCTTTTTCCGGATCGACCTGTTGACTTTTTTTGACGCTTGAAACTTTTATGGATCCGGGTCACTGACCCGGGTCCTTCCGGAGGGTCGCTTTTTGACGGGGACCCATAACGGGAGTTTGGGGGTAAGGGGGGAGCCCGTCAAAAAGCGGGGCGCAAAGCGCCCGATTCCCGGGCGGCTCAGCTTCGCTTGCCGCCTACCGGCAACCGGGAGTTTTGTTTAACGCTCCGCCGTCGTTCGCTTGC
>JAZNXT010000070.1:0-11053 GCA_045594005.1 Victivallales bacterium
ACGCTGAAGGCGTGCGGGATTATAGCCTATGGGCTTGCCCATAGGTTCAAAGATATATCACACCACTTGCACGCTGAAGGCGTGCGGGATTATAGCCTATGGGCTTGCCCATAGGTTCAAAGATATATCACACCACTTGCACGCTGAAGGCGTGCGGGAGGCGTCGTAATTGTTAAATCTGAACGGCGGAGCCGCTCATCCGCTCATCCGTTCAGCCTTGTCCGAGCTGTCCGACCTGTCCGACCTGTCCGACTTGTCCGACCTGTCCGACCTGTCCGACTTGTCCGACCTGTCCGACTTGTCCGACTTGTTCCGGCTTGTTTCGACTGGCAGGCTTTAAGCAAGCGGCAGCGAAGCTGAAAAGCCTTTTCTGGATCGGTGGCTCAACTCACTTCGTTCGTTTGCCACGCGCAAAGCGTTAAACAAAAATCCCGGTTGCTGGCAGGCGGCAAGCGAAGCTGAGCCGCCCAAGAACCGGGTGCTTTGCACCCCGCTTTTTGACGGCTCTCCCCCTTACCCCCAACTACCGTTATAGACCCGTCAAAAAGCGACCCTCCGGAAGGACCCGGGTCAGTGACCCGGATCCATAAAAGTTTCAAGCGTCAAAAAAAGACATTGAAAAGGAGTTTCAACAGAGAGTTTTTCAGCAGGAATCCACTCAAAAAACTTATTCATCCAGTGACCAATATCCGCTGACGGCAGGTTTTTTGTTGATCCATTTCCCGTTGGTGAAATCGGGGAACGGGACCGGAACACCGCCGAGAGCAAGGGACTGTTCGGAGAGACAGGTCACAGCCATCCATGCGGCGCAATCATATACATCGATGGGCGTAGCGGTCTTATTGCGGATGGAATCAAAAAATGCCTTCAGAGTGAAGGTGTCGCGTCCGCCGTGACTTCCATTTTCTCCTGCATGGAATTCCTTATGATCTTTCCAGATACGATGATCGTATTTTTCGTAGAAATCTTCCACTTTGTCCCAAACATGGCTGGTATATGGATTTCCGGCAATATCGATCAGAGTTTCTGTTTTACTGATCCCTTCGATGAACATACCGTTGCGTTCTTCCAGCCAAATCCCTTTCGTACCTTGCAGACGCTGATCCCGGGAATAGGGGCGGGGCAGACTGATCCCGTGGGTCAGGGTAATGAGTTCACCATTGGCGCAGCGGATGCTGGTATTGACGATATCCGGCTCATTGAAAACGAGATCCTGCGGCGGATCCAGTTTTTTGGCAGCGGCGGCAAATCCGCGTGCCTTACTGGAAACGGAGACCAGCGAAACGAAACGGTTGCCGCGATTGATCCCCAGGATCTTTGCCATTGGCCCCAATCCGTGGGTTGGATAAAGATCTCCGGCGCGATAGAAATTGTGGTATGCGCGTTCATCTTCAAAGAGGACCATGCGGTCACTCAAATCGTGTTCATATCCGCAGGTGCAGTAAATGAGTTCACCGAACAGCCCGAGGCGTGCCATATTGGCGGCGAGGAGTTCATTTCTGCCGTAACAGTCATTTTCCAGCAGCATACAGGAAACCCCGGTCTTTTCTGCGGCGTGAACCAGTTCCCACAATTCATCGATGCTGTTGGCACCGCCGACTTCAAAACCACAGTATTTCCCCAATGCCATCACATCCCGTGCGATGGAAAGATGGGAGTTCCAGGAGGTGGAGGCGATGATGCCTTCCACATCGGGATCTGCCGCGAGGGCGCGGTGATCGGTCCAGCCTTTGGGGATCTTCATATTCCGTGCGGCAAAGAGATTCCGGATCTTTTCGATCCGTTCCGGATTGAGGTCACAGACGCCGGTGATCTCCACTTCATCCTGCATATTGAAAAGTGACGCCAGAAGCGTTTCTGCGCGGGCACCCAGTCCGACCAAGCCGATTTTTACGATTTTCATATTCTTTCATCTCCTTACTTGAAAGCCGTTTTCCATATTTCAATCATTCCACAAGGGCAGCATGATTTTCCAGGCATCTTCTGCGTAGAAGCGGTGTTCCCCTTCACCGACCACATGCTGACAATTTTCTTCTGCGTTCAGCGAAGCATAGATCTCTTTCAGACGGGCAAACTGTTCCTGTGCCGCCGCCAGCGGAAAAATGGGATCGAATCTGCCGTTGACGACAACCAGCGGACGCGGAGCGATCAATCCCAGGACATCGGCACTTTCCCCGTAATTGGAAAGACCCGGCACGAAATTGCAGCTGCAATGATGGATGGAGCCGATACTTGCTTTGAAAGAGGAAAAAGAACAGGAGGGCATTGCGTGAGTGATCTCCGGGAGGACTGCCGCCGCGAACATGGTAGTGGTGCCGCCGCCGGAATTGCCCATCAAGCCGACATGAGACATATCGAAATCTCCCCGTTCACGCATAAAATCCACTACGCGGGAAACATCAAAGATCCGCTGTCCCAACAGAGTTCTTCCGTAAAGGAGCAGCTGCATCGCGGGAACCAGACAGGCGGGATAATGCTGTTCGTTTGTGCTGTTTTCCCCCATGGCACGCTGTTCAAGACAGATGGCGGCGATCCCCCGTTTCATACACCCGATGGCAAAATCCCGATCTCCGTCGTCGGTGTGGGGAGAAGTTTCGTCCTTCCAATCCACGCCGATGGAAACATGCATCCCGGTGGAGTGACCCTGCAGACAGATAAAAGTCTTGTACGGTTTTTCAAAATGATGAGGCAGACACAGATAAATATGGTTATCAAACCCGTCTTCCATTGTGAGGCGGATCTTTTCCACGGATCCGTCTGCAAAATCTTTTTTCCAAATGCTTACAGGATTCAACGGAACGCGGGGTGCAGACAGCGTATCGGTGATCCCCAGCAGATCTTTGAGTTCTGCGCGAGCGGCGTTCTGCCATTGTTCTGTAACGCAGCCCTTTTCATAACTGAATGAAAGGTTATACATGGATCTTTTCTCCTTGGATTGGATTTGTTCTTATGCGTATATCGTCTGGAATATATCCCGCATGAAGCATAATATCAAGGTGTTTTTTTACTTTTTGCCGGAATAATCGTTTCATTGTTGCGAAAATACTGTTTTTTATAGAGAAAACGGTATGTTTCCGTTTGTAATCAGGTCGTTTTTGTGATACATTTTCCGGAGTTTCAATTACAGGAAAGGAATGTATTATGAGCGGAATATTCATCAATTCAGACGCACAGAACTTTTTTCGCTGTTATCCCATTGAGATGATGAACGATACTGCAGTCCGTCACGATGTGGATTTTTATACGGACGGCGGCGGCGTGGAAGCCGTGTTTTACAACATGAATTTTCAACGCTGTTGTTTTCCTACAAAGGTAGGCACACCCATTTGGAAAGATATTGACTACGATGAACAGGGCAGGATGCGCTTGCGCGGTCAGTTGCTGGAGGAAAAATACGACCGCGAATTCAAAAGCTGGATCCCCCGTGTAGTGGCGATGTACGAAAATCTGCCGGACTTTATGCAGTACCGTTACGATTACTGCCGCAGCAAAGGTGTGGAAATGTGGCACAGTATGCGGATGAACGATATCCATTATACTACGCTGGGGTTGGAATTTCAGCCGCAACATTCCGATCTGTGGCTGGACCGCAAAGACCTGATCCAAGGCTGGTACCGTCACACATGGCGGGGGACCTGGCAGGACAACACATTTGATTACGGCGAAAAAGAAGTTTACGACTATCATCTCGGGATCGCACGGGAATATCTGATGGATTATGAATCCGACGGAATCGAATTGGATTGGCTCCGTGCATTGCCTGTATTCAAACCCGGATACGACGAAAAAAACACGGGGATCCTGACACAGTTCATGCGGGATGTCCGTGCCATTGCCGATGAAGCGGCAGAGAAATGGGGACATCCCATCCGGATCGCAGTCCGAGTGCCGTATTTTGTGGAGGAAGCCTTCGGTTGCGGTATGGATGTGCCTGCGTGGTGCCGGGAAAAACTGGTGGATATCGTTATTCCCAGTCCGCAGAACACCTCCACAGAACAATATGCCCAGATCGCAGTGTGGCGTCTGCTTGTGCCGCAGGATGTGATTCTGGCGGCGTGCGTCGATTACAATATGGGATCCCAACCCGGCTGGTATATGACTTTTGACAACGATACCGATTGCGGTTTTGCGGCAAACTTTTATCAGCAGGGAGCCGACCGTATCTATCTTTACAATCACTATCCTCACATGATCAAAGATCATCCGGACATGCAGGAATTCATGGCGAAGGCAAATGATCGCGACTGGGTGGAAAGTCATTTCCCCCGCCGTTGTGTGGTGACGATGCATCAGCCGGTGGGTGAGGGCAAGTTCACATTCCGTCATTATCCGCCTGCCATCTGGCCGGAATGTTCCAACGGCGGTGTAAAAGTCAATGCAGGCTGTAAAACGGAAGGGCATGAGGCTGTTGTTATTGTGGGAGCCACCTGCCCGCTGAATGTGGATATCCTTCTGAATACGGTCAAATGCGAACTGCTCCCCGCAGACGCAGCACTGCCCCGTTTGCCGGAGAAGAAAGGAGCCAACTTTGTTCAGGCGAAAGTTCCTGCGAATGTACTGCACGATGGCTGGAACAATATTGAACTTTTCAATTACGATCAGCATACCATTCTGGATACAGAAATCGTCTGGATGGAACTGATGATCCTGTAACAATATATGTATGGAGCAAGAACCATGGGTATTTATATCAACGACGATTTTGCCAATTTCTATTTCAATGCGCCTATTGAAGATATGAATGAAGCCGGTTTGAAACGCCAGATCGATTTTTATACCAAAGCCGGCGGAGTGGAAGGGATCATTTTCAATTTGAATGCCTCGCGGGCGTATTTTGACAGTAAGGGATTTGAGCCTATCTGGAAATGTGTGGAGTTCGACGATGCCGCGGGAAAAGTATATCATCTTGGCAAAGAGATCAGCCGCTCCAGTGCAAAAGCCTGCCTCAATCTGCGGGAGATGTATCGGAATGTGGCAGATCCCACTCTCATCCGCAAAGCATATTGTGCGGAAAAAGGGGTGAAATTTTTTCTTTCGCTGCGGATCAACGATCTTCATACACCGTACAGCGGGAAAAATTATACTCCGGATAATGTCACGCTCAGCGATTACTGGCGCGATCACGAAAATTTCCGCCGGGCATCCTACCGCCGCAGTTACCGTGGTGAGTGGGCACAGGAAGGTCTGGATTTTGCCGAAAAAGAAGTACGCGACCGTATGATCGCATTGGCAAAAGAATATCTGACATATCAGCCGGACGGATTTGAAATCGACTTCATGCGGCATCTGCCGCTGTTCAAACCGGGTTATGATGAACTGCATAAAGGTCTGGTGGATGAGTTTATCCGCACCATCCGCACCATTGCAGGACCGCAAATACAGCTTGCGGTCCGCGTGCCTTCCACTTCGGATGATGCTCTGAACTGCGGGCTGGATGTGGCATACTGGGCAAAACAGGGGTGGATCGATATTGTGGAACCGTCCCCGAGTTTCTGTTCCAATGAGTCCGATCTTCCGTTGGAATCGTGGCGTTATATGCTGCCGGACCATGTGATCCTTTCGCCGTATATTGAATTGCACAACCGCTCCAGTGCGCCGGAAGTGCCGATGTTGAAAACGGAAGGTGCTATTGACCGTGCTTATGCCGCAGTATTCTATCAGCGCGGAGCCGATACGGTATCGCTCTACAATCATTTTCCTTACGGTCCGGACGCGTTTGAGGATGGAAGCGTGATGCAGGAATTGTATCACGATCTTGCCGATCCCGCCATCTGCGAAACAAAGGAACGCCGTCACCTGGTGACATATCGCGACAATACCTATATGGAGGGTCGTTTCTATTCCTCCTATCTTCCGTATGCGGTGGGATATAATGATATCGATACCGTCCGTCTTGCTGTGGGGAATGGTATTGCCGGACGCCGCGCACGCCTGATCATCGGCTACACTGATACCGACAATGCGAAACTGCCGGAAGTGCGTCTGAATACAGTGGTCATCACTCCGGATCATACCGATCTTGATTTTCCCCGTCTTCCGGAATGTGATCTGCTCAAGCCTCTTTCCTATCCCATCCCCGCAGGATTGCTGCATGACGGAGTCAATATTGCGGAACTCTACAACAACACAGTGCCGGGATCTATCCGTATCATGTGGATGGAAGTACAGATATTTTGATAATTGAGGAGATCGATCATGGACAATTACAAAGACCTTTTTGTTTGGGGATATGTTCAGAAAACAGTCCCGTCCTGTGTCCCGTTTGTACTGCATGATTCTCATTGCAGTTTGGAAACTGCCTGCGATTATATGCACGCAGACAGCGCAGTCTTTATGAATTCAACTCACAAAATGGATGAACTTTGCCCCGAACTGCTCCATTATCTTGATGGAAGAAATATTGTTTGCGGTCTGACACATGGCGCATATAAAGAATGTGCGGAGAAAGTCAGTCTCATATCATTGCAGTTCCCGAATATTACCGGAGCGATCATAGACGATTTCCTGGATGAACACGGACGCTATAAAGGCCCCAGTGCCGGTATGACACCGCCGGAACTCAAAGAAGTGCGTGATGCGCTGCGCAAGCATAATCCGGATCTGAAACTTTATGTGGTGCGTTATACCCGTCAGAATCCGGAGGACCTGATACCATATCTGCCGTATTTTGATGTCCTGAATCTCTGGGTGTGGTGTTCTACAAAGGATTATTGGACCGCGAACTACCGGGATACCATTGCGGAACTTATCGAACGCTACGATAAACCCATTATGCAGGGACTTTTCATTCACCATTACGGATTCAGTAATTTCGGGGAAAGTCCAGCCATGGATATGGATTTACTGGAAACCCAATGCGAACGGATCAGTATGGAGCTGCGCCTGAAAAATGTGAACGCGTTGTGTATTCTGCAGAACGGCTGGTTTTCCGAGATCACACACCGCAAACAGGTACAATTTGTAAAAGATTTTGTGGATTGGCATTACGGAACCACCACGGAAAGAAGATAATAAAATGAAATACACATTTTCCCTTATGGCAGGTCTCATCACAGCCTTGATCTGTTCCTGCACACCTGCAACAAAACTGATGACCTACAATATTCACGGCTGTGTCGGGACTGACGGGATCAACGATCCCGCACGGATCGCCGGAGTGATCCGCAAGACCGGAGCCGAAACCGTGGCTCTGCAGGAAGTGGATAAAAATACTCAGCGGTCCGGTGGAAAAGATCAGGCTGCCATGATCGCAAAACAACTGAATTATCATTATCTTTTCGGCAAGACCATCAACCGGAGCAGCGGAGAATACGGCAATGCGCTGATCTCCCGTTATCCGCTGGAACTGGTCGATAATTTTCCCATTTCTTATTTGCACGAAAGACGTTGTGTGCTTGTGGCAAAAGTCCTCGCGCCCAAACCCTATTATGTCCTTGCCACGCATTTTGACCACACTGCGGCATCGGAAGAAGCTCGGGTGAAAAGTGTTCAGCTCATCAAAGAATATCTGGAGAAAAATCCCCGGTACCGTCCCGCTGTTCTGATGGGTGACCTGAATTCATTGCCCCACCGTCAGGCTATCCCCGCTTTGCGGGAAGCCGGGTTCCGGATCCTTAATGATGCAGTACCGGGAATGATCACATGGCCTGCTGAAAAACCGAAATATCTGCTGGATTATATCCTGATCTGGAAAGGAGATAAAGCCGATCTCAAAAAATGTTATGTGGTGGATGAATCTGTTGCTTCGGATCACCGCCCCGTAGTTGTTCATGTTGTTTTACCGTAAGGAGGAGAGGAGAAGAAATGACTCTTGCCGACATTCAGAATCTTTTAGTTTCAGAAAAATGTTGGAATGCGACTGACATCTTTCTTTCTGCCGGGAAACAGCCATCGTACCGGATCAATGGAAAAATCGAAATTGATTTTTCTGTTGAGCCCGTTCCTGCCCAAGTAATTGATGAGTTACGCAATACTCTTCTGCAGCTTCAGAACGATCCGGAAAAAAACGAGCATTACCGCCAATGCGGAGATTGTGATACCGTGCTGCAATTTGACAATTATCGGTTCAGGGTAAATTTTTATGAATCCATTTACGGCCCATCCGCAGTATTTCGCCCCATCAAAAATGCAGAGATGCTGAACATGAAGCAAATGAATATGCCGGAAGAACTTTTGATGGAATATGCCGCAATGCCGCGTGGACTGATCCTGATTACCGGCGCAACCGGAAGCGGGAAGTCAACTACAATGGCAGCATTGATCCAGACGATCAATAAAACCCGTCCATGTCATATTCTCACATTGGAAGACCCTATCGAATATCTTTACAATGATGATCGTGCTGTTATCTCTCAACGCGAAATCAAATCAAACGGTTTTGCAAGTGCTTTGCGTGCAGCATTGCGGGAAAATCCGGATGTGATCGTTGTGGGGGAAATGCGCGATCCTGAAACAGCATCAGCAGCCATTTCTGCCGCATTAACAGGGCATCTGGTGATTTCCACCCTGCATACCAGCGACAGTATTTCCACCGTGGAACGTATTATCAATATGTTCCCGGAAGAACAGCAGCAGCATATCGCAGAAAGTCTTTCTATCTCCTTAAACGGGATCCTTTCCCAGATTCTTTTGCCACATGCGAACGAAAAATCTGTTATTCCTGTTTTTGAATCTCTGGTCGCCACTCCCAGCGTAAAAAAATTGATCCGGGAACTGGATTACAATGGATTGCATGAACATTTGAGACGGGATGAAAAAAGCGGTTCGATCTCACTTTTGCGTGCTTTGTTTCAAATGACAAAAAAACATTTGATCACAAAAGAAACAGCATTGAATGCGACTCCGGACAGTGGCGAACTTGCCGCCCTCTTCAAGGGAATAGAACGCGGTGAAGATACTTTCAGAAACGAAACCGGTTCCGGGCAATCTGGAATAATCGGAGATATGACATCCCTGTTGACGCAGGTCGTTTTGAATGGGGCAAGTGATATGATCCTGTCTGTCGGCGCAGCTCCCATGATGCGCATAGACGGTAAATTGGTCCCGATTACGAATATTGTTCTTACGGATACAGATATCCAAAAACTGCTCTTCAGTATTTTGGATCGTCGGCGCAGAGTCGAATTGGAAGAAAAACGGGAATTGGATCTGGCTTTGAGTATCGCTTTGCGCGTATCTCCTCAAGGACCGGAAAAAAATTGTCGGTTCCGTTTTAATGCATTCTTCCAACGGGGCAGTATCGGCGTAGTCGCCCGTGTGATTAATGCAGAAATCCCGCTCCCGTCAGCGTTGATGCTCCCGCCTGCACTGATCGCTTTGACCAGAAAAAAACAGGGGCTTATCCTTGTTACCGGTCCCACCGGCAGCGGTAAATCAACAACTTTGGCAAGTTTGATCCAGTTGATCAATATGCGGGATAACAGTCATATCATCACGATTGAGGATCCTATCGAATATGTTTATAAGAATGAGCAATCTGTAATTGAACAACGGGAGTTACATTCCGATACCCTTTCTTTTGTTGACGGTTTGAAATATGCGTTGCGGCAGGATCCTGATGTGATCCTGATCGGTGAGATGCGTGACCTTGAAACCATTTCCGCTGCATTGACTGCCGCAGAGACCGGACATCTGGTTTTTGCCACACTGCATACCAACAGCGCACCACAAACAATCGACCGAATCGTTGATTCCTACCCGGAAAATCAACAAAATCAAATTCGCCTTCAGCTCGCCGCTGTTCTTTTAGGGGTTGTTTCCCAGCGTTTATGCCCACGAAAAGATGGGAATGGCAGAATTGCCGTTTTTGAAGTAATGACCGGAACATCCGGTGTACGCTGTTTGATCCGTGAAGGAAAAACACATCAATTACCCACTGTTCTGGATACTAGCCGGAAAGATGGTATGATCCAGATGAATCGGGCATTGGAACTTCTGGTGGAACAGGGCCTGATCGATCACGAAGAAATATATAAAATGTCGCAGGATTACCGGCAATAACAGGAGAAGAAAATGATGGATTTGAAAATGACTTCATCCGTATGGTATGGATTCCAACGGTATGATTTTGAATTTGAAGGGCATAACGCTTTTATTGTGATGCCGGACACCCCCGCAGGAGACGGTCGCTGGAACTGGTGCCTGGAATGGCCCGACGCGTTTGTGGAACGCTGTTGTGCGCTGGAATTGCTTAAAATGGGTTATTATCATGTCCATATCAATATTTTCGGCACATTCGCTTCTCCCGAAGGAATGGCGGTGCTGGATAAATTTTACCGCTATCTCACGGAAGAACGCGCCTTCCATAAAAAAGCAAATCTCATGGGGTTGAGCATGGGTGGACTCTATTCCTACCGGTTTGCTATGGAATATCCGGAACGCGTGGCGGTGATCTACGGCGATGCCCCCGTGTGCGATCTGGCGTTTTATCCTGTCAACAGAAGGGAAATTGTCTTTGCCGCCTACGGCTGCAAAACTCAGGAGGAGATCGCGCAGACCGGATTGAATCCCATTGACCATTTCGACCGTCTCGCCGCTGCGGGTATTCCGCTGATCTCCGTGATCGGTTGTGCCGATGAAATGGTCATTCCCGCAGAACATACAGACCGTCTGGAAAAGATCTATCGTGAATTGGGCGGAGAGATCACCGTATTCCGCCGTCCTTATATCGGACATCATCCCCACGGCTACGATGATACATGCCAGATCGCAGAACTCATCAACAGCAAAGTTTCCATGCGTTTGAAGGATTAAGATGCCGGAAAAGAGGAAACAGGCTGTCGCTGAACGATCAAAAATGGTACCGGAAAACCGTTTTGCGCAGCTCTTTTTCTGTCTTTTTTTGACGCTTGAAACTTTTATGGATCCGGGTCACTGACCCGGGTCCTTCCGGAGGGTCGCTTTTTGACGGGGTCCCATAACGGGAGTTTGGGGGTAAGGGGGGAGCCCGTCAAAAAGCGGGGCGCAAAGCGCCCGATTCCCGGGCGGCTCAGCTTCGCTTGCCGCCTACCGGCAACCGGGAGTTTTGTTTAACGCTCCGCCGTCGTTCGCTTGC
>JAZNXT010000071.1:0-4963 GCA_045594005.1 Victivallales bacterium
TACAACTCCGTACAACTCCGTACAACTCCGTACAACTCCGTACAAAAAAAACGCGCAAACCTCCCCAACTCCCACGCCCCGCGCTCCGTGATGCGGCTCACGCCCTACGGTTCACCAAATAAAAAATCCTTCTGATTACGCCTCATCCGCGTCCCATCTGTCCTAAATGTCCCCAGAGTCCCATCTGTCCTCCCCAAAATAAAAATCCCCCTTCCTCCGGATAAGCGGCGCGGCATCATCGGCTTTTTTCCTGTCAGGACATACTTCCCTATATTTCTGTCAGGGCAAAAAAAAGGAAAAGCCGCAATTCTGTCATAAAAAATATTTAACATTGTTATTTATATAACACTTTTTATTGTTTTTGATTACAACAAATCAAACGAAGCAAAAAAAGTTGATTTTTTGATAATATTTTATATCCTGTTCATTTTGATAGAGTTTTGCTGTTTTTTCATCAATATCCAAAGAAAAATTTATAGAAAAAAGATGTTATATGCCTTGACAATATCGTGCAACATGGTATAGTAATGTTATCGAAGCAGAAAAATAACAAAATCAAAAAAATTCCATAACAACTCAACCGTAACACAAAAGACAGGAAAAAAAAAACATGATGAAAAGTAATGTTTCCCGTATGTGCGCGCTGGCGGTCCTTTTCGCAGCGGTCCTGACCGCTGTGGGATGCAGTCACACATCTTCCGAACCGGCTGCGGTTCAGGGGATCACAGACAAACGGCTTGCGGCGGAAATCGCATTGGGCGAAAAAATGCTTCAGGCGTACACGAAAAATGACGCAAAAGCCTTTGTCTCTTATTTGAGAGGCGATGCCGCAAAAAATTTCGGGGAAAAAGAATTCAAGACGACCCGGGATCAGATCGTGGAAGCCATGGGAACGATCATGAAAGCGGAATATCTGGATGTGCTGCATGCGCCGGGATTCCGTTCCCACATGTGGAAAGTGACGTTTGAACGCCGCGGCGCACGGGACGGCAACCGGATCCTCCGTCAGGAAACATTGTTCCGCGTGGTGGTGATGAGTACGGAAGAAGGGAAAGATCTGTATCTGCTCTCCTTCGGGTTCCTTTGATCTGCCTTATAAGATGATAAAATAAACACTGTAATTCATTCATACATTCAAACCCAACATGAAAGGAAACAACGTATGAAGCGACATTTGAAATTGATGCTTCCGGTTTTTGCGGGTGTGTGCCTGCTTCTTCCGGTGCAGAGTGCCGCGCAGCAGAAAACCGAAAAAGGCGTCCGCGAGATCACAGTTCTTGCCGATGATGCCGCCAGCAAGTACACGAGCCGTGTATTTGATCTGAAACACATCGCTCCGACGGATATCGTTCCGTTTGTGAACGCAGCTGTGAAACGTTACAGCGTCCGTTCCAGCGTGCAGCGTGTGACCAGCACGGATCCGAAAGCCAAAGGCGCGATCCTTGTTTCGACCAACCCCAACTGCATGCCCTTTGTGGAAGATCTGATCAAGAAGATCGACAAACCCGGCAGAACGGATGCCAACGGCTCCCTCATCGAAGGTACCGGCATCACCCGTATCGCCTACTCTCCGAAATACCGTGCAGCAGAAGAAATGGTGATGCTGATCAACGATGTTTTCGGTTCTCCCGAAGGCAAAGCCTATCTTGACAAAGGCTCCAATACAATCTACTGGAAAGACCAGGATGCCAGTGCCCGTGCGACTCTGGCCTGGGTGGAATACATCGACCGCCCCCTGCCGCAGGCGGAAATCCGTCTGAACTACTATGAAGTGCGCGAAAGCGATATGCGCGACATCGGTCTGGACTATCTTGCCTGGAAAAACGGTCCCGGCACCAACCTGCTGAATCTCGGCTACAATGCCGGTAAGCTCGCTTTGGATGAAGCATTCACATCCATGTTCACTGCCACGGAACTGGCAAGCAAATTCTCCAGCTCCTGGGGTTACGGCGGCTTCTTCACCGCTCCTGCGTTCGATATGAGCTTCGTGCGTATCCTCCAGCAGTCCGGCAGTGCAAATCTTGCCGGTCACATGGCTCTGATGGTGACGGGTACGCCCGTTTCCGACCTGCAGGGCATGATGGCAGGCAAATACACCTACAAGACAAAAGTGACTCCGGAATACATCAATATCGCCAAGACGAATGAAGGCAGAACCTACATCAGCTACACCTATGCTGATTCCAAGAACTATGCCAACCATGAGATCAACGAAAACAATCCTGCGAAACTGGGTCTGACCGTGTTCAATCCGGTGGTCTGCTTCGCGGGCGGTACCGGTGCCAGCCTGACCGCTGACAAAAAGAACATCAACCAGTTTGCCGGTAATGACGGCGGCGTGATCTTCAGCTACACTGCAGAATTCGGCAGCGTTGTGGAACGCGGCGGCACCGGTTTGGAACTGGGGCACAGCACCTCTGTGGAAGGTTCCGCCACTCTGGCATTCAACAAAGAAAAGATCCTGACCGTGTTTGAACGCGAATCCGATGTGGAACAGTTCATCGGTCTGCCCTTCTTCCACCGCATCCCGATTCTGAAATATCTGTTCGGCACCACCACCACGGTGAAAGAACGCACCTATATCGTTGTGACCGCTGAAGCGACGCTGATCCATCCGGAAAAAGCGGACGCAAAACGCGATTCCCACACGCTGAAGACCACGGAAGATGATAAATTCCAGTTCTTCAAAAGCAAAAAACAGGAAAAGAAATAATTGAAGGAGCTGAAAGATTATGAAACATACCAATGCTCTTATGATCCTTGCCGGTTCTCTTCTCATGTTTCCGGCTCTCACCTTTGCACAGAAACAGCTGGAAGTGATCCCCTCCGTTCCCGGCGGTCAGCCCGGTTACGGCGGCAGCCCGACCTCCGGCTACGGTCCCTCCACGGTGGATGTGAAAATGAATGTGAACATCGCTGATGATGTCCACACGCTGAAATTCGTCCGTGACAATACCGACCCGTACACGGTTACCAAAGCATACGAAATCAAAAATGCCGATCCCTATGCAGTCCGCGGCTACCTGCTGAACACAGTCCGCGCACAGTCCCTCGTCACCAGCCCGGTGTCTGTGGATGCCCTCAAATTCAATGACGGCAGCGCACTTGTGATCGTTTCTGCGGAAGAATACCGTTTCAAAGACAATCCGAACGGTGAAGGTTTCGATACCCTCGTGGCGAAACTGGACAAAAAAGGTCTGACCTACGGCGGCAACACCAATGCGTTCATCTACTTCCCCCGCATCAACTCTGCTGAAGCGTTGAAGGAAATGGTCAAGAACGTGGGTGCCAGCATGGCGGAAGATGCAGAATTCAACATGGGTATCGATACTCTCCGCGTGGATTCTGAACTCAACGCTCTTATCGTCAGTGCCCCCATGTGGTCCTGGAAGAATATCATGGAAATGCTGAAGAAATATGACAATCCGGCTCCGGAAGTGCGTATTTCCTACAAAGTCTATGAAATCTACAACGAAAACGACGACAAGATCGGTATCGACTTCCAGTCCTGGAAAAACAACGACGGCGTTGACCTGTTCGCTACCGGTGCCCGTGTGCGCCGCAACTGGTCCACCATGTTCACCGGCGGTCCCACCCACAATGGCATGAACCACACCACCTACTGGGATTTCAACCCCAAATGGAACACCCGCTATGTGGATCTCTCCGCAGCTGCCGGTCACGCAAAACTGCTTCAGAGCGGCATGATCGTGGCGCAGAACCGCGAACAGTCCAAACTGACCATCAACTACGGTTATTTCTTCGACGGTAATGATGTCAATGCGGAATTCGGCGATGCCGCAACTCATCCGAATCCGGACGTGATTCCGCGTCAGGCGATCACCAAGATCATTCCGGAAAGCGTCATGCAGACCATCGCACCGGATATGAAATATACCGGAACCTACTGGAGAATGCTCTACAATCTCCCCAGCGATCTCAGCACCCAGCTCCAGCAGTATTCCACCGGTCTTCAGTACACCGACTTTGCAGGTAATGCACAGGCTCTGATCGATTACATCATGGCTGACGCACAGAAGATCGCCAACTCCGGCGTGATCGCCACCTACAAGAAAGAAGCGACCGCTTATCTGACGGCTGCCGGCAAGATGGAAAAACTCTGGGAAATGTATCAGGCACAGCCGAAGAACATGGCTCTCTATCAGCAGTTCCTCACTTCCGTTCAGGAAGCACAGGCTGCCCAGCAGACCTATCTGGCTGCCACCGGTCAGACGATCATCATGGAACAGCTTGCCCGTGTCTATGACAAGGTGAACTACAATACCGCAACTGCAATGCCCGGTCTGATCCACGGCAAAATGCAGTATCCCATGCCGAAAAACGGTTTCAAATTTGAAATGACCGTGAATCCGGTTGTGACTCAGAAAGCCACCACACTGGAATTTGCCTTCAACGGCATCTCCATGATCGGCTTCAACTCCGATGGTACGCCCCGTATGAGCGATTCCAGCACCAACACCCGCGTCCAGCTCACCCACGGCGCAAAGGAATTTGTGGTGGATGACATTCAGAAAGTGGAAGTTGTCCGCGGTGTTGCCGGTCTGCCCTGGCTGAAAAACATCCCCGTTCTCGGCTGGTTGGTCGGTGACGAAAACGAATCCACCAAAAAGACCCGGATCATCGTTGCTCTGCGCGCTGAATATGTGAAGCCCGCCGACAACATGCCGGTGGATGTCAAGAAGAACATCGGCAAGATCATCGAAGATGTGGAAAAAGGTTGGGCAAGCCCCATCAACAACATGGGCTTCCAGCAGTTCCTCATCGATACGAACGAATGGAAATAATCTCCTGACCGTTTCGTAAAGAAATCAAAAGCCCGTCGGAAAATCATTCCGGCGGGCTTTTTTGTGTATTGCTCCGTCTCCGTTTTTTTTGACTGTAAAGTAAGATTCAGCAAAGTCCAACGGGGTGCTATGCACCCCGCGCTCTGAAGGAGCGCGGG
>JAZNXT010000072.1:0-28150 GCA_045594005.1 Victivallales bacterium
CCCATAACGGGAGTTTGGGGGTAAGGGGGGAGCCCGTCAAAAAGCGGGGCGCAAAGCGCCCGATTCCCGGGCGGCTCAGCTTCGCTTGCCGCCTACCGGCAACCGGGAGTTTTGTTTAACGCTCCGCCGTCGTTCGCTTGCCGCCTTTTTTGGATCGGGCTTTTCAGCTTCGCTATCGTTCGCTTAAAGCCTACCGGCAACCGGGAGTTTTGTTTAACGCTTCGCTATCGCTCGCTTAAAGCCTGCCGGGAACCGAAAGATTTGTTTAACGCTCCGCCGTCGTTCGCTCATCGCAGAGAAGCACGCTGAAGGCGTGCAGGATTATAGCCTATGGGCTTGCCCATAGGTCAGGGCGGACACCCTCTCCACATACACGCACGGCGGGCGGCACCCTCCCGGAGCTGCAGCTCCGGGAGGGTTTGCTTATTTTTCAGGAAGCGCAGCCGCTTCCTGAAAAATAAACAGTTCCGGCGGGAAAAAAATTTTTCCGCCGGAACGCCGCCCGCCGCGCGTGTGATATACCCATCCTGTAATCTGCGCCGACTCCAAAAGATTTTACTTTGCCGCCGGATAATACTGCTGATAAAATTTCTGCAGGGCGCGGCGTTCCACACTTTTTTTCGATAACGGTTCAGTCGTATTGATCGTGATCACTTTGTCGTTCGGCAAAAAAAGCTGTACTTCGTCCATTGTGGTCTTACCCAGTGCAAAAGATTTTTTTGTGCGGATGTCCTGTCCCATAAAACTTTCCGGGATCTTTGATCCCAACATGGCAAGGAGTGTTGCGGGAAGATCCGGCGAACTGCAATATTTATCCGTGATCCCTTTGAAATATCCGGCAGCGCGATTGTTTTTGGATATCAGGATCAGCGGGATCCGTGCCGGATAGCCAAGTCCTTTCCTTCTGGTGTAATTATCGCCGTGGGATGCCGCATGATCTGCGGTGATGATCAACAGTGTCCTTTCATTGAAAAGTTCCGGATCCGCAGTGAACTGTTCTACAAAATCCGTCAGATTCCGGTCCACGCAATGCATCATCTGGAAAAATCTTCCGTGTCCGGAAAACGCTCCGTCATCTTTACATGGACCGGTGGGCGTGTACGGCGCGTGGGAATCCATGGTGCTGATCAGAATAAAAAATTTATCCGGCTTTTCCTCTTTGATGAATTGCATGGCGGCACGGTACATGGAGCTGTCTGTAAAGCCCCATTCTTTATTGTCTTCCATAAAATCATACCGTTCTTTGAGTTCCTTTTCAAAAAAGCCGCAGTCGTAATCAAAAAGGTCTTTATAGCGATCCCGGTTTTCTCCGAAAGTGCCGCGGATCGGTGAAAAATAACAGCTCATGATCCCGTGATCTTCCCGCAGAATACGGCAGAACGGTGCTGTTTCAAGTTCCTGATCCCGCAAATAATCTGTCCGGGAAAGAAAATAGGTCGTCAGACCCCAGGAGGTGGGCAATGCGCCGCAGAAAAAATTGTCAAAGGAAAGATATTTCTGTTTCAGTGCGTCCAATCCGGCAGTCAGGTTTTCCGGCATTTCAGGATTGCAGGAAGAGAGAAAATCGCTGTCCAGCGATTCCAATGCCACCACCAGTATCCGGTCGAACGGCACATCCGGAGCCGGACCGCAGGGCGGTGCATCTGTCAGACCGGTATTCTTGAGAAATGCTTTTTCTTCCGCCGAGAAATTTCCCGGTACAAACCCCTTCTTTTGTCCGGCGGGGAGCAGGGTACAGGTCATATCTTTCAGAATATCATTCACCAGAAACGGCATCGGTGTTACGGCGTGTCCCACATAAAAATCTTCTCCGTCTTCCGAAGAATATTTCTGATAAAGCACATTCCCATGAGCCGCAAATCCCAGCAGAATAAGAATAAATGCAAGGATCAGCCGTTTGTCGCGCGATTCGTCCGGACAGGTCCGGATGGATCGAACCACGCTCCGGGCGAGAAGTGCGATCAGGATCACAGCCAGAATCCCCGCGAGGATCGAAAATGGCAGATAATATGTCCCCACCATTGTTTGCGCACTGCGGTGATCATAATGTTCCCAGAGCAGGGCAAGGGAACTGTACCGGAGTGAAAGCGATCCCGCATCAAAAAGGAAATATTCCCCGATCCGTAATGCCACCGCTGCCACGGAACAAAGCACAAAAAGGATTCCCGCAAAACTTCTCCGGGTATAAAATGCCACTGCAAAGAGAACGGCAACCGGGACAATGTCTCCGAAAAACAGATCGAAATGCGTGACCCGTGTCACCGGGCAGACTGTCAGACGGTAGAACGCGATGGAAAGCCACCCGGTCAGGCACAGCGTCGCCGCCAGAAGCCAATCGGCAGGCAGGAGTTGTTTCAGCTGCGTCAGGATCTTTTTCATCGCGCACCCGTTTTTCCCTGAAAAGGAAAATTATTTCAGGTTCGCAAAAATATCCTCGCCCGTTTCTGAATGACGGCGCAGGAGATCGCGCTTCACTTTGCCGGAGAATGTTTTCGGCAACGCTTTCACAAATTCGATCTCACGGGGATACTTGTACGGGGCTGTATGCACCTTCGCAAAATCCTGGATCTCATGGATCAGATTTTCATTGCCTTCATAGCCGTCTTTCAGAATGATATAGGCTTTGATACGCGCACCGCGCATGGGATCCGGCACACCGATCACGGCGGCTTCCACCACTGCCGGATGTTTCATCAGCACTTCTTCCACTTCCAGCGGTCCGATCCGGTAACCGGAACTCTTGATGATATCATCACTGCGGCCCACAAACCAGAAATAGCCATTTTCATCTTTGTATGCCCGGTCGCCTGTGTAGTAATAATCGCCGCGGAATGCTTTTTCGTTCGCCGCAGGATCATCCAGGTATTCTGTCAGAAGACCCGCAGGGCGTTTGCCCGGCGCGGTACAGATGGCAATGTTGCCCGGTTCGCCATCCGGCACTTCCTGATCGTCTTCATCATGCAGCACCACATGCCAGCCCGGAGAGGGTTTCCCCATGGAGCCGGGAACTGTTTCCAGATCGGGGAAATTCCCGATGATACAGCAGGTTTCAGTCTGTCCATAGGCTTCGCGGATAGTGATCCCCGTACCTTCTTTCCAGATCTTCACCGTTTCCGTATGGAGCGGTTCACCCGCAGCGGTACAGCTCACCAACTGGCTCAAATTGAATTTGGAAAGATCGGAAAGCACCAGCATACGGTAGATCGTAGGCGGCGCACAGAACCGGGTCACTTCATATTTTTCCAGCAGCGGCAGCAGTTCTTCCGGATGGAACTTACCCACAATATCGTAGATCAGCAGACACGCTCCTGCGCACCATTGCCCGAAATAATTTCCCCAGATATTCTTTCCCCAACCTGTATCGCTCATGGTCAGCTGCACATCATTGGCAGTAGAGCCCTGCCACAGAGCCGTCACACGGTGTCCCAACGGCATGTGATGGGCATGAAGCACCATTTTCGGATGGGAACTTGTGCCGGATGTGAACATGATCAGCATGGGATCTGTTGCTTTTGTTTTTGCACGGAACATGGGATGCAGATCTTCGCGGGAGAGTGTGGAGGGCGGGGCGATCTCTTTCTTGTAGGAAATCCAATCCGTCCGTTCTCCATCCACCACGATCCGGTGTTCCAGACAGGGGCAATCGTGGAAAATCTCATCAAATTTACCAGTATTCGCCATATCCGAAATCACCGCTTTGAATTTGCCCGCATTAATACGGTAGCGGCAGTCATCCGGCGTCAGCAGACTGGGGGAGGGGCACTGGATCGCTCCGATCCGGATCATGGCAAGGGAGAAGATCCACCATTCCGGCAGACGCCGCACCATCATAAACACGCGGTCGCCTCTGCCGATCCCCAGTTTCAGAAGAAGGTTTGCCGCCTGATTGGAAAGTCGTGCCATTTCAAAAAAGGTGAAACGGCGTTCATCGCCGTACTGGTTTGTCCAGATCATGCACTGTTTATTCCGGTCCTTTTTTGCCCAGCGGTCAATCACATCATAGGCAAAATTGAAATACTCCGGAACCTTCACAGGAAAGCTGGTCAGATCCAGTTCTTCCTGTGCCGCAGCGGCAGTTGTATTGTTTTCGCTCATCTTCCGATCCTTATGTTCAGGATTTTATCCTCAATAAAATTCTCTTTAAAGTACCACATTTTTTCAAATATTCAATATCAGCTCTGCTTTTTTTTCGCAAAAAGTATGCTCCTGCAGTATTTTCAGACCCCTGTCACCAAAAAAAAGACCCGGTCGTTTCCGGCCGGGTCTCCGATTTTTCTGAAGGGATCGTCTGATAAAGTTATTTGGTCACTTTCCGTTCCAGACCCGGCACATCAATATTCTTTCCTTCAAAGAAGTTAAGGTACTGTGCAGCCATTACAAATGCGCAGGCACCAAGAAGGAGCAGCGCAGCTACGCTGGATACAAGGAATAGCGGCGAGGGTTCATCATCCGTTTTTTTCAGTTTCGGCATGGTACGCGCACTGTGGGGTACATTGGATACACCCGCATCAATCTTTTTGATCTGAAGCGGTGCGCCGCCACCCAATTTTACCGTGTTCGTATTCGGAGTCACGCCTTCTGCAGGTGCTGCTCCGCCTTCCGTATTCAACTTGATGGTCGGCTGGGAGGGAGTCGCCGCAGAAGTATTGCCGCCGCCCGTTCTCAATTTGATGGTCGGCTGCGCAGATGTGCCGCCGGGTGTCCCCAATTTGATGGTCGGCTGGGATGCCGCTCCGCCGGTATTCAATTTGATGGTCGGCTGGGATGCCGCTGCATTTTCCGGCGCGCCACTGCTGACGCCCGCAGAGGAGGACAGCTTGATGGTCGGCTGTGCAGACGCCACAGAACCGACATTATCCATTTTCATCGTCGGTGCGCTGGCACTCGCAGGCGTACTCGCAGGTGCGCTTGCAGGCGCACTTGCCGGTGCCGCCGCCATAGAAGGTTTCTTCGCAACCAGACGGATCGTCTTGTGCTGGGATACTTCCGGCGCAGAACCGGATGCAGAAACAGACGGACGCAGACGGATCGTCTGCTGCGCTCCGCCGGGGATCGCATTAACGCTGGATCCGGGTGTGGATGCACCTGTCAGCTGCACTGTGGACTCCGGCGTCACTGTTTCTGCCGGAGCTGCTGCCGTATTCATCGGGGCGATACGGGACTGCAACGGTTTCAGTCGGATCGTCTTCTTCGGAGAAAGAGCCTCCTGATTCATGCCCTCATTATCTGCCATTTTCATCATCCTTCCTGCCCATAAGGCATTATGATACTATAACACTGCACAAACGAATATAACACCGTTTTCTGATATTGGCAAGTCCTTTATAATAAAAAAAACGATTTTTTTTGCATTTTTTTCAGAAACAGTGTAAGAACTTTCTGTATTTATCCGTTTTTTATTCTTTTTCTCCGCAATCACAATCATGCCCGCAATCGCAGCAATGATCGTGGTGATGTTCTTCTCCGCAATCGCAATCCAGTCCCAATGCGCAGAGGATCTCATCCAGATCCTTTTCCTCTCCGATCAGCATTTTCGGAAAACGACGCTGAAGCAACTGCGCAAAAAGTCCGGTCCCGGCATCCGTGATCTCCCGTTTCCCGCCCGGCGAAAAAATCTTTGTATCTGCCAGACCGCAACTTGGTGATCGTGCCTGAAAAATAAACGCGGAAAGGTTCATGCTTTCCAACTGTTCCAGTTTGTTGTCCGCCCAACGCAAAAAACGTTCCGTTTCGTCGGTGCCGCTTTCATTTCCTTTCAATCGCGTCCCTTTGGCGGAAACCTCCAAATGCATCGGTTCACGGGGAATCGCCAGACCGCATTCCACTTCCGGACAGACGGGGATCAGATCCGCTTTCCCGTTCAGCTTGTCCACGAGAGTCTGACTGAATTTTGAAGTTCCGTTATATCTGAATTTCAATCCGATCAAACAGGCACTGACCCCGATCTTCAATTTATTATTTCCACGGTTCCGCATATTTTTTTCTCCATTCATACCAGTTTGCAGATCGGACATTCCCGGCAATCGCAGGATAATTTTTCGCACCACATTTTGTAAATGTGCAGTACCCCCTGCTGCGCGGCAACGGTCTTCAAAACATTTTCCCTGCCGGGAAAACACAATGCCACCGCACGCCGGATCGTCAGATTGGAACCGGTTTTCGGCAATGTCAGAAAAAATGATTCGATCTTAACGATCTGTTTGAAATTTTTTGTGACCGACGCATAAGCATGCATCGCCGGAACCAGTACATCTGCCAGCAGTTCCAGGATCCGGTCCCTGCCGATCAACGCCGCCGCGCAGTCCCGTACCGGTGTTGTGAAAGAGGTATGCACCGTCCAGAAATCATCTTCCGGAGAAAGTTTTTCCATAAAAATACGGATGGCATCTTCCACAGATTCCTTTTCAATGATCCCGATCATTCCCGGCAGAGGATTTTCTCCGAAATGACGGATAAATCCGGAAAGCAGAGCCAGTTTCCGGCAAATGGAATTCAAAGGCCGGCAACGGCGATTGAAGCGGATCGGTTCCTGATGAGTCTTCCGGACATTCCACCATTGATCCCAAAGCCCCCTCACCAGAGCCAGTGCATCCGGAGCAAGATCCGTATGTGCCGGATCCGGCAGCAAACCCGATTCACCCCACAACAACGCTTCAAGCCGTTCGGCACGGATCTCTTTCGGGTAACGCAATACCCGATTCGCCAGATCCCGGAACTGTTCCCGGTTTCCCGGCATCCCGACAAGTTCAAAAAGTTTCCGCAGAAACGCATCTGCCGTCCCGTGTTCGATCATTTCCGTCAGGAGCAGATCCGACTTCCCGCGCATACGGTCAAGTCCGGCATCGCCTGTAAAACGGTGCAGCGCATCGTCTGTGATCCGGGCAAAAAAAGGCGCACAACGCCCCTGTTCGCCGCGCGGCACCGTCCGGCGGATCTCCTGCTGTGTCTTGTTATCAAATTTGTCCGGCATGACATATACAGGCAGAAGGGGAATTTCTTTTGCGGCTTTTCCCGGCAGTTTTTCCGAACCCAGCACATGCAGGATCACATTTTTGTATGCCGGATCGGCAGAATGACCGTGAAACATCCAGTCTGCCGCATGACAATGGATTTCCACATCGCCGCAGATCTCTTTGCCGTCAATCTCCAGTTTCGCATTGAGAAAATCCGGTCCCGTTTCCCGGTTCCAGTGTCCGCGGGAGATCACTTTCAATTCATTCCCGTTATACCGCAAACGGAGCGGCACATTCAACGGAATACTGTTCCATTGTTCCTGAAGAGCATATTCACAGAAAAGCGATGCTTCCATCAGAAACATCGGCATGGCGGCAGAAGATTGATTTTCCGGGACATCCTGCATCGTATTCAAAACCGTTTCTTTTTCCGGATAAAGCAGATTGCATTGCAGCTGGGACAGCGGGTGATGTGTTCCCGGTCGTCTTTCGCCAGAAAGGAATACCGGCATTTGTCGCAGATATACAATCGCTCTTTCACCACCGACCATTCTCTTTTCCGGACGCGCAATTCCTCCCGGAACCACATCGCCGCCAGAATGATCAGCCACAGACATATATAAATATTGAATAAATCAGCAGGTGATACCGGGATCATTTTTCAACTCCTTTTTTTGCGTTGCTCTCCTCCTCCGGAAACATCATTGCCGGCAGATCTTTTTCCGGGGGCAATGCCGCAAGCTGCTGCGTCCAGCAGAGCCGGAATACCGTCCCTTCTTTTTGTACAAGAGTCTTCCGGAATCCGGGATCGGACAATGCCTGTTCCAGAATATTTTTTGCTTCTGTATCTGCTGCCGGGTCCCCGCAGGAACGCAGCAGCATCACATGACACTGCACTTTGCCGTTGGCTCCGGGTGTAGCTTTGAATGTTGTCTGACCGGAAATATTCAGAGCCTTGAGCGTTTCGATCTGCTTTTTACTGAAAAATGAACTCAGATCATTTCCGGAAAGATCCAGCCATGCCGGATATCCAACAGGCTCCGGAATCATTTTTTTATGACCGTTTCTTTTGACGCTTCCCGGTGCCCCCAACAATGCCGCATTGGCGGAAAGATACGGAAGTTCCTGCCGTTCCGGAGCTGTGATCTCCTGCAATTCATATTTTTCAGGCTCGGATAAAACAGGCCGTTCCGTCCGGATGGAAAGTTCCGGTTTCCGGTCGTCATTTGTCAAGCCTGTTTTGCTGTAACCGACGCCATCGGTCCCATGTACGAAAATGGTGGGATCCGCAAGGCGGTATCCGGTATGGTGCTGTTCTGCCGGTATCATCCGGATCGTCCGCTGCTGATCAGGATTCCGTACCGGTTCTGCCGAAGCATTGTGAAAACAGATGGCAAAAAGCAGATGAAGCAGCACTGCCGCCACGAAAAAAAGCAGAAGCATCGCCGGAGTCGTTGTACGGTCTCCATTGCGATAGCTGCTTTTTTTCTGCTGCTTTGCCGGTGTCATACAAAAAATTCCGCTGTTGTGATGTTATTCTTTTTCCGGTTCGACCATATTGACCTGCTGATCCGTATGGACTTCTGCGCCTGTTTCCAGGATCGCATCGATATTCAATTCCTTTGCCACAGAAAAGATCGTGGAAAGCAGCTGCAGGGAAATATTGCGGTCGGCATGGATCAGAAGCTGTTCTCTTGCTTTACTGCCGGTACGGGCATCGTTGATCCGGTTTTTCAACTGTTCCTTGAGCTGAATGATTTTCTGCGGATCGGAGTTGTACTGCAATATACTGTCGCCGAAATAAATATTGCTCTGCCGGTCCACGGTCAGAATCAGATTCTGGTCCGCATAATAAAGATCTCCTGCCGCCTGTGCAAGATCCACTTTATGACCCGTCGTCTGCACAAAATTACGCCCGATCATAAAAAAGATCAGCAGAATAAAAAAGACACTCAAATAGGATGAGAGATTCGGTAAACCTTTGAAAATCCGCAGATTCGGGCGGATGTTCAGGGGCGTTTCATCTTTTATCATCGGTGATCTCCGCAGATTTTTTTTCGTGATGCTGGAAAAAGTACATGATCTCCGAAGATGCTTTTTCCATTTCAATACAGAAATGATTGACACGGCTCAACAGATAATTGTAAGCAATGTGACACGGGATCGCCACACACAAGCCCGCCGCCGTACAGATCAGCGCAGAATAAACCCCGCCGGAAAGATTCGCCAGTGTCACCGCTTCCTGGGATACCACCTGAAATGTTCCGAAAAGTCCGATCACCGTACCCAGAAGTCCCAGCAGAGGTGCCACATAGGCAATGGTGGCAAGCACATTCAGACGGGCTTCCAGCGCAGGAACTTCTGTCAATGCCTGATCCCGGAGAGCCTGCCGGATATCATCGTCGTTCTGATACGCATTGATGGCACTGCCCAGCATACGCGCCACCGGACCGGGAGTATTGTCGCACAGCGTGATCGCTTCAATAAAGCCGTCCCGCCGCAATACATTCAGCAATCCTGCCACCAGTTCCCCCACATTCACCTGCGCCCGGTGGAATTGAAACCATTTCATGATAAAGATGAAAAGCGCGATCACACTGCACGCAAAAATTGCCCACATGATCGGACCGCCCGCCTGAAAAAGTTGAATCATTGTAGCCATGTTCTGATTATTTCCCTGCTGTTATTTTTTCTTTTTTCATCCGGCGGAGCCGTTTGATCCGCGCAGAATAATTTTCTTTCTTCAATTCCGGAGTGTTTTTCAATTCCGTCATCACACCCAGCACATTTTCAATCGAAGCAATATCCCCGTGCTTCAGTGCCAGAAGTTCCAATGCGCGCAATCCTTTCAATACCCAGAATCGCTGAGAGGGATCGCGCTTCCAATCCGCCGTTTTCCGGGCGGAAAGCAATTTGCTGTATTCCGATTCCGCTCCCGCACGATCTCCGGAAAGTTCCAGCGAACGTGCCAGCTTGTAACGGGTCATCAATTCATATTCCGGCTGGACCGGAGCCGCAAGCAATTCCCGGTATGTCCCGATGGCTCCGGAAAATGTTTCCGGTTTCCCGGACAGCGATGCCAAGGCAAACTGACAATCCCCGATGGATCCCGTTGCCGCCTGCCACAGCATTGAGCCGGGACGGAACTGACGCGCCTTTTCATATTTCCGGATCGCATCCGCAAATTTTTTATCCTTTTTCAGCAGATCGCCGAAAAGATAATATACATCCGCCAGCACATGCGGCTGGATTTTTTCATATTCACGGATCACGGTGTTGAGCAGTTCTTCCGTTTTGCCGGAATTCCCGCTGCGGAAATTCAATAACGCTTTCCGGTACAATGTTTCCGCCGCTACCGATTTGGAAGGATTGCTCTTTTCCAGTTTGATCAGCCAGTTTTCCGCTTCCCGCTGCTTTCCTGCTGTTTCCAGATGATTCGCCATTTTCAAATACGCTTCGGAAAAATAGACCGAGCCGGAAAAATGTTCCGCCAGCAGATCTGCCGCCGCTCCCGCTCCGGAGGTGTCGTTGAAGGCAAGATGACTGGATACCAGCCAATAGCCCGCTTCCGGAGCAACCGCAACACAGATCTTATCCTTTTTGTTTTTGATCCCCAGATCCAGCGCATTCCGGAAATCTCCGGCTGCTGCACGGAAATCTTCTGATTTGAACGCAATGGCTCCCGCACGGAAAAAAGAAACACTTTTTCCGGAGACCGGGACCTGTTCCAACGCCGCATGCGTCAGATAATCCTGACGCGCTCCGGGCAGATCTTTTTTGATCTCACGGGATTCCGCACGGAAAAAGATGGTGCGGGACCGGGGGGCGCGTTTCAGCAGTTCCCCCGTTTTTTCGATCACTTGATCGTGATCTCTCAAATTAACATAAAGCGTGATGGCACGCGTCATGTACTTTTCGTAGTCCTTTTCATTCTTTTCCGCCGCACGCACATACAGCTCCGCCGCTTCCCGCTTCCTGTCCGCTCTGTCCGCAATGTTCGCATGGCAGAGCAATGCTTTTCCCAATGTTTCCGGCCGTTTCTTCACATCGTAAAACAGATCGGTCAGCTTTGAAGCCTCCGTAAATCTTTTCTGATGCAGCAGATACGCAAAGGCGTTCCGGAAAGTTTTTTCTTCACGGGGCGATTCCTGAAAAATCCGCCGGAACAGTTCCAATGCCTTCCCACCGTTGCCGCCCGATTTGATCAGCAGCAATGCCACTTTGCATTTCAATTCCGTGGAAGTGTTCGGTTCCATGAAAAATGCAAAATGTTTCAACGCCAGTGCCGCCGCTTTGTCCGTTTCCTTCAGACTGTCAAACACAAACAGGATCCGTGACATTGCATCCAAACCTTCCCGGTCGCGTTTCGTGTAGAAAAATGCAAGCCGGTAGGCATCCAATGCTTTTTCAAAATTGCCATCGTTGAAATAGGCATCCCCGATCAACGAGGCAAGCATAAAGAAAAATGAGCCGGATCCCACTTTCGTTTTTTCATCCGAAAGACTGAAATTTCCACCCAGCAGATCTTCCTGTTTGTTCCGGATGGCAAGGTAAAAACTCAAAAGCTGATGCGCTTCCAGGATCTGTTCATTGGTTCCGGGATCGATCTCTTTCAGGAGTTTTCCCGCTTCAGTCGTGTCGCCGTTCGCGATCAATGCAAGAACATAACGCATTTTGATCTGAACATTGATCTCCTGCGTAGAATCTTTCAGAAGTGCCCGGTAACAAGCCGCCGCCGATTTGTAATCCTTTTTGATCTCATACGCCGTCGCAAGCGCAGTCAGCGCATGGATCCGGTGGGGGTCATGAGGATTTTTTGTCTGAAGCGTCTGAAGTACCGCCCGGAGCGTTTTGATCGCACCGTCCGGATCCTTTTTGAAAAGCAGTAAATTCGCTTCCCACAATGCAATGGAGGGACTCCGGTAGGCTGGAAAATCTTTTTTGAATTCCGCCAGCGTTTTTTCCGCTCCGCGCACATTTTCACTCCGGATCAACGCATTGATCTCACATTCATACGCATCTTTCAGCGCGTCTTTGTCGTTGAGCGTTTTCGCTTCCTGACGGTATTCATTGTAAAAACTTACCGCCGTCGCAAAATTGCCCTTCTGCATGGCTTCATCGCCATTTTCCGCACTGCGCGGACGCTGAAGCGTTTTCTGTTGTTCCAGTTTTTGTTCCGACCAGGCACCCGGCATATCCGGCGACTGCGCAAAAACCGCTCCCGCGCCCGACAATGCTGTTGCCAGGAACAGGAGTTTCAACATTTTTTTCGATGATGCAGGATCAATGGTCTTCATCATTCCGGGTCTTACTGTTATTCTTCAGTCTTTTCTTCTGCGTCTGCCGCCGTTGCGGGTTCCGCCGCCGCTGCCGTATCTTCTGCGGCTGCAGCTCCGTTCAGCTTTTCATTGATCTTCACAAGAATACGCTTCTGGAGTTCTTCATCTTCACCGATCAGTGCCTTGGTCGCTTCTCTGCCCTGCGCCAGCTGTTCTTCCCCGAAGGAGAACCAGGAACCGCGTTTTTCAATGATCCCCTGATCGCAAGCCACATCCAGGATCGAGCCGCTGCGGGAGATCCCTTCATTGAAGTTGATATCAAATTCCGCAACTTTGAACGGCGCGGCAAGTTTGTTTTTCACCACTTTGACTCTGGTGCGGGCACCGGTGGCTTCCCCGGAGCTGTCTTTGATCGCCTGAATACGACGGATGTCAAGACGCACGGAGCAGTAGTATTTCATCGCGTTGCCGCCGGGTGTCGTTTCCGGATTGCCGAACATCACACCGATCTTTTCACGCATCTGGTTGGTGAAAATACAGCAGGTCTTGCTGTGGCTGATGGCAGGTGTGAGTTTGCGCAATGCCTGCGACATCAAACGGGCCTGAAGACCCATGAAGGAATCCCCGATGTTCCCTTCGATCTCACTCTTGGGAACCAATGCCGCAACAGAGTCGATCACCAGCACATCCACCGCATTGCTGCGAACAAGCGTTTCCGCAATGTTCAGCGCATCTTCCCCGCAGTCCGGCTGGGCAATGAGCAGATTGTCAATATCCACACCGATCTTTTTTGCATAGACCGGATCCACTGCGTGTTCCGCGTCGATGAATGCCGCCGTGCCGCCCGCCTTCTGAGCATTGGCGATCACGTGCATACAAAGCGTGGTCTTACCGGAAGATTCAGGACCGAAGATCTCAATGATTCTGCCGCGGGGCAGACCGCGGATCCCCAGTGCAATATCCAGAGAAAGCGCGCCCGTGCTGATCACAGGCACATCCACTTTGCTGTTGTCGCCCAACCGCATGATGGAGCCTTTGCCGAATTCTTTTTCGATCTGCCCGATGGCAACTGCAAGATTTTTATCACGGGCATCCTGTTTCGTGCCCGCCGCCGCTGCTGCCGCAGCGGCTTTTTTGTCAACTTTTTCCGCCATGTTTCTGTTTCCTTTTCTTCTCTTTTTTTGCTTCAGATGTCAAGATCTTTGACGCCCGCAGCGTGTTTTTCAATATACTCGCGGCGCGGTTCCACATCGTCACCCATCAGCAGCGTGAACATCCGTTCCGCCTGAATGGCATCTTCCATGGAAACACGGATCATTTTCCGTTTCGCCGGATCCATTGTGGTTTCCCACAACTGTTCCGCATTCATTTCACCAAGACCTTTGTAACGCTGGATCTTCAAGCCTTCACGACCGTTCTTCTTGATCATTTCAAAAAGATCGCGCAGAGAGGACACGCTTTCCGCATCACTGCCGTCTCCGTTCTGACCCGCTACCGTGAACAACGCATCCCCGCCCGTAAAGATTTTCGAGGGTTCATAACCGGCTTCACGCATATTTGCACCCAATTCTTCGCAGGAACGGGATTCATACAGCGTGATGATGTCAATGGCAGGATGCAATTTCTTCACAACAGGTTCTTCCGGCGTTTCCCCTTCGGGAACTTCCGTTTCAATGACGGGCAGACGGGATTCCGCATCCGCGATCACGGCTTCTTCCTCTTCCTTCGTATAGACCAGTTTTTCCGTGAGAGTACCATCGCTTTCGTGAATGGAGATCATCTCAATGGGGAATTTGCCGTCCTTTTCCTGTGTGAAGTAATAATCCGGATCCACACCGTGACGGTGCAATCCCTGAGTGATCTGCTGGGCACGTGCCACAAATTGCGTCACCTGCCGGATATCTTCCAGCGTCAGCATCGCACCGGTATCCAACCGGGTGACTTTGAAATCTTCGCAACCCAGTTCCACCAGATATTTATCCAGCTGTTCATCGCTGTCGATATAGCGTTCGTTTTTCTTTTTTGTGACCTTATACAGAGGCGGTTTTGCCAGATAGACATAGCCTTTTTCGATAAGTTTCTTCATCTGACGGAAGAAGAATGTCAGCAGCAGTGTCGCAATGTGGGAACCGTCCACGTCAGCATCGGTCATGATCACAATACGGTGATAACGCAATTTTTCTTCGTTGAAATCCTCATCCCCGATCCCGCAGCCGATGGCGGAGATCAGACTCTGGATCTCCTTGTTTTCAAATACATGATCCTTACGGGCTTTTTCCACATTCAGCAGCTTACCGCGGATGGGCATGATCGCCTGGAACATGGAGTCACGCCCCTGACGCGCAGACCCGCCGGCGGAGTCACCTTCCACGATATACAATTCGCATTTGCTGGGATCATTGGATTCACAATCGGAAAGTTTGCCGGGAAGGGAGAATCCTTCCAGTGCGCCTTTGCGCTGCACCAGTTCACGGGCGCGTTTTGCCGCTTCGCGGGCGCGTGCCGCCACAATGGCTTTTTCCACAATGGCTTTTGCCACCACAGGATTTTCTTCCAGATAGGTGGAAAGCGTATCGTTCACCACGGAATCCACAATGCCGCGGACCGTGCTGTTGCCAAGTTTCGTTTTTGTCTGCCCTTCAAACTGGGGATCCGGCACTTTCACACTGACGATCGCTGTCAGACCTTCCCGGGTATCCGCTGCGCTCATGGGTTTGTCGCCCTTCAAAAGGTTCGCACCTTTGGCGTAGTTGTTCACCGTTCTTGTCAGAGCCGTCTGGAATCCCACCATGTGCGTACCGCCTTCGTGGGTATTGATGTTGTTGGCATAGCTGAAGATCGTTTCCTGGAAGTCCTGATTGTACTGCATCGCCACTTCCACATCGATCCCGTCTTTTTCCTTGTGCATATAGATCACATCCTGATGCACGATGCCTTTGTGTTCGTTCAGCATCTTCACGAATTCGGAAATGCCGCCTTCGTAATAGAATGTTTCCGAACGCAGACCGGCTTCTTCCCGTTCATCCGTCAGGGAGATCCGCACACCGCGATTCAAAAATGCCAGTTCCCGCAAACGCTTTGCCAGCGTATCCCATTTGTAGATGGTCGTTTCCTGAAAAATCTCCGCATCCGGATGGAATGTGACTTTAGTCCCTTTGTCATTCACGGGAGAGAGTTCCCGCAGCTGACGGCTGGTGACACCCCGTTCAAAACGGATATCGTAGGACATCCCGTTGCGGTGGACTTCCACTTCCATCCAATTGGAAAGTGCGTTGACGCAGGAGACCCCCACGCCGTGAAGACCGCCGGAAACTTTGTAGGCATTATGGTCAAATTTACCGCCGGCATGAAGCACGGTCATGACCACTTCCACAGCAGGGATCCCCAGATCCTTGTGAATATCCACCGGCACCCCGCGTCCGTCGTCCTGCACAGTGATGCTGTTATCGTGATGAATGGTGACTTCCACTTTGGAGGCATACCCCGCCAGTGCTTCGTCGATACTGTTGTCCACCACTTCGTAAACCAGATGGTGCAGACCGCGTTCACCGGTATCCCCGATATACATACTGGGGCGTTTTCTGACGGCTTCCAAGCCCTCCAAAACCGTGATTTTGTCCGCAGTATAGCCGGACTGGTCAGTCGTCTGCGGCACGGCTGCTGCCTGTGCCATTTCGTTTTCGTTCTGATCCATGTTTTTTTCCTGTTTCTATATTGTTATTTTTTGTTGTTTCTGATCTCTCAACTAATAATATATATATAATACGCCGTTTTTCAAGCCGTATTCCAATCTTTTTTGTGCTTTTTTTCCGGAGAATGTGATGATTTCCGGCAGGTGCGGCGGCGCGCCCCGGCGGTTCGCCGGGGCTGCTTTCTTTTTCCCGCGCGACGCGATCGCGTCGCGCGGGAAAAAGAAAGACCCCGTTGAGCAGACTTTTGCAGTCTGCTCAACGGGGTGCGCCGCCTGTCGCCATCTGTTTTTTATACGCCGCTGTCTGCGGTGCGTTTCGGACGGAATGCGGCGAAGATCTCGCTGAAGATGAACAGGATCACGGCGCACAGCACGATTGCGGATCCTGCGGGGATATTGATTTCCTCCTGTGCGGATGCGATCAGCCCGCCGATACAGGCAATATAACTGAACAGCAATGCCAGAATGAACATCTGACGGGTATTTCTTGCGAAATTACGCGCCGCTGCTGCCGGAACGATGAGCAGGGCGGTCACGAGTACCACCCCGGCTGCCCGGACGGAATAGATCACCACCAGAGAAAGAAGAACGGCAAAACAGTATTGATACAGATTGACCCGCACTTTATGCACGGCTGCCAGCATGGGATTGATCCCGATCAGCACGAGGCGGTTGAATGCAAAACACTGGAACACGATAAACGCCGCCAGCAATGCCCCCAGTGCGGCGATCTGTTCCGTGGAGATCATAAGGATATCCCCGAACAGGAACATCTGGATATTACCTGCGGAACCGGGATCTTTTGCCACGATCGCCAGACCGAATGCCGCCACGGCGGAAAAGATCACGCCGATCACCGTATCGGACGATAAACGGCTGCCCTGTTTCAGGAACATGACCAAAGCCCCCACAGCAACAGCGGTCAGCGGCATGGAAAGCGTTGTGGAAAAACCGCATAACACCCCGACCGCCACTCCTGCAAATGCGGAATGACTGATGGCATCGGAAAAAAATGCCATCCGTGCATTGACCACCTGCAAACCGGAGATCCCTGCGAGAGGTGCGATCAACAGCAGAGCCAGCAAAGCCCGCTGCATGAATGCGGCATTCATGCAATCAAAAGGAAACAGCATGGCACAGAACTCTGCGATCTGCATTACAAGTCCGTTCAGCATGACGCACCTCCCTCCGGATCACTGTTATTGCGGTGATGATGGTGATGATGTCCGTGGCATTGACAATCCGTTTGATCCGGATGTAATTCGATATGTTCCTTATGGTGGGGACAGGTTGCATCGCAGATCTGCACATCTTCCGCCAGCATACGGGGATCTGCCACACCGAGATGAAGCCCGAAAGTCCGGCTCAGTACATCATGTGTCAGGATCTTTCCCGGCACGCCTTCCGCGATCACAGTCCCTTTGATACAGATCACATGGTCCGCATGTGCCGCCACCGTTGCAAGATCGTGACTGATCATGATTTGCGTGAATCCCCGTTTTTCCCGGATCTTCTGAAGCAGCCCGCAGCACAATTTTCCCCCTTTGAAGTCCACTCCTGCCGTGGGTTCATCCAGAATCAGGATCTCCGGCTCCTGAAGTAGAGCCGCCGCCAGCAGGATCCGCTGGATCTCTCCGCCGGACAACGCGCCGAAGGATCTGTCTGCCAGTGCGGAACATTCCACTTCCGCCAATCGTGCTTCCACCTTTTCCCGCAGTTTGCGTGAACTGCCGAAAAAGAGGGGCATCCGCTGGATCCCGGCAAGGAGATAATCCATTACCGTCATCGGCATATCCCGATCGAACTGAAGTTTTTGCGGTACGAATCCGAACCGCACGGATTTTCTGTTTTTATGGGGTGGAAATGCGATCGTGCCGCTGTACGGCTCCTGACCGAGGATCGCCAGAGCCAGACTTGTTTTTCCCGCGCCGTTGGGACCGATGATCGCAGTGGAACTGCCCCGTGGGATATGGGCGCACACATCGGTGAGGATCTGCGTTTCCCCCAGTTTCACATTCACGTGATCCAGCAGGATCGCTGAAGTTTCAGCCTGATTCATTGCAGTTCCCTTTCAAGGATTTTCAAATTATGACGCATCTTGCCCGTAAGATAACCGCGTGCCGCATCTGCCGGACCGGTCGCCACCGGATCAAGAAGGATCACCCGGATGCCCGTCTCCTGCTGCAATAGTTTCACAAATCGTTCCGGTGTCTGCGGTTCTGTCAGAAGATAAGGGATCTGTTCTTCCCGGATCAACCGGATCAACCGGTTTAATTCAGCCGGCGGCAGTTCGGAAACATGACCCGGAAAAACGACAGCCCGCAGATCAAGTCCACATTCCGCCGCAAGGTTGGCAAGAGTGTTGTGCATTGCCACGACTTTGACTTTCTTTATATTTCTGCTCAAGCGGGAAAGTGCCGCCAGTTCCGCTGTCAGCCGCTCCGCATTATCTTCATAAATCTTTCCGTTTGCGGGATCAAATTTTTTCAGATGCTCCGCCAGATTCCGGATCATTTGTGCCGCTGTGCCGGGTGCGCTGAAATAATGGGGATCCGCATGAACAGAAAAATCAGCTCCGCCGTTACCGTCGGTCAGATCCGGATTCGCATTTTTTGCCGCGTCCAGAATGGAATCATCCACTCCGCCGCCATTCCGCAGCAGCAATACTTTCTTTGCACTTGCGATCCGTAATTTTTCCCGCGTCGGCAGGGAAAAATGATGGGGACAGCCTGTTCCCGGGGGGACAAGGAGAGCGATCTCCGGCGGGTTTTCCGCGCCTGCCATCAGTTCCAGTGTCAGGAGTCGTACCGGATAAGTGGTACATACCACCAATTCTTCCGGAGCGTCTGTTTTTCTGCATGCGGCACACAGCAGGAGGATCGCCCCCAATATAATAATGAAGGATTGTTTGATTCTGTTCATCTTCGTTTTCATTTGCAGAGTTTCTTTTTTCTTGTTGCATTCCGCAAAAAATAATACGGAACGGGTCTTTTTTCAAGGTAAGATTTTGCTTTTTTTTATTTTTTTTGATGTTGTCCTTGCGAAATGATGCGAAGCACGCTATATTTATAGGATATAACGGAACGGCATACGAGGTGACTATGACCATTCGCGAGATCGGCGAACGCGTAGAGCAATATTTTCTTGATCTGCTGAAGGAAAAACGGCATAAACCTGTGGATATGATGATCACGGGGATCCTTTTCCTTGCATCCCGCGTGTACCGGAATATCGTTCAGCTCCGGCTGTGGATGTACACCAACCGCGTGATCCGCAACCGCGCCATCGGATGTCTGGTGGTCAGTATCGGCAACCTGACCTGCGGCGGTACCGGAAAAACACCGGTGGTGGAGATTTTCGCCAAAACTTTGAGCCGGAAGGGCAGAAAAGTGGCGATCCTTTCCCGTGGATACCGCAGCCGGGACAACCGCTCGTTTCTGGAAAAACTGTTGAGCAAGTTCACTTCCCGCAAAAATGAGATCCCTCCCCGGGTGGTGTCCAATGGCAAACAACTTCTGCTGGATTCCAAAACTGCCGGCGATGAACCGTATATGCTGGCAAGCAATCTGCCGGATGTGTGTGTGCTGGTGGATAAAGACAGGGTGAAATCCGGGCTTCATGCCGTAAAAAATTTCGGAGTGGATACCATTGTGCTGGATGACGGCTTCCAGTATCTCGGGTTGATCTCCCATGTGAATATCCTTCTGGTGGATTCCACTTCCCCCTTCGACAATCACCATGTGCTGCCCCGCGGTCTGATGCGGGAACCCATCACAAATATCAAACGCGCCGATTATGTTTTTCTTACCAAATCCAACGGCGCGAACAAGTTGCGGCATTTGAAAGATTTTATCCGCAAACACAATCACCGGGCGGAGATCATCGAGTGTTGTCACCGTCCCCAATATCTGGAAGATGTTTTTGAACGGGGAAAACGCCAGCCTTTGACTTATCTCAAGGGCAAGAAAGTCGCCAGCCTTTCCGCGATCGCAAACCCTGCCAGTTTCAATGGATTTCTCACACAGCACGGCGCGGAACTCGTCTGCAAACGCCATTATGCGGACCACCACCGCTACCGTCAGCAGGAAATGATCGACTTTGTCAATGAAGCGGAAGCCGCCGGAGCCGAGATCATTATGACTACCGAAAAAGATGCAGTGCGTATGCCGCGTCTGGACCGGCGGGATCTGCCGATCCTGTTTTTGCGGATCGAAATCGATATTTTAAGCGGACAGGAAAACTTTGACCAGTGTATTTCCAGGATCTGCTTCCTTTAATCTGAAAATCAACCACGGAGAACAGCGTTTATGACCGACAGAAAATTGATCATCGATACCCCGTTCTGGAAAGATCTTTATGCCGGAGAAGATCCCGCTTTCGATCCGGAGCGCGCGTCTGACCTTTTTGCACAGATCCCTGAATTTGCACGCCTTGCAAATTTTACCGCAGAAGAATTGGAAAAACTTTCCGTGGAATTGGAAAAGATCGCCGCCGATCCGGAGCAATTCCGCTTCTGGGATCTTTACCGCCGCACCATCATGCAGGAGGGAACTGCCGGCGGGGATCCTGCCGCGATCGAATTGAAGATCAGTTCACCCCATGTGAATGCTCATGCCATCCGTCTGGCGGTGCTGCTTGCCTGTATTCCGGATTATATCGCGCTTTACAAAGAAAAAGACTGGTACGATCCTGCTTTCTCTGAAGCATTGCTGGATATCCGGATCTGGATGGATTTCTGCGCACAGAATTACAACGGCGCATTCGGGATCGCGGATCTCGGTTTCGCCTGGATCCGCGCACAGATCCACGGGCTGGTGATCCGTTTCGGCAGACTGCAATGCAATACCCCCACAAAGTTTTTCAATTACTACCGTGTGTTCCGGAACCGGGAAAGCCGTCAGCTGCAGGCATTGATGAACGATGATTTTGCCTTTGACCGCAACGGCATGACCGCGTTGACGCCGGAAGATGCCGCGTTCCATTCCGCTCCGGTGGAAGAAACTGCCGGTACCGTGAGCGGATACGGTGTTTCTCCGGACGGTCTCGTTGCTGCGGAAACGATCACGCTGGATAAATCCCATTGGGAGGAAGTTCTCCGTCCCGGTGATACCGTGATCAACCTGCACATTCCTGCGGATGGACCTCTGGATGTGGAAGCCTGTCGCGCCTCCTGCCGCAGGATGAAAGATTTTTATGTGGAAAAACTGGGTGTTGAACCGAAAGCATTTGTGTGTGAATCCTGGCTGCTGGATCCTATGTTCTCCCGTCTGATGCCCGCAGATTCCAATATCCTTGCATTTCAGCGGATGGGCTATCTGCTGCCGTGGCCCGGAGCTTCGGAACTGGTCGTGCGGGTGTTCGGAGTGAACGGTATCGATGCCGTGCCGCACAATACCCGTATGCGGAAGATCTTTGCGGAATTCATCCGCGAAGGCGGCAGGACCCGGAACGGCGCATTTTTCTTCTTCCCGGAAGATCTCTGATCCTGATAGGGAAGATACCGGGAAAGAGGGAAAACTTTTTTTACCGTCTGGCGATCACCAGAACGCAGATCTTTTTTGCTCCGGCGTCCAGCAGACATTGTGCAGCGGCGGCGAGGGTGGCACCGGTGGTGAGAACATCATCCACCAGCAGCAGAGATTTTCCGGCGATCTTTTCCGGATGGACCACTTTGAAGGCGTCTTTCAGATTTTTGATCCGTGCTTTCTGATCAAGATGTGCCTGTTGATGCGTCCATTTGCATCTTCGCAGATTCTGTATCACAGGAAGATCCAGTTCGCAGCCGACGCGTTCCGCCAGCAGTTCCGACTGATTGTAGGTGCGTTGTATTTTCCGGAACCAGTGCAGCGGAGTGGGAACGATGTAATCAAATTTTTCCGCGCGGATCTCCTCTCCGAGATGCATTGCGATCATTCTTCCGAACATCCGGCAGAAGTGAGTTTGTTTCCGGTATTTGAATTCGTGGATCAGCTCTTTTCCGAAACCGGTCATTTCGTAAAGGGAAAATGCTTTTTTCCACGGTCGTGCGGCGGCGGCATTCATACAACTGCTGCACATATCCATGATCCCGGTCACAGGACCGCCGCATCCGGGGCAGGCGGGCTTTTTCACAAATTTCAGCAGACTGTAACACCGTGCGCAAAGCATGTTCGGGGAGCCGTCCATCGGCATATTTTCGCAGATGGGACATTCCAGCGGGATGAAAGTCCGGACTGCCGTAAAGATCCAATTTGCGATTTTTCTGCGCAATTTGTGTTTATCCATAGATTACATCGACCCGTCTGTAATTCCGCATACCTGACATATTTTCCCGATTTATATAGCATTTCTGTGAGTATATTTCAAGTATGAAAAGATACAATCCCGGAAAAAAATGATTTTTTTTGCGTCCCGGACTTGTATTTTGCGGGAAAGATGATATAGTATATGTATTCAGAACGCCGGAAGAAAGTGCGTTGCATTTTTTGCTCCGGATCATTTCTGAACAGGCCGGGACGTAGCGCAGTCTGGTTTAGCGCGTTTGACTGGGGGTCAAAAGGTCGTGAGTTCGAATCTCATCGTCCCGACCATTTGCAGTGGTAACGGAATTTTGAACACAGGGATTTGTCCCCGGTCAAAATTCCGTTTTTTATTTCTGAGCGGGAAACCGTCTGACTCCATATCCAAAGCGTTTCCAGATCGGCGATCCACAGCAGTTTCCTCTCTGGGAAAAATTCGAGCGTGAACCCTTGACCAACCTTCCAACGAGAATTTTAGACGGTTTGATTTGTCCCCTTGGCAAAAAAGGTTGCCTCAAACTGAGCAGGTGAGAGGTGGTGAAGTTTTCGGTGTGGCCGCATCGTATTGTAGAAGTCGATGAAGTCGGCAACCGTCTCCTCCAGTTCTTCCAATGAATGATAATAGTTGTGAGAAATCTCCTCCCGTTTCATGATGCTGAAGAAGGCTTCCGCCACGGCATTGTCGTGCGGAGTGCCGGGATTTGAAAAGGATTGCGTCACGCCATGCTCGCGGAGATGCATACGAAAAGCATATGCCGAATATTGCATACCTTGATCACTGTGAAATGTCAGACCGCTGGGGCAGCCGCGACTTTCAAACGCCTTTTGAAATGTTGCAAGGACAAGGGCAGTATCGTTGTTGACTGAAATGGCGTGACCGACAACTTTCCTGGAGAAGATGTCGATAACGACACATAACGCATGAAAGACGGAATTGACCCGAATATATGTAACGTCGCTTACCCATAGGACATTCGGCAAATCCGCCTGAAATTTCTGCAATACGTGATTTTTCCGGAACACATATTTCCGATTGGTCGTATTAAAGTATTTGAGCTGGGCTTGCTTGCAGACCAGTCCCATTTCTTTCATGAGCGCCGAAATATGCTTCTTTGAGACTTTTTGCCCGCATTCAAGCAATTTAATACGGATCTTTTCTGCTCCAAATCGACTTTTGCTTTCTTCAAAAAATTGTGCAATCAACGGGCGGAGGATGTCATTCGTCTGTTCAAAGACGGTTTTGGGAACCTTGCGAAGAGTTCGATTATAATACGTCCCCTTCGGCAATCGCAAAGTTCGGCAAAGTGCATGTATGGAGAAACGCCCTTGAGACGCTCAATCGCAGCCATCTTTTTGTCAATAGAATCCTCCGGTGAGCATCCGCACTCCTTGAAAATCTGATTCTCTTCCTGTAATGTTTTCATTTTTCGCTCCATCGCGTAAATCTGCATTGCCGTCATGGAACGGGCTTCCGGGCGTTTCACGATCCGCCTTTCTCGAACCCAGTTGTACAACGTGCTTTTGACAATGCCGTATTTTTTGCGAATGAGTTTTGGCGAGCGGCATTCAAAATACTCTTTGACAATTTGTTGAATCATACTCTCGGACATCTTTCGTTTCATGTTTCACCTTTGTGTTAATGTTCAAACATTACTTGTCGGGAGGCATAATATATCTCACGGCATGACGTTTTTTTATAAATTACGACAAAAAAAGACACATTCTTACTTGACTTTATGACATTGAGCATGTACAATATATTACAGTATAGAGCTTGTTATTCCGAGCAAACTGGATAAATCATGACTGCCTGAAGATAGGGATTACCTCAACGCTCCATATAATTCAGGCATGACAAAAGCGCCCCCTTCCACTGAATCTCTGCATTTATCGTAAAAACATACCTTATTGAGCAGACACTATGTAGTGACAGCGATTTTTGAGATAAGGATGGATTCACGCCAAGATGCAGGTGAACGTCAGATAGCAGCACATATCAAATACAAAATGAGGAACTCGTCAATATCATGCTTGTAAAATTGGAATATTGGTGATATAATAATAGGGAAGCATATCGTGAAAAACGATAAATATTACGGAGAATGCATAGATGAACAAGACTCCATTAAAATATTATCAGTTCATGGATAATATCAGCGAGAATGCGCTTTTCACAGGATTGGTGGGACATGGATTATTTCCAGAAAAATTACCGCCGATGTTCACTTCTTTGACGTGGTTAAACTTTTTTGTCAACAATACAACAATGACATATCCAGATGAACCTACTCAATATATTTTCTATGAAAATATGCGCAACACCAATGTCCCAAGGGCAATGGGCATCCCCAATCCAATAAGCTATACGCTTTTGTGTCGGCATATCAAAAACTATTGGGGTAATATCAGAAAATTTTTTCGGGAACAAACCGAAACTCAAGCATATAAAAAGAGCAGAATCCATATTCGAAACAAAAAGGATTCCAATTCTCTCTTTCATATGAACTATGGAAATTTTGAGTTAGATGGAAATCCTGAGTTGAATCTACTGTTCGACTCATATTATATAGTCAAGGCCGACATTTCGCAATGTTTCCCTTCCATGTATTCACATGCGATAGCTTGGGCATTGGTTGGAAAGGAAGAGGCAAAAGCCAATAAGGACAAAGATGATTTCTGGTACAATCAACTAGATAGATTCATCCGCAACACAAAGGATGGAGAAACCAATGGATTCCTAATTGGTCCTCACGCATCAAATTTGCTATCTGAAATTATATTATGCGCTGTTGATTCAAAATTAAACCGATGGCAGTATTTTAGGAATATTGACGACTATACCTGTTTTGTAAAGGACCAGAAACAGGCAGAAGAATTTCTTGTATCCCTAAGCATGGAACTCAAAGAATTTGGTCTAAACATCAACCACAAAAAGACCGAAATAATAAAACTGCCGGTAGGACAGGAAGAATCGTGGGTGCGCAAACTAAAAAACAATTTCAGTCTATATCAAAGCACGCCCATCACATATCAACAAATACATGCTTTCATGGAGTTTGTAGTAGATCTCGTCAAAGAAACGGGAAACTCGGCTGTCATTTTTTTCGCAATGAAAATGTTGGCTCGCCGAAATCTCAAAGAAAATGCCAGACAGTATTATATAAAAATTATCATACACCTATCTTTGATTTATACATACTTATTCCCTGCTTTAGATGAATTTCTGTTTGTACCGTTTGACGTTCCCGGCAGTATGATCCAGTCGCTTTCTGAATTAATGTATAAAAACGGAGATATGTCTGGGAATGCCGAAGCCATTTCTTATGCTCTTTATTTTGCCATTAAATATGATTTTAGTATCAGATCATTTGATGGCACAAAGATTCTGGAAAAATCAGATTGTATTCTCAACACCATAGCGTGGCAATATGCCAAAATCAACAAGTTGGATTTGGAGCCATTCTACTCATCCGCGAAAAAACTGTCGACTATTGAATATAATTTTAATCGCAACTGGCTTTTTGTTTACGAGGTTCTTACGCAAAGCGAACTCAAAAATACATGGGCTGCGATGAAAAAGCAACATGTTTCTTTCATCGTGCCATTAAGGGATATCCGCGCAAAAACATCTCCTGATTATGAACTAATAAAATTAGACTTCAATCTTTCGTGCGATTGTGATAGATTTAAGATCTTTTTTGCAAAATTATGGAATGAATATATTTCAGATAATCCGCAACACAATTCAGATACCTATGAGAGGTGCTTAAAAACCGTGATTCTCAATCTTCGTATTGCATTTGCTCTAAGACGAAATGTAAAAATACCAAAATCACAACAATATTATGATAAAGAAGTTGGCAAGGACGGACCATCAATATGTACTGCATTTAATCATGTTATATCGTGGCTAAAAGAGAATTGTTATGTTGGGGAACGTGTCGGTGATCCATTATATGGTTACACAAGTTACTGGGGTAAGCCAAAATTATATTCACAGTTTTCAGAAATACCAACTGGGATGCTGACAACTGCCACCTCGTATCGATCTTCTGTCGTTATGAAGAACAGTAACAAAGAAATTATTGACCTACCGTTTTCAGAAAAGGCAACGTTATATGCGGAAAAATTAGATGCCATAAACAAATTTTATTCTAAACAGACATTCTCATATTTTCCTGTTTTTCAAGAAGAAGAGCCACTGTATCCACAGCTAACTGCTATTTTTAATAATAGCTCATGGAATTCAGGAGGAAGATTATATTCGTCATACAATAGAGGAATTAACTATCAGGCGATCCCATCTGATCAAAGAGAAACCATTCTTATAAATGGGCAGGAAACCACAGAGGTCGACTACTCTGGATTACATATTTCTATGCTTTATGCTCAAAAGGGCATACAACCGCCAAAAGATCCATACTCTTTCTTACTGGGAGAAAAGCGCCAGCTGGCAAAATTTGCCGTCCTCGTAATGATAAACGCCTCAAGTCAGCGCGGGATTATTGGCTCATTAGAAAAACGGAGAGCAGATTTACATGGCAAGCACGGACTTTCCCCCAAAAAGCGCGCATTAATGCATGCACTTGACGACTGCAAAGATTTTGCTTCGATTATCGATTTAATCAAAAAGAATCACTCCGATATTTCAGATTTCTTTTTTTCTGGGAAAGGAATAGAGTTACAAAATATTGACTCCATCATGGCACTTGAGATAATGGATTTCTTTTATAGAAACGGAATTCCTGTTCTACCGATACATGATTCATTTATTATTGAGAAAAAACATTCTGCCTGGTTAAAAAATAAGATGCAAGAAATTTTCAAAAAATACAATAACGGTTTCGAGTGCAACATCAAATAAATACAACAAACTTGGGGTCCTGAATGTTGTCAAGACATCAGGTCGCCATTCCCGTGCTGAAAAAGCACCGTTTTCGGCTTGTCCGGAATTTTCAGACCTGACGCCCACCTCAAAATTATTCTCTGTCGTCTTTGACGGTTATTTTGAGACGATTTCCGAACAACGGAGGGGGATCAGCATTTTGCGGTAGTCACCAACTTTTTTGAGGGTAGAGACGGTTTCCGAACAACCGCAAGCACCCCGACCATTTTTTGCCCATTGGGCAAAAAAACATGAAGCCGTCAGGCTTCGCTTCATGCACCGCAGGTGCGCTTCATGGCACAACGTGCCGCTTCATACGGCACAGCCGTGCTTCATAAAAGCCTGACGATGAAGCATTGTTTCGCTAAAGCTCCACAATATGAAGCATCTCCATTTCATTCCGATATGAAGCACTTCGCTTACGCTTCGTATGATGTAAGAAAATGGAAAATGAGAGTTTATCCGTTTGCAATACAACGCTATCCGCACTATATTATGACCTGCAATCCAGTCCTTTATGGCTGGATTTTTTTGTGTCTTGCACGCCTCTGGCGAGTCAAGCACACAAAAGTATGAAGCGGCATGTTGTGCCATGAAGCACACCTGCGGTGCATGAAGCGAAGCCTGACGGCTTCATGTTTTTTTGCCTTGGAATCAAGGCAAAAAAATGGTCGGGGTGGAGGGGATCGAACCCTCGACTTTCTGCTCCCAAAGCAGACGCGCTAAGCCACTGCGCTACACCCCGGAATATGGCACTTTCTTAAAATATCACACCAAAAGGATTTATTCAAGATGTCTGCTTGATTTTTTAACAAGTTGATTTATTTTGTTTCCGTAGAGGAGAGTTTCCGGAGGATGCCTGATGGCGGTAACGCATGCCTCCGGAAAAGAAAAAAAGAAAGTCGGAGGCCAAGGGTCTTAGGAAGACAACTCTAGGTTGCAACTCCTTGGCCCACAGAACGACATGGCTACGATCCGACTTTGATTTATTTTGTTTCCGTAGAGGAGAGTTTCCGGAGGATGCCTGATGGCGGTAACGCATGCCTCCGGAAAAGAAAAAAAGA
>JAZNXT010000073.1:0-11857 GCA_045594005.1 Victivallales bacterium
CAGATACCGGACATCCAGCCCTGCATCCCGTTCGGCACGGAGGCGCGCGATAGATTTTCCTGCACCGCCGGGGTGTTTCAGATTGTATTTCGCCAGAACTTCTGCCGCTGTTCTGTGGAATTCATCGGAGGATGATTCATCCGGCAGACGGTTGATGTGGGAGAAATACACCTTGTTCAGATCCGCATAACTTTTGGGATCCGGCAGTTTGAAGGGCAGTACACGGAGTGTCAGATCCAGCTGTGCGGCAACTTTCCCGTTCAGCACCAGATCCACTTTCCCGTCATAAAATCCGGGTGCGGTATTTTCCGGCACATGGATATTCAGAAAATACTGCTGATTTCTTCCTGCATGGGGAATATCCAGCGGAAGCAGGGATTTTGCATCATGGAACGGATCTTTGTCCGGCTCGAAACGCAGTTTATCGTAGTCATATTCACTGATGTCGGCATAGACAGTGCCGGTGGGATAATCCAGCCGCATATAATTGTTGCGTTTGATTTCGTCCACTACGATGGCTTTGTCATCATAAAGCAGCAGGTCGGGAGTGAGAACGCGCTGGCGTTTATCGGCATGATAAGTCATCCATGCCCCGCCGGTGCGGTACCAGCGTTTCACCAGTTTGCAGTCGATCTCTTTGGCGGCAAGCGTGTTCTTTCCGTTTTTCAGATCGGAAACACGGATGGTGAAATTGCTCAACGGCGCAAATGCCGTCACCACGATGGAGGCGGATTCATATTCACCCTGTGCCGCGAAAACTTCGATCTTATTGGTAAGTTCGCCGTTTTCCGGAAGCGCGTAGGGCAGATAGATCGCCTGTGTGGTGGAGGGTACTGTATGACTGGTGAACGGCGCATTGGAAACGGTTCCCGCAGGATCGGCGGCAATGCCCGCATTGATGATTTCCAGATTGGCAATATCCCGTTCCAGACGACGCACTTGCGCGATGGTCACGGTGCCGGAAGACGCGTACGCTTTTGCGCAATCCGCCAGCTGATCTGCCCATTTTTCAATATATTTATTAGCAGCCTTGACGCTGCTGACGCGTTTTGCCAGCTCTTTGAAGAATCCGGCATCCTTATCTGTGAAAGCCAGATCTTCCGAGAAAAGCGCGGTATCGTAAAATACCAGATCCTTATATTTTCCGGAACTCTTTACGCTTTCCGTGGGGGCAAAACAGACTTCCGGCAGATACAGGATATCGTTTTCGGTTTGCCAATGACCATCCACATAGAGAGAGCAGCGGCGGATATTGAAGGAATAGTTTGCTTCGATATGGTAGTTTTTCCCTTTTTCCGCTTTGATATTGCTTTTCAGCGTCAGACGGCTTGCCATGATTTCTGTGGGTGAACAGGCAAAGGAAAGTTCGATTTTTCCGTCTTTTCCGATGGAACAGAGGATCCCGCGTCCGAGATCCACCGTTGCGCCGGGTTTCACGGAATCAAATTGCACATTGAACGCCAGTGCAAATTCTTTCTGGATGGGGAATTTCTTTTTTGCCGGATCCGGAAAGAATCCTTTTTGCATCATGGAGTCAGTCAGAACCGGGACCGGTTGCGGCTGCGGACATTGGGCGGGGTCGATCTTGCTGTTTGCGCCGGAGAGAGAAGCCAGCGCGCACAGACAGGCGATGCAACCCGCAGTGAGACCTTTTGCATACTTCATGTTTGTTTCCGTTTGTTTGATTGATATTTTCAGAACTGATTTTCCGTACTATATCCCGGGAAACAACCACTTTCAACAAAAAAAAGCAAAAAAAAAGCGATTTTTTTTATCGCTGATAATTAAATCAATAAAACACCGCAGACAGGCGGCAAGTGAACGCAGCGGCTTGTCACTGCGTGATGAAATGAAGCCGGAAGCCGCCCGATCCAGAAAAGCGGCATGCGTTAGCGAGAGCCGCCGATCCAGAAAAGCGGCAAACAAGCGCAGCGCAGTTGAGCCGCCGATCCAGAAAAGCGGCACGCCTTACATCTTTTCGATGGCGGAGAAGGGGCAGATCTGTTCGCAGAGTTCGCAACCGGCGCATTGGACGGGATCGATCGCGGGAGATCCGTTCTGATCGATCACGATGGCAGGGCAGCCGCATTTCAGGCAGAGTTTGCAATTTTTGCATTTCGCCGTATTGATGAAACGCTTTTGGATATCTTTTTTGCGTTCGTTCAAAGGACACGGTGCGCGGGAGATGATCAGCGAGGGACCTTCTGCAGAAAGTTCTTCTTTCAGCACTTTCTGTATTTCTTTGGTATCGAAGGGATTGACAACGCAGATCCGGTCCATTCCGCACGCCTTCGCGATCCCTTCGATAGAGGCTGCGCGGGTGCTTTCGCCCATAAGAGTCACACCGGTGCCGGGATGATCCTGATGACCGGTCATTGCAGTGATGCGGTTATCCAGCACGATGAGTTTTACGCTGCTGCGGTTATAAACGGCATCGATCAGCCCGGTGATCCCGGAATGGAAAAAGGTGGAATCGCCCAGCACACCCACGATTTTTTTCTTTTCTCCTGCTTTTTCCATACCGTGAGCCACGGTAAAGCCGCCACCCATACACAGACAGGTATCGGTCCGGTTCAGCGGAGGAAACACACCCAGCGTATAGCAGCCGATGTCGCCGGTCACGATCACATCGTGTTTGGTGAGGGCATAGAACAATGCCCGGTGGGGACATCCCGCGCAGAACACGGGCGGTCTTGCCGGCAGGTCTCCGGATTCGGGGACGGGTTCAGGCAACTTTGTCTGACTGCCTTCCAGCGCGGCTTTCACTTCAAAGAGTCTGCTCGGGGTGAGTTCGCCCCAGCGCGGCACCACATTTTTGCCATCGCAGGCGATCCCCAGTGATTTGATATGTTCTTCCAGAATGGGATCTGCTTCTTCGATCACGGCAAGTTTTTTCACGCTTGCAGCAAATTTTTTGATCAATTCATCGGGGAAAGGATATGCCCAGCCCAGTTTCAGGATCTTCGCATCGGGGAAGATCTCCCGGCAATGCAATGCGGTGATCCCGCTGGAAATGATTCCGAAAGAATCATCTTTTCCCGGCATGATCGTATTCAGACCGGTATCGGCGGAGGCATCTTCCGCCATTCGGTCCAGACGCAATTCGGCGTTGATCCGCATTTTGCGTCCCCACAAGGGCAGGGGAACAAATTTGGATGGTTCCTTTTTGAATTCGGCAACAGCTTTTTCCACAGGAGTGCCGCGTTCCAGCAGACTGCGTGAATGGCTCACGCAGGTAGTCGTCCGCAAAATCACCGGGCAATGATGTTTTTCGGAAATTTCAAAGGCTTTCACCATAAAATCCCGTGCTTCTTTCGCGTTGGCGGGTTCCAGGATCGGAAGTTTTGCCAGACGGGCATACTGGCGGGTGTCCTGTTCCGTCTGGGAGGAATGTTGCCCGGGATCGTCGGCAACACAGATCACCATGCCGCCCACCACACCGATATAGGAAAGAGTCATCATGGGATCCGCCGCCACATTCAGCCCCACATGTTTCATGGTCACGATACTGCGTACTCCGGTGTATGCCGCACCGGCAGCCGCTTCAAACGCCACTTTTTCGTTGGGAGACCATTCGCAATAGACTCCGGGATATTTCACCAGATTTTCCAATATTTCTGTTGACGGTGTGCCGGGGTATCCGAATGCTGCCGTACAGCCGCCTTCGTAAGCACCCAGCGCAATGGCTTCGTTGCCGGAAAATAATTCACGCATAAGTCGTTTTCCTGTCGTTACTTGAGAGCGGCGACCGCACGCTTGAAGGATTCAGCGGATGCGGCGATTTGTTTTTCATCGATACTGCAGAAAGCAAGGCGGATATAGCCGGGTTTCCCGAATCCTTTTCCGGAAACTGCCAGCACCCGTTCATTCAGGAGCGCATCCACGAATTTCTGTTCATCCGCCACCGGAGATTTCGGGAAGAAATAGAACGCGCCCCGGGGCATGGTGAACTCAATCCCTGCATCGGAGAGGACTTTTGCCAGCGCGTCGCGGCGGCGGCGGTAGATATTCAGATCCACTTCGGAATCAATACACTTGAGGATCAGTTTCTGTGCGATCACCGGCGCATTCACAAAACCGAGGATCCGGTTGCACATAATAAGACCCGCCATGAGTTCTTCATTATTTTCCAGTTTGGAATTGACTGCGATAAAGCCGATCCGCGCACCCGCAAGAGAAAGATTTTTGGAGAAGGAGCCGATCACCACGGAGGCATCGTAATACTGAAACACACCGGGAATCTCCACACCGTCAAAGTTCAGAAAACGGTACGGTTCATCGGAAATAAGATAGATGGGTCTGCCGTTGGCGGCACTGTGTTTTTTCAACACTTCCGCCAGTGCGGCGATCTCCTGTGCGGAATAGATCTGACCGGTGGGATTGTTGGGGGAATCAATGATCACCGCACGGGTCTTTGCCGTGATCGCTTTATCGAAGGCATCAATATCCAGTGAAAAATCTTCTTTTGTGGGGACGCTTTTCAGCACGCCGCCGTAGTTCCCCGCATAAAAACCGTATTCCACAAAATAGGGAGAGGGACAGAGAACTTCGTCGCCTTCCTCCAGCACCGCACGGAAAAATACATTCAAACCGCCTGCTGCACCCACTGTGACCACCACCTGATCGGCACCGATCGTTACACCCTGTTCGCCGGAGATCTTGTCAGCTAATGCTTTCCGGGCATCGGGCAGACCGGCATTTGGCATATAACCGAAAGCGAAGGGAGCATCTGCCTGAGCCGCGATTTCCTGAAGTGCGGTCTTTACGGTTTCCGGAGCAGGGATATCGGGATTGCCCAGACTGTAATCGAAAACATTTTCTGCGCCGTATTTCTTTTTGAGTTCGATCCCCGCTTCAAACATTCTGCGGATCATGGAGGAATTTCCAAGATGGGATTTGATTTCTGTATTCAAAAGTTCCATAGTTTTCACTTCGTCTTTCTTCAGTTCGCTTATTTCGTTTTGTCTTCGTGGAAGATGCGTTTTGCCTTGCCTTCCTGACGGGGCAGGGTTCCGGGCGCAAATATCTCACCGTCGGGCGAGAAGCCGAGATCTTCCTTGAGTTGTTTTTCCACCATGTAACCGGTAACACCTTCTTCCGCTTCCACATTCACATGAAGGCGTTTGATCCCGTTGTTGTCCTGAATGATCAGCTGATAATTGGGCAGCACGCCCGGGATTTTCAGCAGCGACTGTTCCACCTGTTTCGGGAAGAAGTTGACACCGGAAATGATCAGCATGTCATCCCGTCTGCCGTGGATCGTTTCCAGTTTCAGATGAGTTCTGCCGCAAGCACATTTTTTCCGTGTGACGATCCGGGAAAGGTCACCGGTCCGGAACCGGATCACCGGCAATGCCTCCCGGGTGAGAGCCGTGACCACGATTTCGCCCACTTCGCCGTCTTCCAGCACTTTTCCCGTATCGGGATCGATGATTTCGATGATATAGTGGTCTTCCCACGGGTGGATCCCTTCGTGCGCACAGCAATCCATACCCAGCGTACCGATTCCGCCGGTTTCCGTCATGCCGTAAATATCAAATGCTTCGATCCCCAGTCCATCCTGGATCCGTTTTTTCATGGATGCAGAGAATGTTTCCGCACCGAAGATCCCGATTTTCAGATCGGGCAGCGCGGTCTTGCCTTCATCCAGCAATTCCATAATGCGGATGGCATAAGATACCACACCTGTCATGACCCGCGTACCGAAATCCTTTGCCAGTTTGATCTGCCGCGCCGTATTCCCCGCACCGCAGGGCAGCACAAAAAGATCCGCTCTGCGCGCACCGTGGTAACAGCCGAAGCCGCCGTTGAAAAGACCGAATCCGGGGGTGATCTGGCAGACATCGCCTTTTTCCGCGCCTGCCATGACATAACAGCGCGCCATACATTCCGCCCACTGGTCCAAATCATTTTTCGTGTACGGCATCACCACCGGAGTTCCCGTGGAGCCGCTGGACATGTGCATTTCCGCGATGGTCTTTTTATCGACACAGCACATCCCCATGGGATATTCTTTCCGGAAGTCTTCTTTGCTCATAAAAGGCAATTTTGCAAGATCCGCCAATCCGTTGAAATCTGCAGCACCGGAAATGCCCGCCGCATTCATTTTGTTGCGGAAATAATCATTGTTCGCCATGGCGTAAGCAAGAATATTGCGCACTTTGCTGTCCTGCAGCGCAGTGATCTCATCGCGGGACATGGTTTCCGCTTTTTCGTTGAAATATCTCATAGGTCAAATATTCCTTCCGGCATCAAATGCCTTTTTGTTGATATCTGCAAAATTAGCTTTAACACTCCGTTCAATGGCGGTAAACCAGATGTCCTGCGGGATATCCAGCCGGTTGGAAAGAACCCCTACCATAATGATGTTGGCAAGGCGGATATCGCCCATGCTCTGCGCCATGTTCATGCAATCCACCAGCTTGAGATCAGGAAAGACTTTTTTCAGACGCGTTTCCACATCTGCTGGATAGACCGCCGCACCCGTGGAAACTGTCACCGGGATCACACGCTGGGTGGATACCGCCGCGAATCCATCCTTTTTCAGAAAATGCGCATAGCGCAAAGCCTCTGCCGCTTCCAGCGAAAGAAGCGCATCGGCTGTCCCTTCCAGTATCAACGGACTGTAAACATTTTCACCATAGCGGATCCGCGCCACGACCGAACCGCCGCGCTGTGCCATTCCGTGGATCTCATTGGCACATACTTCATTCCCGGCAAGTTCAGCAGCCGTGGCAATGACTTTTTCCGCAAGCAGGATGCCCTGACCGCCCACACCGGAAAGCAGAATACTCGTAATCATAAAAACCGTTCTTTCCAATTATTTTGAATGACTTTTGAAATCACCTCTGTAAAAAAACCGTTATTTAATATACACGCGCGTGAGGAAAAATCAAGCGGCAGAAATGCAAAAAATCATAGAGATACTGTATCGTATCATGCGCGCGCCGGAACGCGGCGGTCGCCCTCCGGCTGCGTCGCAGCCGGAGGGCTGCTTTCCTGCCCGCATTGCGGGCAGGAAAGTGCCACGCGTGATCCGCGTGGCACCGCCGCGTTCCGGCGCGCATCTGTTCACATCAGCATATCCTGATGAAATTGTGTTACGGTTTCGGTGCGTGTGAGCTGGACTTTGATTTCGTTGAGTGATTTCAGGATCTGTTCGTATTCCAGCGTATTTTTTTCCTGCCGCAGATCGCAATTTTTCCGGTATTCTTCCAGATACCGTTCCACTCTTGCGATGTCTGCGGCGAGTCCGTTCAGGATCCGTTTCAGCAGCAGGAGCGAAACGGCGATGGCGATACTGAAACTGCCGGACCCGGTCAGGATCAGCTGAATCACTTTCAATTCTTCTTCCATGTGTGTATTACTCCTGAGTTTTCAACAGTTCTGTCCCGGTCAGGGCAATATCGGAGCAATTCATTTTGTCATCGAAAGTTACATCTGCGATCCCCCGGAAACGGATGAGTTCTTTTTCCTTTTGCCGGAGCCGGATCTCCTGCGGCTGCAGCGTGCAGAGATACAAATGATTGCCGAAAAGTTGGAGCCGGAGAGAAAATCTTGCGCCGAGCCGGAAGATGTAATGCCCGGACTCCACGCAATCGACGCTTGTGTCGTTTCCTTTGATCCTGAAGGACATACTGCGCGGGATGATTGATTTTTTATCGAAGTCTGCAGACCCGATCATGATGTGGTCGAAGGGAAAAAATTTATTGCTCATCTTTCTTCCTCCTCTTTTTTTCTGCCCTGCCATTTGAGATGTGCGCAGGGCGGATCGCCGCTGATTTCCGCATCCAGCACGGCATGATCCAGCGCGTCGGGTGTCCCGATCGACAAAGAGCCGATCCCCGTTTGTGTGGTGAATGAGATCACATCTTCCACGCTGAACGCATCATTGAGATAAACGCTGCAACTGCCCTGAATGAGAGAACTTTGCAGAAGGATGGGAGCGTGGGGATCGGAAAATTTCAGTGTCAGGTGTTCCTGACGGTAAGTCCCCGGAACGACTTTTGCTGTCCGGGTGAGATTTTTATTTGAAAATATGATTTCCATGGTAAACAGCCTTTCTCTGGTTTATTTACCATGGAAATGTTCCGTCAAAGAATTCAGATAGCGGGAAGGTTTTTGAAACTGGCTTGAAGTTCCTCATCGGTGGGGATATAGTCGCTCATGACGCCGTCATTGAATTTCTGATAGGCGTACATATCGAAATAACCTGTACCCGTCAATCCGAACACAATATTTTTTGCTTCACCTGTTTCGCGGCACCGCACCGCTTCATCAATGGCAATACGGATGGCGTGGGAACTTTCCGGCGCGGGGAGAGTCCCTTCGCAACGGGCAAAGAACCGGGCAGCTTCAAAGACTTTTGTCTGTTCCACGGAACAGGCTTCCATGAATCCGTCATCATACAACTGTGAGAGTGTGGAACTCATACCGTGATAACGCAACCCGCCTGCGTGATTGCCGGAAGGCATGAAATTGCTGCCGAGCGTGTACATTTTTGCCAGCGGGCAGACCATACCCGTGTCGCAATAATCATAGGCATACACCCCGCAGGTGAGGCTGGGACAGGATGCCGGTTCCACTGCGATGAAACGGTAGTCTGCTTCTCCGCGGAGTTTTTCCCGCATGAAGGGCGCGATCAATCCGCCCAGATTGGAGCCACCGCCCGCACAGCCGATGATGATATCCGCTTTCACGCCGTATTTATCAAGAGCCGCTTTCGTTTCCAGCCCGATAATGGATTGATGCAGCATCACCTGTGAAAGAACTGATCCCAGCACATACCGGAACCCTTCCTGACTCCCCGCAGATTCCACCGCTTCGCTGATGGCACAGCCCAGACTGCCGCCCGTGCCGGGATGCGCTTCCAATATCTTTCTGCCCACTTCCGTCATCATGGAGGGGGAGGGGGTGACACTTGCCCCGAAAGTCCGCATCACTTCCCGCCGGAACGGTTTCTGTTCGTAGGAAACTTTCACCATGTAAACCTGACAGATCAGGTCAAAATAGGCGCAAGCCATGGAAAGTGCCGTACCCCATTGACCCGCACCCGTTTCCGTGGTAACGCCTTTCAATCCCTGTTTTTTCGCATAATATGCCTGCGCAATGGCAGAGTTGAGTTTGTGACTCCCGCTGGTGTTGTTGCCCTCAAATTTGTAGTAGATATGAGCAGGCGTATTCAATGCTTTTTCCAGAAAATATGCCCGGACCAACGGTGCAGGGCGATACATCCGGTAAAATGAACGGATCTCCTCCGGGATCGGAAAAAAGGGCGTGGTGTCGTCCAATTCCTGTTTGACCAGTTCTTCGCAGAAAACTTTGCTCAATTCTTCCGCCGTCATCGGCTGCCGTGTCTGCGCATTGAGCAGGGGAGCGGGTTTATTTTTCATATCCGCACGGACGTTGTACCATTCGGCGGGGATCTCATTTTCGCTGAGCATGAGTTTGTAGGGGATTTCAGTATTCATAAATAATAACCTTTCTTCCGCGTTGTCTTGCTTGTATCTTCGCGCCTTTGCTGCGGTCGCTGATTCAGTCACGGATGCCTGATCCGCTCCTTCATCATCGCCTTGCAAAAACGCAAATCTCCGGCGCAATACTTCCGCTTGTTTTTTTGCGTGTTCTTCCGCGCCCGGCGGCAAACGAACGCAGAGAGTTGAGCCGCCCAAGAGTCGGGTGCTATGCACCCTGTCTTGCTTGTATCTTCGCGCCTTTGCTGCGGTCGCTGATTCAGTCACGGATGCTTGATCCGCTCCTTCATCATCGCCTTGCAAAAACGCAAATCTCCGGCGCAATACTTCCGCTTGTTTTTTTTATCCTTGCTTGGATCTTTTTTAGTAAAAAGTCTAAAGTCCAAAGTTAAAAGTTCACGGTTGCCATCGGTGAAAATCGTATTCTGTAAAAATGTTTTTCATAAAAAAGTTCCTGTCAATAAAAAAAGCGGACTGAATTTTCATTCAATCCGCCGGTAAAATCCTGTTGACTGCAAAGACGACAAATCACCATGCCGGCGGATTCTCCCGCCAGCCACGCCAACTGTTGTTCATGCTGTATGCGTTGTTTTTCATAATGCTTTTATTATATCATACCTTTGCGGATGTGTCAAGGGATTTTTTGAAAAAAATATAAATTTTTGTTCGCGCGGATGCGGCGGCACCGGAGCCGTTGCGCGCGAAAGCGCACAACGCTCCGGCAGAATTCCCCCTGAAAAATGTTCCGGAACAGGAACATTTTTCAGGGAGGAATTGGTCCCGGTTTTCCGGGACCGCCGCCGCATCCGCGCCGTATGGATCACGGGATCGTCAGAACACCATTTTGATGATGGCGAATTCTGCGCAATGCAGCTGTACGGGCAGAGTCAGGAGTGATTTTTCTCCATTGACGGAGAACGGGATCGCCTCCCAAGTTCCCCCGGCGGTCAATCTCTTGACTTCTTTCGGTTCCCGCTGTGCCAGACTCAACTGCAATTCCGCTGTCGGATCGATATTCAAATTCTGGATCGCCACCAGTTCGGATCCGTCCGGACAGGTCCCGTGGCGCACGATCATTTGCTGATCGGCATTTTCCACACTCATTTCCAGTGTGCCGCCATTAACTTTTTCAAGAATCATTTTCAGCCAGCGTCTGCGCTGGGGACGCATTGTTTTGTAGTAGGGCAGATCCGGACGGTACACAGTTACCGCCACAGTCCCGCCGAGTTCGTTTTTGAAAATCGTGGAACCGGGCGCGACCAATGTGAATGCTGTCCCCCGTGCGGCTCCGGTTCCGAGCTGCGTCAGCACTTCCGTTTTGCCGTCAATGACTTTCAGTTCTGCCAGTCCGTCTTCCCACATGAATGGCAAATGGGTATTGGCGGCAGGTTCAAATTCTTTTGTGAATGCAAATTTTTCGTTGTCACAGCTTGCCGTCACGCCCATATATTGAGCAAATCCGCGTTTCGTCAGAGCAACAGCGGCGGAGGAATCCAGCAGGAGTTTTCCTGCCAGCAGTGTTTTGATCTCATCATCGGAAAGCATATTGGCAACCCCTCCGGTCAGCGCATAAATGCGGTCTGTTTTTCCGCTTTCGCCGTAATGGATGGGGAATGCGTAGGGGCCGAGCGCACAGCGGTTCCATTCGGCAGGAGTCAATGCTCCGCCACAGAGTGTATGATGATTGGCAAATGGCGGACGGAACACGGGAGATGTGATTCCCTTCCAGTCGATCCCTTCCACTGTTCCGGCGAGTTCCCGGTAGAAGTTGTAATATTCCGTCAATTTATTTTCATAGCGTTTCTGTGAACTGTGATCCACGGGCGTTTCAAATTCGCTGGTCCAGAGTTTGCAGCCGCAAAGTCCGTTGAGCATTGCGTGGGTGATATGCCCATGGAAAGAGGTCGCGCTTTCGCTGTAATAATTCTGGGGAAAGGTATCGCTTTCGTCAATAAAATCTTTCACGCCGGGAGCCTGATGCCGCACCATAAGTGTCCCCTGGACCGTCCAGTAATAATCCAGCGGATTCTGCATCCCGTAGATGGCATTATTGATCCGGATGAGCGGTTCGGTTTTGCCCGCAAGAGCTTCTGCCACTGCGCCCACGAATCCGTATCCGGCATAAGGCGTGCAGATAGCGCAGCGGATTTCCGGATTTACGGAATCAATGGCTTTGCGGATCTCTTTTGCCCACGCGACAGCCTGATCGAAACGCTGTTGAGCAAACAGCATATATTCCGGATCGTTCCACTGGCGGCATGCCACTTTATCCAGATCTTCCCGTGTGTAATTTGTGCCTGCCGCTCTGTTGAATTCCGCAATGTGCAAGGGACAGAAACATTCTTTATGACGCAATCCGAAGTCAAAGTCGGATCGTAGCCATG
>JAZNXT010000074.1:0-8940 GCA_045594005.1 Victivallales bacterium
GTGCGGGCGGCAAATTGTTTCAGCTTGGCTTTTTCTTCCAGATATTCCAAGCGGTTATCAATTTCATTGATTTTGCGGAATGGTTCCAAATATTTTCTGGCAGCAGCCTCCGCTTTCCTCAAATCGGTGATCTTCTCTCCTTTTTCGTCTTTTAGGGTGACACTTTTGCGGGTTCCATTTGGCAAGCGATACTGGAGATAATAAACACCATTTTGTTTGTAAACTCTCCCGGTTCCGTTGGCTCGTCGTTTAGTACCTTTGGTTCTTGGCATAGGCAGAAATCCTCTCTTGGTTCGTTGAAAATAAAAAGGTTTTTCGGGAACATACGCCATCCATCCCGAAAAACCAAGAGAGAACTTTTTTTGAAAGAGAACGATAACTCAAGTCGTTACATTATACCGAAAAACTTCGGTTTTACGTTCAAAATCTCATTTGCCATTATTTGCCAATTTTGTTGAATAACCACACAAAACCAAGCCAATCCCCCTCAAAACAATATTTTTTCAATCACAATAAAAAACAATAACCAAGCCACTTGCAACTTGTTTGTAATCAACATGTTTACTGTTGAGACTGAAGTAGAAAGGCAAAAATTTAATGCCCAAATTTGGGCAATAAGAAATTCTTTACTGCAGCACTTTTTCTAATGCTCTGTTCCCTTTATGGGGAGATAAGCACGCTGAAGGCGTGCAGGATCATAGCCTATGGGCTTGCCCATAGGTTCAAAGACATATTACACCACATGCACGCTGTAGGCGTGCGGGAGGCATTGTAATTGTCTAACGGTTCCCGCGCTCCTGCAGAGCGCAAAATTGAGCGTAAATCCATAACCTGTGGGCAAGCCCACAGGCTAAAATCCCGCGCTCTTACAGAGCGCATAGCACCCAGACTTTAAGCGAAGCAGAAAAGCCAAGTCTTTTCTGTTTTTCCGCCATCTCTTCTCATCAGGAACAAAGCATTCCTTAAAAGGTTTTTTCCTTTTCCCCGGTATCTCTCCTTATTGGGAACAAAGCTTTTTCTGAATCTTTTATTCGCGAAACAAAAATCATCAACGGCGTTTTCCGCCTTTGGATTTTTCTTTCCTGAAAGATTTTTCCTTGTGGAAAGGTTTATCGCTTTTGAAAGATTTTTCTTTGCGGAAGGATGATTTTTTATCGCCTTCAAATTTTTCCCGGGGGGCTTTCTTTCCGGGTGCTTCGCCTTCGATCCGCATCAGCGTGGAGTGGGTGTGACCGTTGACGCCGGACACGATCTTTGATGCAAGGCTGGGGGGAACTTCCACAATGCAATTTTTGGGGAAGCAGGAGATCTTGCCCAACCGTTTGGAGGTAATCCGGACTGCATTGTAGATCATTTCCAGCAGGACAGGCGGCGTGATGCCATCGTCTTTTCCTTTCATAACCAGAAGTTTGGTATATTCGGCGCGTTCTTTATGTTCGCGAACCTCTTTTCCTGCGGGACGGGGCGGTTTGCCGATCCGTGCATAAGCCGAGGGGCGGAACTGTTTTCCGAAACTGATCCGCAACAGAGCCGCCACCAGTTCAGCAGGGGGGCGCGAATCCAGCAATTCAGCCGCAAATTCCAGATATTCCGGATCGGCTTCTTCTTCTGTAACTTTTTTGATCAGATTGTTCCGCCGGGCGGTGACCAGTTCTTCCGGGGTGGGCAGTTGACGGAATTCCAGTTTTGAGCCGAGTTCCTGTTCCAATGCCGCAAGTTTTCTTTTTTCTCCGGGCGTGACAAATGTGATGGCGGTCCCGTTTTTACCGGCGCGTCCGGTACGCCCGATACGGTGAATGTAGATCTCTGCATTCTGGGGCAGGGAGTAATTGACCACATGGGTCAGACCTGCCACATCGATCCCGCGGGCAGCCACATCGGTGGCGACCAGGATCTTGAAGATCCCGTCTTTGAACTGCCGGATCACTTTGGTGCGCTGCGCCTGGGAAATATCGCCGTGGAGTGCCTCCACGCGGTGTTTGCGTTTGGAAAGCTGTTCGCAGAGTTCATCCACATCCAGACGGGTGCGGCAGAACACAAGACCGTACATTTCCGGATCCATATCCATAATACGGATCAGTGCTTCCACTTTTTCCTCCCGTCTCAATTCGTAGCAGAAACGGTCGATCTGATCCAGACTTGCCACTTCCGCATCCACGCGGATCACTTCACAATCCGGCATGAATTTTTCCGCGATCGCAAGGATCTCCTCCGGCATGGTGGCGGAAAACATGAGCATCCGCCGGTCTTCGGGAACACGGCAGAGAATTGCATCGATATCATCCACAAAACCCATATCCAGCATTTCGTCGGCTTCATCAAGGACGGCGAACATGATGTCTTCCAGATTCAATGCACCCCGGTCGATCATATCCTGCACGCGTCCGGGCGTGCCGACCACAATATCGACACCCTGTTTCAATGCGCGCAGCTGCAATTCAATGGAAGCTCCGCCATAGACCGATGCCACAAACAAATGTTTCGTGCCGCAAAGACTTTTGATCTCCGTGGCAACCTGCATACACAGTTCGCGGGTGGGCGTGAGAATAATGGCGCGGGGCTGACGCGGTCCGTAGCCATCTTCCAGACATTCAATAATGGGGATCCCGAATGCTGCTGTTTTTCCCGTTCCGGTGCGGGCCTGCCCCAGTACATCGCTTTCCCCGGAAAGCAGCAGGGGAATCGCCGCAGCCTGAATGGGAGTGGGTGTGGTAATGCCTTTTTCCGCCAACGCATCCAGCGTTGTCCGGGAAAGTCCGAAATCGGCAAAAGTTGCCGCATTTGTGTCGTTGAGGTCGTCAAGATCCATGATGTCTTCCTGTGTCCTTTCTCGTATGTGCCGGAGGAAAGGAAATGAACAGCAGATCCTCTTCCTGATTTTTAACAGCATATAATATACACCGGGAAATGAAAATTTCAAGGTGCAGATGGAAAAAGTGTTGCGCGGGGCGCGGCGGCGATCCGGCTGAAAAATTTTTTTCAGCCGGATCCGCGTTGCCCATTTTCCGGCACCGCGTGCCGGAAAATGGGCAACGCCAGGCACAGAGAAAGCGCATTTTTGCGCTTACTCTGTGCCGCCGCCGCGCCCCGCGCAGATCGTCCGCTGTCTGCTGTCTTTTATTCTTTCAGCGTGATGCCGTCGGGGACATTGATCTTTGTCTTACCGTTCTTTTCTGCGGTGACTTCAATGGGACCGAAGGGAGTCGGCACACTTCCGCGGACATATTCCAGCCCGCAGAGATCCGGCTGTACGCTGACTTCCCGGTATCCGGGTTTGAGGATCTTCACCCCCAGAATGGCATCGCTCAAAAATGCTGTCGGACCGCCCGCCCAGCCGTGACACAGACTGTGGCGCAATCCGATATAGCAGTGTTTTCCGAAATCGCCGTGAATATCTTTTTTTCCGGGGACGGGCAGTTGATCGATCCCGAAAGCATTTTCGGTCCATGTCAAATCGAAATCCTCCCAGAATGTTGTGGCACCGAAGTCCAGCATCGCGCCCCAGTAATCCCGGATCAGCTGCAGCGCGCCTGCAGTGTTCCCGTATTTTCTGTGAGCCAGCAGCACAAAATATCCGTAGAAGGTACTGATCCCGAGGGCAGGGTGATCCTTCAGCAACGCGCTGTGATCAATATTTTTCAGATCGCCCATCGTCTGAATGGCGGCGGCGATCTTGTTTCCTCCGCAATCCGGTGCGGAGGCGGCACGCAGTTTTTCGCCACAGATTTGTGCCTGCTTTGCAAGTTCCGGCAAACCCATAGCATTGGCAAGGGATGCACCGGCGGACATGGTCCATGCCATCAAGCCCTGTATCCCGGCGCGTTTTGCGATCTCGTTATCGGCGGTGGACCAATCCAGAAAGAGCCAGTTGTTGAATGTGACTGCGCCATCTTCTCCCACGTACGCCATCAGTTGTTTGAGCAGATCTTCAAAATACGCTTTTTGCGTCATCAGCCATATTTCATTGTCGCGCCGCAGATAGAGTTCATACAAACTGACGATCCACCAGCAGGAATAGCTGAAGATCCCGTTCATCCATCTGCGGTCTGTGGTTTTTTCCCGCATGAAATCCAGACTTTTTTCGATGAGGAAACTTTCCCGGAACACATTGAGGCTGGTACAGATCTCCGGATAAAGATCGCCCATCCATACGAAGCGGTCCCGTTTGACTCCGTCATAAATATATTCCTGACAATTCAGATGCACCGTATAGGCTCCGGTCTGCCATATCCGGTTCAACCGTTCATCGCTGCTTTCAAAGGATCCTTCATACGCCCAATCGCGGAAAACGGCAATGGCGGCAACGCCCATCAGAAGCAGATCTTTCTGATCCTGCGGAACCTGGATCCGGACAAATCGGAAGGCGGAGGATCCGAATGTGAATGTCCCCATCCGCGGCAGATCAAATTCTCCCTGATGGATCGCGTGATCCCGTGTGGGAGTCCCCAGCGTTTCGGAAACCGATTCCCCCAGCGTGATCCGCACCCGGATCTCATCGGTGCCGGGAGTATTCAGCATAAGCTGTCCGTGAAGTTCGCAGCCGAAATCGAGTATGATCTCCCCGCCGGCAGGGATCACGCAGATCTCCGGATCAAAATGAATATAAGTTTGAGTGCAGACGCGATTCAGCAGAGCTTCTGCGTTTTTGATATTTTCCGACGCGCGGACGATCCGGACCGCAGGCACGGCACTGTGTTTCATGCCGTCGTTCTGTTCATTTTTATAAGTCAGATGAGTTGCCATTTTTTAATTTCCTTTATTCGATGACCCGTGTTTTTTCGGGGTAGGGATTTTCTTCAATAAACTTCCGGAATCCGGCTTCATCGTAAAAAGAGAGCCAGCCCGGACGGGATACCAGATCATTCGGCAGCATTTCAAATTCCAGCGTGATCTCCTCTTTTTCGTGTTCAAAGACCACGGGATAATTCAGCACGGTCTGCATATCCACCACTTCTTTCATGGAGAAATGGAATTTTCCGTTTGACTTGAGCATCATATTCCGCGGCATGAGGAAAAAGAGTCTGCCGCGTTCTCCGGCAGGGCGGACCACAACGCATTTCAGAGTCATTTTTTCTACATCATAAACCAGACTTTCGATTTCGGCATTGCCCTGTTCAATGTGCATATCCGTACCGATGAGCCAGGGGTGGTCTTTTGCTTCGGAGATCCGGTAGAGCTTACAGCCGCCCGGTTCCACGATGCAGGGGAAGGATGTGCGGTAAGTTCCGGCATATTCATTGTTCCAGAATTCATAGACGCGGTATTTTTTATCCGGATCCAACCCCAGTTTTTCAAAGGAGATGTCATTCTGATAGACTGTGCCTCTGCCCGGTTCCGGAATGGTGTTGAATACGGCAGCCAGCGTATAGGTTTCATAGGATGTTTTGATCTCTTTGCGTACAATGTGTGCAATGCCGTTTTCAAAAAGATCCACGGGGCGCGGGATCCCTTTTGTGCGGGGCAGAAGCATTTTCAGCATCCGGAGCCGTTCCGGATCCATCAGCTCCAGACTGTCGCCGCAGGAAATGGGGCTGTCTGCATAAAGTCCCACCATGGTAACATTGGTCTGCGCCTGATTCAATGCCACCGGTTTATCAATGGTCAGTTCATTCAGATCATTTACATAGATTTTGTAATTGGTGAACCATGCCGCCGCCGCATTCTGGATGAATGAATGGGTATTGGAAAAATGGTGGTCGTTGTGACAATATACCGCGTTCTGCCAGTTCGGCAGGGGATAAAGGGGACGGGGTTCTCCGTAGTCGCGGACGACCCGTGCGGAATTGATACAGCCGATGAATGTGGCGGAAGACGATACCGCTGTCTGCAAATGCGTATCTTTTTCCACGGTTTCCCGGATGGTCAGGAGAATATTTCTTGCTGCCTGAAGGGGAAGCATGGATTCATCGTAGCGTTTTGCACCCGGGACCGAGTCGAGAAAATCCAGCATATAGGAGCGGACTCCGAAACTGCGGTAGGTGGAGAAAACTTTTTTCAGATATTCTTTTGTGCCGGGATGCGTGCCGTCAAGAAAATATCTTGTCATACACACATTTTCATACTTTCCGAATGCCAGTTCCCAGCCTGTTTTGTCTTTGCGGGAGATCAGATTGCCTTCGTGATCCCGCAGCAGAAAATCTTTGGTTTCGTTGAAGGCTTCTTCCGCTTCACCGAAAAGCCAGAACGGAGAAAACCAGAACTTGAATTTCCAGCCGTCTTCTTCATGGAGTTTCCGGAAAAGATCGGGAAATTCCGTTCCGTCGTCCATCTTTTCAAAATTGAGCCAGTTTCCCGGAACGCCGTACCGGAACAGACTGTGAGGATAGCCGTAGGTTTCCCGGATATGAAAACCGCCAAGATATTTATCAATGATCCCCGGAGTGGAGCGGACTTTTTCGCTGAGACTTTTGCGCGCCCACATCCCGCTGGCACACTGAAACGAAGCCGTGCCGGAAAAATCGGGCTTGTAGATCCTGTTCACAGTGTCCGCCCAATATTCCAATGCTTCATAGGGATCGGTATGCCGGGAAAAACGCAGCGTTTCCGACCGCAGAGTTTGACCCGCAGGAAGCGTGTAACCCGTCACCCGGCAGAACGCACGGTAGGATGTGATCTTTCCATCGGAACAATGCAGCGCGTGATCCGCTGCCATCCGGTCAACCGTGATGAACCCCGCAAGAAAGGTCTGCTTTTTCAAATTGTCCGTGAGGTGACAGAGTTCACAGGAAAACAGATCCTTTTCCCCCGTCAGATCCGGCAGAGAGATGCTCCACGGGATCCATTGGAAACAACGCACCTGCGCCGGATCGGAGTCGATGGAAATAAGGGAGTCTGCCGCATTTTCTCCGTGGAGGATATTCCAGTCACCGAGAGCCGCACCCGTTTCGCTTTCATTGGTGATAACTGCTTCCAGATCAATATGATCTTCTCCTTCGGAAATGATCCATTTCCAGCGGATCCCGCAAGGCAGGAGAAATTCATCGTTGCTGATCATCTGTGTCTGATCATCGGAAATGGAGTACATTTTATCATTGACCCGGATCGAACCGGAAAGACCGTTCAACGCAAAACATCCGCTTTCACTGTCAGCGAGGAAAAATCTGCCGTTCTCTATGTGCCAATTCAAACTCATATTCTTTTCTCCTGTATTGTGTTTGTTTCCTGCACAAAATATGATCCGGTAAAACGATACTTCCATTATGACCGATTGCAAGAGAAAAAATACTTTTTTTGCTGTTTTTTTAGCGGTGGATCGAGGTTGACGCAAAAAAAAAATAAAAAATTAGTTGCAACTAACTTGACAAAACGAAAAAAACGGTGATAGATTAGGAGAAGAATCCCGAAAATCAATAGTAATGAAAACTGTAACAAGAAAGTTAGGAGCAACTAATATGAAGCCAGAAGTCAGTCAGGCGCATCGCAGAGAACTGCTCCGGTTCCTGCTTACAAAAACTGCAGCAGTCCGCTCCGGGATCAAACCGGCGGAACTTCTCCGGGTGCGCCATTGTTACAAAAGTAAAAATTCCGATGGATTCCAGTTCTGTCTCTACCGCAGCGATATCCTGGAGATCCTGAACCTTCATTATCTGGAATTGCAGAACACGCAAGAGAGTTCTCTGATTTTGTTTTATCATCCGCAGACACTCCGGCAGACACTCCGGCAGGAAGATAATCTTGCCATCCTCCGTGCCTGTAAGTATCCGGAAACAGCGGATATGACGGAACTGCTTGCGCATCTTGCAGACCGTTTTTCCCGGGAGAAGATCCCCCATGAGATCGGCGTTTTTATCGGTTATCCCGCTAAAGATGTGGATGGATTCATCCGCAAATTGCCGAAGACACCGGTGCATCACGGGATCTGGACTGTTTTCGGCGAAGCGGCGGAATCGCTGGCGAAAATGGAACTTTACCGCAGTGTGGAATCCCTTGCAGACCGTATGCTGGATGCCTGCGAAGATTTGCAGACATTTTATCATAATATCACAAATATCAATGCCATAGAAAGGAAAATCACAAATGGCTGAAATCAAAATTATTTACGGCAGCACCACGGGTTGCACCGAAAGTGCCGCACAAGCTGTCGCCGCCGCATTGGGAGCCGGAACCGTATGCAGTATCGCTGCCGCAGAGGCAGCGGACTTTGAGGCAGATCTGTTGATCCTGGGTTCTTCCACCTGGGGGATCGGTGAATTGCAGGACGATTGGATCGGCGGGATCGATAAACTGGATTCCATCGACCTTACCGGAAAAAAAGTCGCTCTTTTCGGACTCGGGGATCAGGATGGGTTCGGCGATTCCTTCTGCGATGCCATTGGAATCATTGCAGAAAAAGTATCCAGCCGCGGAGCTGTGATCGTGGGCAGAACTTCTACGGAAGGATACCGTCATTCCGGCTCTGCTGCTGTATCGGACGGGATGTTCTGCGGACTCGCGCTGGATGAAAACAATCAACCGGAATTGACTGCCTCCCGCATTGAAAAGTGGGCTGCGCAGTTGAAACAGGAGATCTGACCGGCGTTTTTCTCTTATTCGTTTTTGCTTGTTGGGTGGTGTCCGGTTCCGCTTTCCTCCTCACGGTACCGGACACCTTTTTTATTTGCTCTGTTCACATTATGGAGCCACCAATCCGGGAAAGATTTTTCAGTTTCGCTCTCGCTTGCTTAAATTTTTGAAAATATACGCGTTATTCCCAATGAGGAGAGATGCCGAATTCGGAAAAGCAGAAAAGCCCAAACCTGAAAAAGTCTTCAGTCGACAGTCTTCAGTCGGCAGCCGTTTTTGCTACGGGCGAAGCGGATGAGCGGCTCCGCCATTCAGGGTAAACAATTTACAATGCCTCCCGCACGCCTACAGCGTGCAAGTGGTATGATATGCCTTTGAACCTATGGGCAAGCCCATAGGCTATAATCCTGCACGCCTTCAGCGTGCTTATCTCCCCAT
>JAZNXT010000075.1:0-5746 GCA_045594005.1 Victivallales bacterium
CGTGTGATCCAGGTGAAAGCACAGAGCTACACCATCACCGCAGGTGATGCATTGCCGAAATTCCTGTACTCCTACATCGGAGAACTCGTTGGAGTCGATGCCTTTACCGGCGCACTCATCTGCAGCGGTGACGGGTCTGCCGCAGGAACTTATCAGATCCTGCAAGGCTCCCTGACGCTGGGTGACAACTACGAAATCGTCTTCTCTGCCGGTACGCTGACTGTGGAAGCGGCTCCCGAAAGCGGCGGAAAGAATGCGATCAATGCCACGCAGATGCCCGACCAGTATAACAACATTATCATGGCGGAACCCGATGTGACGTATCAGAACCGTCGCGATCTGCACTATCTCTACGGCGATGCGTGCATGATCGAAACCTTCAACGGTTCTGTGGGCAAACATTATGGTTACGATCCGGGGATCGGTCTGCGCGGCAAGACCATCATTGCCAACACCCGCGAGATCCGTCTTTCCCACATTGTGCAGAAACCGGGCGAAGGGCTTATGCCCATCATCAGCACCCCGGACGCAGAAGGCAATGTGCGCGGCGGCGAATTCAGCGATGGCGAAACAACGATGAATTTCCTCCGCGGCGGTCACACCCGCGAGGAATACGAATGGGACAAAGTTGATTTCAGCGATCTCCTTGAAGCTATCGACTTTGACAGCATCTCCAAGAACGAACTCTTTGAAGATGAAGTGGATGAAGCCATCGCGGAAATGACTGCTGTGATCGTGTAACCCATACCGGAAACAGGAAAAGGAGCTGTTGCAAAACCTCGAAAGAGGTAAGCCGCAGCTCCTTTTTATTTTGCTTTATTCTCAATAAGAAGAGATGGCGGAAACGCAGAACAGACCGATTACAAAAAGTGCATTGCACTCAGAATCCTGAAGGAGCGCGGGAGCCGTCAGACAATTATAACGTTTCCTGCACGCCTGCAGCGTGCCTGTCTCCCCATAATGGGGATAAAGCAATTACAAAAAAAGATGCAACGCACACCTCCGATGGGCGTGCGTGCGCTTGTGATTATTTTGTTGCGGCTTTGCGGCGGCGGATGCAGATCACTGCAACGGTGCCGATGAGGACGAGTCCCGCGATCACTGCGGCAACGATCATGATTCCCGCAGACGACTTTTTATCATTTGCCGTGAAGCGCGTCAGGTCTTTCTGCACCTTGATCAGGTCGGGATTATATTCTGCATAAAACAGATCGACATTGTCCAGTTCTTCGTCGTTTGCATCGGTCACGACCTGTTTCGCATAATCGCCGGAGTTCAGGGGGATCAGCGATTTATATTTTTCCCCTGCAAAAAATACCTGATCCCAGTTTGCGATAATGGCATAGCGGCGTTCCGGGCGTTCCGCGGAAAGCAGATCCATCCCGCAGGAATAGATCTCCGGATCGCAAGTCACACCGAAATGTTTTGCCAGCATCGGCACCACATCCAAATGACTGCTCAAGCCTTCATATACTTCCGGACGGATGCCCGGATAATAAATGATCAGCGGTGTACGGGTCTGTTCGTTGTTGAATTTGGAGCTGTGTCCCAGATAACCTTTCTCCAGGAATTCTTCTCCGTGGTCGCCGGAAAGGACAACGATGGTATTCTTCAGAAGATCTTTTTCTTCCAGCACCTGATAGATCTCGGCAAGGCGCATATCCAGATGCCGTGCGCAGTTCGCCGCTCTGCGGAAGATGGCGGGACCATCTTTTTCCGTGACTCCTGCGGCATTGAAGGGATCCATATAATCTTCAAAGACGGTGGCTTCTTTCGGGAATTCATAGGGATTGTGGGGCGATTCAAAGAACATGAACGCAAAAAAGGGATTGCCCGACGCGGCTTCCGTTTCAATAAATTTGATCAGCCGTTTCGTATTGCGCTGATCCCGTTCGTAACTTTTGCCCGTGTAATCTTCATGAAGATTTTTGCTGGGGACCTGCATGAATACAGTCTGATCAAATTCCGGATATGTGAATTTGGAGGAGGTGACACATTCAAAACGGTAGCCGTCCTCTTTCAGCCAGTCAATAAAAAGCGGTCCGCGCCGTGCCGCAAGGAATGGATGCCAGTAGCTCGCCGGAAGTCCGTAGAACAGAGAGAAGACCCCCTGCCGCGTCACATTCCCGCCGCTGTAATGATTCTTGAAATAAACACCTTTTTTGGCAAATTCCGTCGTCGCGGGCATGGTTTCCGGACTGTAAAGACGCGCCGCCAGCGATTCGCAGGTCAGCCACACCACATTATATTTTTTCTGACCGGAGCGGTCGATCGTCTGTTGCGGATAATTTTCCAGATGCACATTTTCATTCAGTTTGATCCGGACTGCATCACGGTCCGGCTTTTTGATCCCGATGGTCTTGAAGAAACCGCCGCTGGTTCCCTTCACGAAAAGCGGCACGGAATCTGCCGCCAGCAGCGGCGTTGGGTTCATCTTGTAGTGCTGATAAGTATAGGTCACGAAGGAAAGAAGAAACGCTCCGCCGAGGATCACAAAGGGGATCCCGATCTTCAACAGAGAGCGTTTATCTTTTTTCAGATTCCATTCCCCGGCAAAGGAAAGACCGGGCAGCAGGGCAAATGCGGCAAAGATCCCGCAATGGATCAGCAGCAGAAGAAGGATACCGCCGCCCAGTGTGAGGATTTCGCTGCTGCGCAATCCCATGCCTTCAAAGCCGCCGGGCGTGGTAAAAATATTCAGGACATGGGGATTGATGTGATAATGATAGCGGTAGAAAAGACCGGCATCCATCAGCAGAAGCAGATGTGCGGGAAATACGGTGAGCATTGCCGCCAGTCCGGTAATAAAACGGCGCAAACCGGGCTTGTTTGTTTCCAATGATATGGTGAACCGTGCCGTAAAACCGGTGATCAGTCCGCCAGCGAGGAGATAGAGAAAGGGATAAAAGACCATTGCCGCGATCAGCAGCAGCGCGGTGGAGGGTGCCCAGTTGCCGATCCGGAGATAGAACAGGGGCATGGTCAGGAGAAACAATCCGTACATCACGATAAAGTATGCCGGAAGGAAAGCATTGTATGCGGGGCGGTTTTTCATTTTTTTTTGCTCCGTAGTTTGGGTTGAGATACACTATTATACACAATAATATACACCCGGATGAGAGAAAAATCAATACTTCGATTATGATATTGTCGTCATAGTCGCATTTCGCACGGAACTAAAAATACCGGTATTTGCGTTTTTGGGTTGGAAATTATAATAATCTTACTTTTTTTCAATTTAATTTTGCAAAATAATTTGCATTTTTTGATGGAATGTGTTATATTGGATCCAGAACAGAAAGGAGATGAGCCTATGCAGATCGAACGGAATATTATGGCAGACTTGCTGTCCTGGAAAAATTCCATACATCGGAAACCATTGCTTCTGAAAGGGGTCAGACAATGCGGAAAAACCTGGATTCTCAGACACTTCGGGAAAATGTATTTTTCCAATGTTGCGGAATTCAACTTTGATAAGGATAAGGCTCTTGCATCTTTTTTTGACGGAACGTATGATGTGCGCAGGATCATTACCCAGTTGAGTACATACAGCAATCAGCAGATCCTGCCGCAGGAAACATTGATCATCTTTGATGAGATCCAAACTTGTCCTCAAGCATTGAACGCATTGAAATATTTTTGCGAAGATGCGCCGGAATATGCTGTGGTTTCCGCCGGATCGTTGATCGGGATCACTCTGGCAGCAAATGAAAAAACAACCGGATTCCCTGTTGGGAAAGCAGATATCAAAACATTGACGCCGTGTTCCTTTGATGAATATTTGCGGGCGTCGGATCCGGCATTGCATCGCTATATCAAAGACATTCCGCTGGAACCATTGCCGGAGGCTTTCTGCAATAAACTCAAAGCGTATCTGCTGGAGTATCTCGTGATCGGCGGAATGCCTGCCGCAGAAACAGCATTTCTTGAAACGCATGATTACAATCAAGCCGAACAGGAATTGGATTCCATCCTGCAATCCTATGAGGCGGATTTCTCTAAACACATTCCTGCAAAGGATATTCCGAAACTTTTTATGATCTGGCAGTCGATCCCCGCACAATTTGCAAAGGAGAACCGGCGTTTTTTTTATGGCGAAGTCCGGGCAGGTGCCCGTGCAAAAGATTTGGAAGATTCTCTGCAATGGCTCTTTCATGCGTCAATGGTCCGCAAAGTGGAAGCTGTATCCGTGCCGGAATCGCCGTTGGCGGCGGTTGCTGACCGGAAGATGTTCAAACTTTATCCGGCGGATGTGGGGATCTTGCGGAAACTTGCCAAACTTTCACCGGCGGTTGCTGTTGACGGAACAGATATTTTTTCCGATTTCAAGGGAAAACTTACAGAAAATCTTGTGCTGGAACAGTTGGTTTCCAGCGGCTTTGATCCGATTTGCTATTGGTTCAATGATACAGGAAAAGCGGAAGTCGATTTTTTGATACAGGATGATCGCGGTGTGATCCCGATAGAAGTTAAGTCCGGTTTGAGTCTGAAAGCAAAATCATTGAAGACTTATCGGGCACAGTTCAAACCGCATATTGCTGTTCGCGCATCCATGCAGAATTTGAAATTGGATGACGGCTTGCTGAATGTGCCGCTTTATCTGTTGGGAGAGTTGCCACGCCTTTTATCTTTGGCTGAAGAAAAATAATAAAAATATCAAAATAACGGAAAGGACGATTATCATGTTGTTATTTGTGATACGGCACGGGGATCCCATTTATAATCCCGATACTCTCACTCCGCTGGGAAAACTTCAGGCGCAGGCTCTGGCTAAACGATTTGCCATACACGGTCTGGACAGGATCTATTCATCTCCGCTGGGACGCGCCCGGGAAACAGCACAGCCCACCGCCGATGTGCTGAAACTGCCCGTGGAGATCGAAGAATGGACCAGCGAACAGCTCGCCTGTGATGATTTCGGATTGATCTATCCCAATGGAAAATGGGGCTGGATCTTCAATCAGCCCACCCACGAATTTTTACAGGATGGTGATGCAGATCTGAATCATCAGAACTGGGATCAGGCAAAGACTATGCAGGTCTTGCCCGATGCAAAAAAACGCTATGAACGGGTCACTGCCGCTTCCGATGAATTTCTGGAAAAACTCGGTTACCGCAGAGAAGGAACCGGCGTGTACCGGATCATCAAACCGTCGGAAGAACGGATCGCACTATTCTGTCATCAGGGATTCAGCATGATCTGGTTCCCCGTGCTGCTGGGGATCGTGCCGCATATTTTCTGGAGTTCTTTTGATATCAATCACGCAGGTGTCAGCGTGTTTGAATTCAAAAACTACGAAAGCGGCTTCACTTCCCCCCGGTGTGTCAGCCTTTCCGATAATTCCCATCTCTTGCGGGACGGTCTGCCATACAAACACCAGAACTATCTCCCGCTCTGACGCTGCGCGGTGATCTTTTTTTTTGATGGATGGAACGGGGAAAAACCTTTTTGAAATGCTCTATTCCCGACATGGGGAGATAAGCGGCTATTGCTGAATAAAAAGGCACATTTTTGTCGGACGCGTTATTCCCAATGAGGAGAGATGCCGAATCCGGAAAAGCAGAAAAGCCCAAGAATCGGGTGCTTTGCACCCCCCCCGACCCCAAAAGCGCTCTGAAGGAGCGCGGGATTTTAGCCTGCGCTCCTTGTGTACAGGCGGCACGCGTAGCGAGAGCCGCCCGAGAATCGGGTGCTATGCACCCTGCGCTCTACAGGAGCGCGGGAACCGTTAGACAATTACAACGC
>JAZNXT010000076.1:0-9288 GCA_045594005.1 Victivallales bacterium
GAAATCGGATCATACGCGTTTTCCAGCTGCACCAATCTAACCAGTATCACAATTCCCGATAGCGTTACTAAAATCGAAAAATGGGCGTTTAGCGGATGCAAAAATCTGACCAGTGTCACGATTCCCGACAGCGTAAAAGAAATCGAAGATCAGGCGTTTGAAGGCTGCACTAATTGTGAAATAAAAGACGAATCAGGATCTACACTCAAAGAGAGTGAGTTGCAGAGGATTAAGCTGATTCCGAGGCCGATTAGGTGGCCGATTCCGAGGCCGATTCTGAGGCGTGAGCCGTGGGAGTGGGAGTGGAAGAGATCACGACCACTACCACCACTACGACCACGACCTTGGTATTTCCGATTCAAATTTTGAATGAAAAAGGAAATTTTGTATAGGTAGCAAGTGGTAGTTCAGGATTGACAAAGTGGGGAGAATGGCACCCCCCGCGCCATCATTGTGATGGGGCATATCCGCAGAGGAAACCAGTGCCGCATAGCGTTTGAGATATCCGGTCAACCCACGATGGTGATCCGGCGCGAAAAATAATTGGAGCTGCTTTTCCCTGCCCCGCAACAGAAATAACTGCCGGGCAGATGGTAAAAAACTTATTTTTTTCGGGATGAGTGCTTGAGTTTTTCCTTTGGCGGAGTACATTATATAGGTAAATGTAAGACTTCAATATCAAGGAGAAATATCATGCTTCAACTTCTGGCGGCTACATCCAATAAACACAAAATCGCTGAATTTCAGGAAATGCTCTGCAAAAACGGTCTGGCGGTGACGATCATCAGCCCGGAAACGATCAACGGCTTTCCGGAACTGGCTGAAAACGGAACGACCTTCGAGGAAAATGCCTGTCAGAAGGCGATCGCCGCGTCGAAATATGCAGATATGTCGGCATTTGCCGATGATTCGGGGCTGGAAGTCGTGGCTCTCAACGGCGCACCCGGGGTCTTTTCTGCCCGCTATGCCGGAGAAAATGCCACCGATGCCGACCGGATCGCAAAACTTTTGAAGGAAATGGAAGGGAAGACCGACCGCACCGCCCGTTTTGTGTGCGTGATCGCCCTCGCCTATCGCGGCGATGTGGTGGCGACTTTCCGGGGAGAAGTGACCGGAGAAATCGCCGATGCGCCCCGCGGCACGGAAGGATTCGGCTACGATCCCGTATTCATTCCCGATGGGTACGACCGGACTTTTGCGGAACTTGGTGCGGAGATCAAAGATCGGATCAGCCATCGCGCAAACGCTTTCGCAAAAACGGTCCAATTCATTGGTTCTGAACTGGAAACGATGGACGATTTTGAGTTTGTATGATGCGGCGGAATGGGGTCTGGCTCAAAGGTGTTTCTGCTTTCGCGGCAATGCTGCTTGCGTTGTCCGCAGGGATTCTTTACGCGCAGAAAAAACGACCTGCCCCCCTGCCCCCGGCTCAACCGAAGATCCCGCTGATCTTTGACGGACGGCACGAAAACGGTGCGCGTTTCAGCGTGTACTATTATCAGGAGCGGGACACAAAATATGTCATGCCCATTCAGGGGATCAAAAATCCGCCCTTGCGCACCGATACCCGGAAGATCGTACTCGGCGGTGAACTGAAATGCGTGGTCGCGGGGAGTCTTTACGAATTGAAGATCACCACCTTTTCCCTGACCGAAAACGGAGTCGCTCAAAAACGGGTCCGTCTTCAGGGGAAATCGGTGGAGCTGGATCTTGTCCGGAGCAGGATCAATGTCCGCAGCGGCGATCCTGCCAATGGTCCGGACAGTGCATTTATTCAACTGACAGCCGCTCCTGCGGAGAGAACCGAAAATAATACGATCACCGGAGAGGAAGAACAGATCCTGTGGCACATCTTTGGTCAGCAGGGATCAAAAGCGGCGGATGTATTCGGCAGAAATACGCTCCGTGCCAAAGGGGAACGCTGGGCTCTTTCCAGTGATTGGATCCGTGCCATCATGGCGCGCCGCGGGATCAGAAGTACCGCCGAAAACTGGGATTCCACTGCCACATTTGAAGGCGTGTATCCGGTCAAAAATATTCAAACCAATATGGTTTCCGTGCATCTTTTCAGCAAAAAGATCCCGAATTACGATTGCAAAATCGATATTGCCGTCAATCTGCCGGTGGACAAAGAACGCAATCAGGGTCCGCTTCAGATCATTTGTGACGGTTTGGAGATCGAACAGACCGCCCTGCCCGATGGTCAGCCATTCTGCAACGGCGCAAAGTTCTTTGTGGAACGGCGGCATCGCTCCCTTTACACATTGACTCCGCTGAAAAATTGAGTTTTATTTTTTCCAGAACGACGGCAGGAACAGCACCAGCACAGTGTATAATTCCAGACGGCCGAGGATCATTTCAAAAGCCAGCAGCAGTTTTGCCGACGGCGTCATCCAGCTGAATGTATAGGCAGGACTGAGCTGCCCGAATCCCGGTCCCACATTTGCAAGACAGGTCAGAGAGGCGGAAAGAGCCGTTTCCATGGAAACATCCCCCGGCAGCAGACAGGTCAGGATCGCGGCAAAGACAAGAAACAGGATCATAAAAAGAGTGCAGAATCCGATGGTCTTCTGGATCGTGGAAAACTCACAGCGTTCATCATTCAGCCGGATATCCTGCACCAAGTGGGGAAACAGGCAGCGGCGGAGTTCGGAAAGCGCGTATTTTCCCACAAGAAGGATCCGCACGCACTTGATCCCGCCGGTCGTGGAACCGCCGCAGGCACATATAAACATGGTCAGAAACAGCAGCATGACCGGCAGTGCGTGCCATGGGGAATAATCCGCCGTACAGAATCCCGTGGTCGTAATAAAGGAAATGACCTGAAACACGGCATCCCGCAGCGATACATAGCAGGAGGAAAGTCCGTTCTGCCAGGTCAGGATCCCGGCGATGATAAGAGAAAAGAGGACCACGATCACGGTGTAAAAGCGGAATTCTTCGTCCTTGAAATAATTACTGCCGGACTTCCGCATAAGGAAACGGTAGTGCAGCACAAAATTACATCCGGAAAGGAACATAAAAACAATAATGACCCAATGGATATAATCACTTTGCCAATAGGCGATGCTGCTGTTTTTTGTGGAAAATCCGCCAGTGGAAAGCGTTGTCATGGAATGACAAACAGAGTCGAACCAGCCCATATTCCCCAGTCGGAGCAGAATGATCTGAAACAATGTCATAACCACATAAACGATCCAGAGGATCTTGGCTGAATCTGCGATCCGCGGCGCGATCTTGCTCTGCATGGATTTGATACCGGAAACTTCCGCATTGTAAAGAGATTGTCCGCCGATTTTCATCAGCGGCACGATCGCCAGTGAAAGGACCACGATCCCCATACCGCCGAGCCATTGGGTCATACTGCGCCAGAGCAGGATCCCCCGCGGCAGACTTTCCACACCGTTTGCCAATCGTTCGCCATTCATCAGAACAAGGGTGGAATCTACAACGGATGCACCGGTGGTGGAAAATCCGGATGCAGTTTCAAAGATGGCATCATACCAGGAAAAACCGCAGACGATGATATAAGGAAACATCCCGCAGAATGTCGCCGCGAACCAGGACAATCCCACAATGGCAAAGCCTTCCCGCATCCCCATTTTCCGGTCGATCTCGTTTTTCGGGCGCATACAAAAAGCCAGAACGAAAGAAAGAAGGAAAATCATGATCCCGCAAAGCGTCAGTTTCAACGCGGCATCCCGGGGATCCTGAAGCAGATAGGATGCCGTACCGCAAGCCGTGATCGCAAGTGCCACAGCTGCCATAATGACCGCGATCATAAATGTAACGATCCGGAGATTCATAAATCACTCAATCCTTCGGAAACAGGGGTTCCAGGCGTTTCGCGGTATCGGCGGTGACAATCGCCACTGCCGTATCGTTGACCTGTAATGTTGTCGAACCGGAAGGAGTCACCACTTCTCCGTCACGGAAGATCAGCGCAAGGATCGTGCCCGGCGGAAACTGGCAGTCTTTCAGAGCAAGCCCCACAATGGGTGATTTCTTTGTGATTTTGTATTCTGAAAAACTTGCTCCGAGATGCAGCAGATTCGCATCAAGACGCATTGTACCGCTGATAAAAAAGCGCAGGATCGTATTGACACTTGTGAGGGAAGAACTGAATCCGCAATCGATCAGATCCATCGCAGGAATGATCCGGATGTATTCCGGTTTATGAGTCAATGCCACAACTTTCTTCGCGCCGATCCGTTTCGCCATAATGCAGGAAAGAATATTGTCTTCATCGTCATTTGCCGTGCTGACAAAAACATCGGCACTTCCGGCACCCGCTTCCTCCAACAGCAATTCGCTGGTAAAATCCCCCTGCACGATCATCAATCCCGTAGGAAGATCATCCCGGACACTTTCCGCGATCCGTTTGCTGCGCTCGATCAACCGCACATCGTACCCGGCTTCAAACGCCATATTGGCAAGAAGAACACCGGTCACACTGGCTCCGGCAATCACCACGCGGGGGGCTGTCGTGATCGCATAACCGGTGATCGTATCCACAAAGGCACGGACATGTGCCTTTGTCCCGGCAACATACAACCGGTCATTTTTTCCAATGACCGTATCGCCGGAGGGGATCAGAAATTGAGAGTTATTGTGCAGGATCGCCGCAATACGGACCGTGTTCAGGATCTCCGGTTCCGCAATATCACGCAGCCGCACACCCACCAGACCCGATGCATCGGTGATCCGCACGATCTCCATACAGGCATCGGGATGACCGAACTGGATGTGTTCCAGCACCGCCCGGTTCTGAAGGATCTCCATGATCTTCCGGACGGATACCTCCGGCGTGGAAAATGTTTTCCAGATCCCGAAACTTTCCGGCGATACACCATCCTTTTCGGAAATACTGTCCGCTCGGAACAAACGGCAGATCGTCTGACGGATCCCCAGTTTGGATGCGATCTGACAGGCAATAATATTGGATGCCTCGTCCCCGCTGACCGCCAGCAGAGCCTGTGCATTCTCCGCCCCGGCTTCTTTCAAAACGGAAACACTGGTACAGGATCCTTCAATACGCATGATATCAAATTGGTCGCCGAGGCGTTCCAATTCTTCATAACTGCTGTCGATCACGACCACTTCATGGTTACCGTGACTGAGAATTTTCGCCAGCAGCCGCCCCAGTTCCCCTGCCCCGACAATGATCACTTTCATAATACCACCGGGCTCCTTTCTTTTTTTGCTTTGCGATCAGATAAAATCAAATTCTGTCGTAAAAAGTTCAGCCATTTTCGCGCAGACGTCTTCTTCCTGCGGACCTTCCACAGTAATCGTGACCTCGTCATCTTTCTGCAAGCCCATGGAGAGAAGGTCAAGAATACTCACCAGATTGACAGCCCTGCCCTTTGATTCCGCAACGATTTTGTGGTCGGAAAACTTGGACGCGGTCGTCATGATCACGCCGGACGGACGGCAGTGTATTCCTGCTTTGTTACGGATCTGCACTTTTTTTTGCTGCATGGTCGATAAACTCCGATGATGTTGCTTGTTGCTATTATATAATAATATAGCACAGATCGCCGTTTTTTCAAGTCGCAGCTTTTTACGGAAGCAAAATATTTCCCATTACCGGAATCAATAACCGAATAATGTCTTATTGCCGTTCAGTTTAATGTAGTTGAATTCTGAATGATGTACCAGTTCGCTCGCCGTCGCCTGATCGAAAGGCCCGTCAATTATGACCTTGAGATCATTGTCGCTTGTGAGCATACGCGGCTTGAAACTTCTGTAGTGTATGCCATCAATGATGAACGAAAGATAATTTCTTGCATTGGCATTGGAAAGCATGATCCATTCCCGGCGTCCCTTATCCGTCAGCGTGATTTCCAAGTCGTAATAACCCGGATTTCCTGCACGGGGCAGCATATCGATTTTTTCGATCTCACGGGAAGATAACCACAACTGCCCCACGGTAATCTCCTGTTTCGTATAGGTGGGGATCGTAGCTTCGGTCTGCTCTCCGTAGCGGTATTTGATGATACTGCGGACCGCGATCCTTGCTCGGGCAGGTCTTTGCAGTTCTTCCATCGCATCCGGATCCGCCCAAAATCTCGGTTCGCATGCACTGGGCGCACCGATCAGAAAAACGGAACATACAATAAGAGCAGCAGAGAGCAAAAAGACTTTTTGTTTTTTCATTGGTCAGAACCTTTATTTTTCCGGGCTTGTTCATTTAATTTCAGAAAATTGAACGGCGCGCGCAAATGTAATTTTTTGCATAATGCTTCATCAAAAGGACCGTCCAATATGATCTCGCGCGATTTGCTGTCATAAAAATTACGGGGCTTGAATGTCTGATACAGCACGCCATCCACTAACAGAGCATATCCGTATTCGGTGCTGGCGGCAAGCATCTTTTCCCATTTCTTTTTGCCGTTTGCGGTCAAAAGCAGTTTCAGATCATACACCCCGCGTTTTTCCTGTACCCGTTCCACCGGAACAACATCTTCAATATCCATAGAGGTCAGCCAGGGGACAGATTCCACGATCGTTTTCGCTGGTTCGTAAAAATTCATGACCTGCATTTCATTTTCTGACCCGACAGAAAAACGCACAAGCGTATGGACAGAGAGAACGCCGGTCACCGGTTTTTCCAGTTCTGCCGTAAAATTTTTTGCTTCTTCCTCTGCTGCCGCATTTTCCGCCTGATCATAGAATCCGGATTTTTTCCATTCCGCCATAAAAATATCGCAGGATGTCAAAACAGACAAAGAAACAGCAGAACAAGCTGTAATCAAAAATCTTATGCGTTTTTTTGTAAAGATCATTTTTCTTTTCTCCGCACCCGGATCAATGCCAGGTGTTCAGGCGGACACTGCGCCACAGCGGTCCTTCCGGATCCACTTTCTTGCGTTCGCGCACCGCCATGGAAATCGGCACATGAGTAAAGGTGTCTGCCCAATGTCCGATCACCATATCCGTTCTTCCGGCAAATGCCGCATGAACCGCATTCTGTGCCAGCAGATAGCAGAAAACTGCATCTGTTCCGTTGGCAGGAACACCCCGGATCATGTAGGTGGGATCGAAGTATTTGATATTGACTTCCGTGCCGACTTTTTTCGCGTATTTCTTGATCTCGGCTTTCAGAAATTCTCCGATATTTTTGTTCAGGATATTGCCACTCTTGTCCATTTCCCGTTCGCCGCGGATCAATTCCTGCCCTGCCCCTTCCGCTACGATGATCACGGCATGGCGTCTGCGGCGCAGACGGTCAAAAAGTACCGGAAAAAGAGCATTTTCTCCTTCTTCCAATGTAAACTGTTCTTCCGGGATCAGACAGAAGTTGATGTGCGTATTGGCAAGAGCTGCGTATGCCGCAATGAATCCGGAATCGCGTCCCATCACATGGATCAAGCCGACTCCATTCAATGCGCCTTTGGCTTCGTTGTGAGCAACTGTGATCACATTGTTTGTGGCATAAACAGCCGTTTCAAACCCGAAGGTGCGGTCCATAAAACAAATATCATTGTCGATCGTTTTCGGGATCCCGATGATGCTGATGTTCAAATGACGGCGTTTCGCTGCCATCGCCAGATCGTGCGCACTGCGCAATGTGCCGTCGCCCCCCACGCAGAAAAGCATATTGATATCCAGACGCACCAGCGTTTCCAACATGGTTTCCGTATCCTGTTCCCCGCGGGAAGATCCGAGGATCGTGCCGCCCTGTTCGTGAATATCATCCACAGCCGCTCCGTCAAGAACGACCGGCGGATGCCCGAATGCCGGATTCAACCCCGCATAACCGTAGGGGATCCCATAGACCAGCGGCACACCATAGGTCTGTTTCAGCGTAAGGGTCAACCCCTTGATCACACTGTTGAGACCCGGGCAAAGTCCACCGGCGGTCAGGATCGCCGCTTTGCTCCAGCGCGGATCATGGAAAATTTTTTCGCGGGGGCCGGCTTCTTCAAAAACGGGGATCTTTCCACTTTCCGTTACGCGGTTTTTCAAATCAGAATAAAATTTATCCAACAGCACACAGCTGTCGTCCGTAGTAAAATGAACATGTTCACCTTTCAGAGGTGACATGATCTTACATTCTCCGATACAATCAATACGGAAAGTATCTCTGTCGAGTGTGTTTTTTCCGTCAGGCATGAGTACGGTCCTTTCTATATGACAATATAAAAATTTTCTTTGAAATGCCAATATAGCGCATCAAACTCAAATTTTCAAGAGATTTTTTGAGAGATTTCCTGAAAATAATCAGGGATTTGACGCTATGATTTCCGCCGGAGATGCTTTTTCCGTTTTTTTCAGTGCCAGAATGTTTTTCATGATCGCCCGGATATACCGTGCAGAGGGACCACGATCGATCACCGCCTTCGTATCACCATCGTAATGCGCGATCCAGGTAATGACTGTTCTGCGTCCGGCGTTATATTCAAAAAGAGCCAATCCGGTTGTGGTGGATCGTCCCTGCCAACGGGATAACGCGCGTCCCAAATACCAGACACCGATGGTAATATTCAAGTACGGATCATAGAGATCTTCTTTTGCCGGAACAGCCACATCCATTGCCCGTGCCCAGTCTTTAGCCGCCTCATATTTGATCTGCATCAACCCGATCTCCCCTGCTCCGCCTTTTGCACAGGGGTTGAACCGGCTTTCCCGCAGGATCAAAGCCTTGACCAGCAGCGGATCCACATTATTGACGGTACAGGCATCTTCAATGATATTGTCGAACCGCACGGGAACGTTTGTTTTTTCCTTGCCGGATGCCGGAGGAACACTGCCGGAAGAAAGAAAGACAGCGCACATCCAGACCGCGATACACCATATATTTTTCAAGCTCATCACAATGGGACCTTTCAGTTTGTGCAGAGTTTGCGGATATATAATATAGCATAACTTCCGGAAATATCAAGTTTTAGGACGCGCAAAGCGCACTTTCATTGGGCTTTTCAGCTTCGCTTTGCTCGCTTTAAGCCTGTAAAAAAGTCAAAAGTTAAAGCCAAAAGTTTTAAGTTTAAACGAGTCAAAAGGGCATCAGCCGGGAGGCGATGCCCTTTTGCGAATAAAAGTTGTGCGCAAAGCGCACTCTCATTGGGCTTTTCAGCTTCGCTTTGCTCGCTTAAAGCCTGTGAAAAAAGTCCAAAGTTCAAAGTCAAAAGTTTGAAGTTTAAAGAGTCAAAAGGGCATCAGCCGGGAGGCGATGCCCTTTTGCGAATAAAAGTTGTGCGCAAAGCGCACTCTCATTGGGCTTTTCAGCTTCGCTTCGCTCGCTTAAAGCCTGTGAAAAAAGTCAAAAGTCAAAAGTTTTAAGTT